>JAKALF010000001.1 GCA_021813265.1 bacterium
CGTCGCGTTTCCCGAAAGCGGGGCGGCAATTTCGTTCTTTAGAAAATGAAAGATGGAGTCGAAAAAATTCGCCTTCGCGGAATTCGCGGAAAACACGGAACCGACAACGCCCCCTATGATACCCGCTATGATAACGATAACAATAAATCTCTTTGGCATAAGAAATGAGAAGTGATACGAGAGAACCCCTCTATTTTATCTCATACGTGAGCGTAACGGTTACATTCACGTCCCGCGATCCCGCCTCAAGTTGAGGAGCAGGAACCGATTCGTCCCTAGAAGCCCCTCCTATGGCTTTTAGGGCGTAATAGGGCATGGGAGGATTGCTCCCGCTCTCGCTGATTGAAAGAAGGCGTCCTATACTAAACCCTCCCTCGTCGGAAATTTGTTCGGCTTTTTTCTTAGCTTTCAAGATGGCGTCCGCTCTCGCATCAGTCTTAGCGTTTTCGGGATTATCAAGCGTGAAAACAAACTGAGAAACCGTGTTGGCCCCATTCTTTACGACACCCGAGAGCGCGTCTCCAATCTTGGAAAAATCTCTGACTTTCACGTCCACGCTCTGGGTAATGGTATATCCCACGATTTGGGGAGGAGGACAGATTCCTCCGTCACGGGGACAGGAAGAATATTGATATCGGGGATCAACGCTGTAGTTAGAGGTCTTGATATCTTTTGAATCAACGCCTTCTGATTTCAAAAAATCTATCGCCTTATTCATCTTCTCCGTGTTCTGTTTCTGGAGATCGGAAATATTTTCTCCCCCTTGCGTCACGACGCTGAAAGAAAATTTAGCGATATCGGGAATAGCGACGCTTTTCCCTTCCGCCGAAACGGAAAAACTTCTAAACGAGGAAGGCTGTATGGAATCCCCATAGCTTTGCGCGTAGCTCCATAATGAAACGGCGGCAATGAGAGAGGAAAGAGCGAGAGAGATCCATAGATAGTTTTTCATTTTTTCGTTTGTCATAGGTATATAGTACGATGGTTATACGAAATATTCAACTCGTTTTAATCAGTGACGCCAAAACCGATACAAAACGAGACAACTCGCGTTTTGTGGTGAATGTTCCCATACTAACTCTAATACTACGCTTCGCTTCATTTTCTTTTAATCCCATGGCCCGAAGAACATGGGAAGATTTCTCGGAGCGCGAGGAACAAGCGGCTCCCGAAGAAACCGCTATTCCGTTCATATCAAGAGCAATGAGAAGATCTTTGGAGGTTCGTTTTCCGGGGATAAAAAGATTCACGATATTCGGGAGAAATCGATCCCCCGTCCCCCCGTTTATCCTTACCCCAGGCGCGCGCTTCGAAAGGAGAGACAGAAGGTGATGATTCAGCGCTCTGCTTCTTTGAAGTTCCTGTTCTCTTTTTTTTGACGCCTTTTCTACCGCGAGCGCGAATCCCGCGACGAGAGGAACGGCCTCCGTTCCCGAACGAAGCCCAAATTCCTGTTCCCCTCCGGTAATAACGGGAAGAAGAGTCTTGGTTTTTAGAACCAACGCCCCAACGCCCTTCGGACCGTGTATCTTGTGCGATGAAAGCGTCAAAAGATCCACGCCTAATGTTTTCATACCGCAGTCAAGATATGAAAAAGCCTGGGCGGCATCGGTATGAAAGATCGGATACAAACTGTTTTTTTTCGCCCTCCATGATTGAATAGCGGAAGAGACTTCCCGTATGGGTTCTATGGACCCGACTATGTTGTTCGCGTACATAAGCGAGACAAGAGCGGTATTTTCGTCAATTTCTTTTTCTATGTCTCGAAAAGAAACGAGTCCCCGCGTGTTGGGAGGGATCATGGAAACGCGGGCTATACCCTCCCGTTCCAAATCAAGCGCCGTCTCCATAACCGACTCATGCTCAATTGAAGAGATAATAACCTTGGGATGTTTCTTGGGAAACGCTTTCAAAACTCCCCGTATCGCGAGATTGTTGGCTTCCGTCGCGGAAGAGGTAAAAACAACCTCGCGAAAATCGACATCAAGAACGCGCGCTACGCGTTCTCGCGACGAATCCAAAACACTAAGAGCCTTTTGCCCGAAAGAATGAAGAGAACCCGGATTTCCAAAAACCTCTTCTGAAACCGCGTTCATAACGCGCGACACGTCCTTATCTAAAGGAGTCGAAGCGGAATAATCAAGGTATATAGGTTTCATGGTGATATAGTAACCACCCTTACCGTTTTTTTCCATATTTGACAGGATATAAAAATGATTGTAGTATAAAAACAGTATATAAGGAGTTTACAATGGAAAAGACAAAAATAGGTCTCTCTCTGAAAGAAGCGAGGGAGATGGCTCTTAAGATTTCTAAAGAAGATATCGGCGTGCGAATCATCGTCCCCCATCACTCAAATCACAATCAATTTCTCTTCGTGCGAAACAGGGAAGATAAGAGAATGGGAAAAAGAGGGGGATGGGGTCTTCCCGGAGGAGGGGTGGACAAAGGAGAAACTCCCTATGCCGCGGCCATGCGGGAACTTTGGGAAGAAGCCGGATTTGAGAAAGGTGATTATCACCTTTCAAAAAAAGTTTTTGGATACAAAAAGATAGGTCTCTTTGACACCAGTCGATGGTTTTACGTCCTCATCTTTAGCGCATCGCTTGAACTTTCGGCTGAACTTAAAAATTTCAAGCCCGATCCGGACGGCGATATCGTGAACCGGCAATGGTTCAATCCGGAAACCGACTTCAAGATTGGTTTCAACGGACTCTGCCTCAAAGGCTCGGAGGAGCCCGTCTACGCCGATCACGTTGAGACAATCCGAAAATATATGATCGGATTGTTATCAAAAAAAATTAGATAAAGCCCCCTTCGGGGCTTTTTATTTCCCGCCCTTTCCTTCAAAAGGACCGAGAATGTTAAAACTTCTTAAGATAAAGAGGAGAAGGGTGACTCCAATCGTCGCGATAACGGCGAAAGAAATGAGTCCGATACCGCACAAAACTCCGATGGAAGCCACGAACCAAATCGTCGCGGCGGTTGTAAGGCTTCGCACGTGCGTTCCCTGCTTTACGATAATCCCCGCTCCCAAAAATCCGATGCCTACGACGACATTCGCGATAACGGCGAAAAATCCGCTATTGCGGGCGATAACATCGGAAAGATTCCCGACCTCAACGACATACGGGAGCATGACGCCAATCATGGCAAAAATAGAAGCGCCCGCCGAGACCATCAAATCGGTTCTCACGCCCGCTTCTTTGTGAGCCAGCTCCCGTTCAATGCCGATAATGACTCCCAAGAAAAGGGCGACACCGAGACGGAAAAGCATGTCGGATAAGGTAAGCATATACCATAGTATATCATACTTTCCCTCCCTTTTATTTTCTGAACATTTTTATTACCGGCAAAAACGAGATAACAATAACAGTCGCGATGATATAGGTAAGGTAGCGCTCTATTTCAGGAACCACGCCTCCCAAGAGATATCCTAAAAGAAGCAGGCCGGCGGCCCACAGAATTCCTCCCCATACGTTGTATGAAAAAAAGGTTTTGTACTCCATTTCTCCCACGCCGGCAAATATGGGAACAAAGGTTCTCACGATAGGAATGAAACGAGCCAGAATAACGGCCTTCTTCCCGTGTTCCTCGTAAAATATCCGAGCGCGTTCAATGTGCCGTTTATGAAAAAAGAAGGAATCTTCTCGTTTAAAAACCCTGGGACCGAACTTTTTTCCAAAAAAATATCCGAAGGTGTCTCCCAAGATCGCTCCCAAAACGCAGAGAACGAGAAGAATCCCTACATGAAAATACCCCTGAGAAGCTAAAAGTCCGAGCGTGAAAAGAAGGGAATCTCCCGGAAGAAAAAATCCGAAGAGGAATCCCGATTCCGCGAAAAACGTAAAAAAGATTCCTATATACCCGAAGGTGATAATGCTATTTTGGAGATATTCCATAGATATATATAGTACCCGCGGGAGGGAAAATAAGAAATAGCCCCTTAGGATGGCTAAGGGGCATAGATCAAACTTTCGATTTTCTAGAAGGAGAGAAACGCGAGAGAGTTTTTGCGAACGGCGGATTTAAAAATTCATCCAACTCGTTTCTTGTTCCAAGAAACGTGAAGCCGTCCGAGAAAGAGAATTCAAATCGCTGACAGTAATATCTCTTTCCATTTTCCATAAACTCCCTGACGCCTTTGGCGTCATGAATATCAAGAAGAACCGCTACATCTTTTTTCATATTACCCTCCAGTTAAGAATCTGATATAAGTATAAGGGTTAGTTACCTAAAAACAAATAGATCGCGGCTCTTCCCACGTCGGAGAGAACTCCCCCTTTCACTTCTTCGCAAACGTCGTCAATACGCGCCCGCCTTCCGCCCTCATCCGCAAAAAGATAGTTGTCTTGAAGATATCCTATCTTATCCCCCTCTTCGTTATAGATTCTTTGGTCTATAAAGTAGCCGAGCTTTTTCCCGTCGCGGTTATAGATGCGGTTTTCATCATACCAACCGATCTTTTCTCCTCCCCTTCTTATATCATTATCTTCTATGTAAATCATGGGGTTTGATAAAGCAATTTTATGTATTGTTTTAAAAATAAGCAATACGGTCCATATATTTTTTTCCGCAAGAATTTTCCAGCTCAAATAAAATCATCTGTACGGATTTATAGGGACTTGCTGGCAACGAATCAATATACTTATATCGCCTATATTTAGGTTGCCATAAAACACGCGATAATTCGTTCAAATTAACAAAGAGGGAATAAAGAATATTATCGCCTTGTTCTGGAGAAAATTTATTCAAATCGGATTTATCGTTTGGAAAACGAATATGATAAGTTAATGGTCCAATTTCATGGCAAATCATTTTCACCGCGGCATGGCGAATATAGCCGTTTTGGTGTTGAAGTAGATGAAAAAGCCAAGGAAAAAGAAAATCAGGATCGTTTTCTCTGTTACGCAGAAAATATATAACTGAAATTGCCATCACGAAATTTTCCTGCCGCCAATCTTCGAAAACGCGGATATAATTTTCCGGCGCTGTATCAATGAGAATGGAAATTTCTTTGTATATATCCCTATTATTCGCTGATGAACTATATAAAAGTTTTCTTACCTCGCGCGCGGCTTGGCGGCTTTTCTCTTTATCGCCATTTAAAATGGCGTTAAAACATTCTTTGATAGTATTCATGATTTATTCCAGACTTTCATTTTTACGGACTACAAAATCAAGAATTTTAAATAATCTGACGATGTAATTCCGCTTCCAAGGAGCGGTAGAAATCGCGGATAATAAAGGTGTAAATACCGCTCTCTGTTTTTTCGCTATCCTCGGCGTCTTCCATTCCTTTCTCCACGATCTCACCCAGTTTTTCTTTAGTTTCCGCACTTGAAAATTGTGGGGCAGATTGTTCGGCTGGATTTGCTTTCTGCATTAAGTCATAAGTTTGAGGATTGGTGTTAATACCGATCAAAATCCGAACTTTCTTTGTTTTCTCAAGAGATTTATAAATAGCGTGAAAACCACTGGCATAAAAATAACCGACCAAGCAATTAAAGAATTTGGTGTCTTTAATTCTTTCCGAATTGGTCTTGGGTTCTCGGTACATATTGCACCGTTAAAAGCTGTTCTTTCTGCCTTTTTTGAGCTAAAACTATATCTTTAAGCATATTATTTTACTTTCATTGGACAGGATATTTTTATTTTGTCCAATACATATAGTATAATGGACAAAAGAAGGAAATACAAGAGATAAGGTTTAAACCAAAAATTAGTGAATTAGAGAACCAAAAATCATAATCGACATGACGGTCGAATTTACGCCCGTCGTAACCGACAAATCAAAACCCAAGATGATTGACCTTAAAACGCGAAAATCCCGACAGATTGGCGAGATTCTCGAGATGGCGTCCAATCAACCGGACTTGGTTATATCAAATACCGTCTGGGGTGCCTGATGGGAATCGAACCCACGACGACTTGCTCCACAGGCAAGCGCTCTACCAACTGAGCTACAGGCACCATACAAGAAAAAGAATACTATTATTCGTTTAGGTCTTCAAGATAAGGACGTTTGCTCTGATATCGATGTTTTTTCTTTAAACTATGCGTGTTTCTCTCTTCCCTAAATTTTTCTTCAATTCCTAAAGGAGGTTCCGTGGGAATACGGACTTTGGGAATTTCCAAGGCTTTTTCAATAAGAATATTCATGATTTCGAGAGCTCGATCGTGGTTTTGCTCCTGGGAACGTTCTTCTTCGCATGAAACTTCAAGTTCGTCATTTTTAGTAATATGAGAGGTAAGCTTTTCTCGCAAGAGACTCCGTTCTTCATCTCTTAGGGGAAGGTCAAAAATCTTCGCCCAAATTTGAACTTTCGTTGAGCGTTTGTTCACGTTCTGCCCTCCCGGACCTCTTGAACGGGCCGCCTTAAAACGCGTGTTTTCTTTGGTAACATAAACCATGATTGTCTTTTGCAAGGAATCATAGTATATAATGGTTGAATGAGCAATTTAGTTGATATTTTCACAGGATTGGTTGCTCAATATCCTTCCTGGACGTATACCATATTGGGAATCGGCACGCTTCTTCAAGGTGAAGCGGCTATTTTATTCGCGACCTATCTTCTTATTAATAAGGTTATAACCTGGCCTGGATTTTTAGGATCAACGCTTTCCGGTCTTATTATCGGCGAAACCTTCGTATATCTTTTCGGAAGAATCATGCGGAATACCCGCTTCGGATGGAAACTATACTACAAAAAGAAAGCGAGTAGAAAGCTTCAGTTGTATACCTACTATCTGAAAAAGAACATGATCAAGCTTTTTGTTGTCGCGAAGTTCATTCCCGGAACCAATCTTGCTATCTTTGTTTTAAGCGGCTGGTCAAAAATACCCTTCAAGAAATTTATGAAAGCCTACCTCGCAAGCGTTATCGTGTGGTTTTCAGCCATGACCGCTATCGCCTATTCGGCCATGAGCGGTATCACCTACCTTAGAACGACGAAAATATTCAAACAAGCGGAAATAGGAATCGTGATACTCATTATCGTTATCATCATCGTTGAACGATTCTTGAGAAAATATTTCAACAAACAAACCTTCGGTTTTGAAGCTAAGGAAGACAATGAATTGGAAGAAAAAGAAAATCCCATGTAACGTTAAAATACATGGGATTTATTATTACCTGAAATCATGAGGGCGTATTGATACACCGCTCTCACGTACGCCCTGGAATTGTTATATCTCCAAAGCGCTTTATCTTGCTTTGATCTATTTTTACCCTTCCACCCGTTTTGGAAGAGATAATTTCCGACGCTTGCCATCGCGTCGTCTTTCTCGAAAAGATCCGCCCTGTGATCTCCATCCCAATCAACGGCATAGTGTTGATATGAGTACGGCATGAACTGAGGCAGGCCAAACGCTCCCGCCCACGATCCCCGAATTTGAAGCGGATCCCATTTCATCTCTCTTGAAACTTCAAGAAACGACCTGAACTGTTTAAGAAGATGAGAAACGGGTCTCCCTCGTTTTCTATTTATATAATATCTGGTATAGAAAACGTTGGGAACGTAATATCTTCCGAGAAGTCTCCCGAGGTCAGTTTCAACTTTTAATATGGAAACGATAACGGGGGGCGGAACGGAAAAAACTGAACTAATCTTTTTGAGTTCCGCGAGGTTTTTATTCAAAAACCCCCTTCCTCTCTTAATGGATTGATCCGTAAAGAGAAAAGAATATCCTTTCCATTTTGGAATGACTTTTGGAGGAAAAAGGATAAGCGAATCGATTCCGAATCTCGGATCGTTAAACAGGGAATCGATAAGGGCGGGATCGTCAAACCCTCTTTCAAGGGTTATTTTGAGCTCGTTATGAAACCCGTGTCTCCCTCTAGGTTCGGGAGGATGGATATATGGAACGGGAACAGCTCTTTTTATCTCTGTCTTCCCCATCTTAAGAATATCTCCCCCTATGGTAACCGGAAGAATGAAAAAAAGAAGGAGAAAGAAAAGAAAAAACGAAATGTTTAGCAAGCGCATAATGGCCTCCAGTTAATTAAATGACGCTGAAATCAGATTAAGAAAAAGGAGGAGGAAAGGCAAATGAGATAGTCTAGTTTTTAGTGAAATAATAAAGCTCCCAAAATTTTGAGAGCTTCTTTGTTTTACTTCAATGGTTTAAAGGATCCGTCTCCATAAAGAATCCCCTGAAGCGGCCTTGGATTTTTTAAGTAGGATCTTATCACTTCTGGATCCGTAATATACACTTTTTTCCCCTCGTATGTCGCGACCATAGCAAACTTTGAATCAGCCTCCGACCACGAATCGAAGTAAAGGATTTTTTCGCCGACTTCAGTAAATCCTTTCTTCACTTTGTAAGCTACGAGTTGTAACGCCATAACCAAGCAAATTACAAGGAGCGCCACAAAAAATACGCCTTTAGGAAGAATGAGCTTTTTCATTCCACACCTCCTTTAATAAATGTAATGGAGGGGCAAAGATATTTTCTCTTTTTCTCAACAATATATATTCCTACTATTTTCAAAAAAGAGGGTCCTTTATCCTTCTTTACGGTATCTTTTTTCTTCAAAGAGGAGTTTTCACGTTTTCTTCTTTCTCTTTCTTTTAAATATTCCGCCAAAGACTCCGTGAATTTATTCAAAAGAATGACTCCAACAATGATTATTGCTATAGTTCCAACTGTTAAGCCATATCCGACGCCACCAAAGAGATATATCGGCAGTGTAATGATAGAGAAGAAAAATATCCCGACAAGAATGACGTGGAGTAGAAGAATAATTGGAGCGTAGATCAACGTTACCCGCATGAAGTAGCATAAGTTTGTGCCATCCTCCGCGTAGTATGATCTGCTAGTCTCGAAGAATTCATCTACGATACTAAGAGACCAAAAGAACCATCGGACATGCCAAAGATCTCGATTCAGTTTGAGTTCCATATGAACCTCCTTTAAAATGTTATTTTAAATGATATTTTATCACCAAAATCGGTGGATTTTTTAGAAAAATTACTGGGATAAAGATAATATATTTACACATACAAGTCAAGGATGCGTACAAAACTAAAAAACCTCGTAAAATGATAAAATTATTTAATGAACGACTGTATTTTTTGCAAGACAAATAACAAAGAAGTTTCCGCGAAAATTGTCTTCGAAAACGATGATGTTTCGGCGTTTGCGCCTATTAAACAAGTCTCAAAAGGATATACGCTTGTCGTTCCAAAGAATCATTTCGAAAGCATTTTTGATATTGATAAAAACACCCTTGAAAAACTGATCGCCGTGTCAAAAGACTTGAGTGAACAGTTAGTGAAAGAAAATAATGCTACGGGTATTAACCTTCTCCACGCTTCGGGAAAAGACGCCCAGCAATCAGTTTTTCATTTCCACTTGCACATTGTTCCCCGATACGAAAATGACGGTTTAGATTTATGGTTGAGAGAAAAACTTTAATTTTATGAATCGAGAAAAATACCTTGACCAAAATGAAAATTTAGATATCGACCTACAAGTTGCGTCTCCCTTGGACATTCCAAAGATAATTGAAATTGAAAAGAGTGTTTCGGGTGATAAGACATATTCACCAATATTAACCGAGGAGGAATGGCAAGAAGCATTTAAGAAAGTTAAAACTTTTTTAATCAAAAATAAAAATGATCTTGTGGGTGAGGTTTCTTATGAAATAAAAGACTCGGAACATTCATATATAGATGGTCTTGTTATCAAACCAGAGTTTCAGGGAAAAGGCTTCGCGAGAAAAGCTATGGAAAAAATAATGGAAGAACTAAAAATATATAAAAGAATTGATTTGGTCACGCATCCAAAAAACAAACGAGCAATACGGCTTTATGAGTCGCTTGGTTTTAAAATTGAAAAACAAGTTGAAAATTATTTTGGTGACGGAGAACCGAGAATAGTTATGGTTTTCAAAAAATAATTTATATCCACACTGAAATGGCTAATCTATAAAATTCTGGTGCCGCGGGAGGGAATTGAACCCCCGACGCCAGCCTCTTCAGGGCTGCGCTCTACCACTGAGCTACCGCGGCGTTATCAAACCACGCATTCTAGGATAAATAAGAAAGACGATACTGTAAAGGAAAATTGGTGCCCCCGCCAGGACTCGAACCCGGAACCTTCTCCTTAGAACGGAGCCGCTCTATCCAGTTGAGCTACAGGGGCATGTTATTAAAGACAAATTGATTCTAGAATAAAATTAGGATAGATTAAAGTCCGAAGCAAAAAACGGAGAGTAGTATAGTGGTAGTACGCGTGCTTTGGGAGCACGTAGTCCGGGTTCGATTCCCGGCTCTCCGACAAATTTTTCTTAATCAAACCTATATAAAAATACCGGAGTAAAATACTCCGGCACCAATGTTATTAAGAGAGCAGGCTGGGCTACTAGCCAGTTCAAGCTTTCTTTCCAAAAAGAAATACCCGACTTTTACATACCGTGATTCGCTTATGAGATCACACCTTTTCCAAAGGCCAAGGGTCAATAAAGTAAACGCGGGCTCTTAATTTATTGTAAAGGCACGAAAATTTCCTCCTTATATTATAGAATATTTCGTTTTAACAGATAAAGCAACTTTTAAATTAGACTTTATTGAACAACACTATAACCCCTGACGTTCTGACTGCTACCTTTTGGCACGCCCCTCACATTCGCTTGACACTCATATTCAAAAGGGTATGATAGTCATCAGTTTTCAATTTTTTCTAAAACTTTTAAAACAACATAAGGAGGTAATATGAGCCGATATCATTCCGGCTTCAGATAACTTTTCCAAAAATCTTTTTATATTCAAATATTTATTCATAAAAAAGATGAGGAAAAGATGAAAAAACGAGCACAACAATACTCAAAGGGGGAAATAAAAAACATGGAGATTATGGAAAAAATCCATGAAAAAATCCTAGAAGTTCTAGGAGATCAGGAGGCCGCGAAAGAATCAATAGCCATGCGGTCATCGGGTGATTCACCGTTTTCCCAAGGCTCCCAATTCGGGAGCAACGAACAGGTGATCGCAAACCGCGTGAGCGAAATAAACAGATGTGGCAGTTTACTGCCCTATCTTCACCTAGCGATTCTTAAAATAGAAACGGGAAGATTTGGAGTATGCGAGTATGGATCTTCGGATCCAAAAATGAAACACCTGATTCCCAAAGAAAGATTGTCCGCGATCCCTTGGGCGCGAACATGTATAAGTTGTAAAAACAAGGGAACGTCCAACGTAGGGACGGCAATCTATGCCCTATCAAGGGGAAAGATACTAAAAAATGAGGATGGTATATGGCTTTGCAGTACTGGATGATACGATGATGAGGTAGAATTTTTTAAAGACCCCGCTTAGATGCATAGAGCGGGGTATATTTTTGCTATCGAACCAAAGCGTCAAACTCCCCCATCTTTTGAAGGAACTGGTTATTTAAAGCGTTAATCTTTTTTACCCCCCCATTAGCTTCTTGAAGCGCCGACTGGACCGCTTGTCTGTTTGCTTGCGTGTTTTGGGATATAGTGGAAGAAAGTTCGTCTAAAAACGTGTTTACGTTTTTCGTGTAGACGATAAACTCGCTTACGAGCGCGAGTTCGGTAGCGACGGCTTCATAGGCTATTCTCTGGCTTTCTCCCGAGATATTTTGCAAAGACTCTGCAAGGTTTTTAAGCTGACCGGAAAGTTCAAACGCTTTTTCATATGCCGTATTATTCTTTTTACGGGCTTGATTGATAAGACCTAAGGCATCCTTTCCTTTCCCTTGAATATCAAGTTTATTAGCGTCCTCAAGAGCCTTCTCGGTTTGATTGGTTAAGGTAACAATTTCCTGACTGATGGCCGCCGCGTTATCGCGACTTGAAATAAACGTCTCGGGGAGACTTTTTGTTGAAAAAGCGAGAACCCCCATGACGGATCCGGTGATAAAAAAGACTATTCCTACGATAACAAGAGCTCTTTTATGATGAAGAGCCTTTAGTATACTCATAGTTTATGTACGTAAACGGTACTATAAACCATGAGTATTTTCAATAGGATTGCATTTAGCTATAGTTCTATATAATCTGAAGAGAACGCGGGTATGGTATAACGGTATTATGTCACCCTTCCAAGGTGAAGACACGGGTCCGACTCCCGTTACCCGCTCCAAGATTTCACTTTCGGATTTTTCACCGAGCATTTGGTGAGTAATGCTTATTACCTCCCGCACGAAATGAGAAAAACACATCTTTAAGTTCGGTCTCCAAGGAATATTTTTTGTGAATCGGCTTTAGTGTCCGCCTTCGAGTTTTGCCACCCGTACCTCAAGTCTCCTCACTTGACCGGCGAGGACCTCCATTTCTTGCTTAGAATCTTCATACAAAGAAATGAACTTATCCAATTTCGAGAATAATTCATTGGAGTTTGTTTTCATTTCCTTGACGTCGGTTTCTAACCCATCCAGCCGTTTATTCAATCCAAGAAATTCACCTTGCATTAATCGAGCTAGATCGCTGATTGTCATCTTATCATCGTTCATAACATTACCCATTATATCACAACCGGGCGAGGGTCAATGCCTCATTGTTTTTCATAAAAAAGTTGCCGAATTCTCTCTTACTGGTAGCTCATAATTCAGTTGCTGTAGTCCCAAGTTATATAAGGTAGTGGATTCTTTCACAATCTAACCTACCGCTCCACTACAATAGTGCCAATATCTCCTGGAGTAAGGTGATTATGATATTTCCACGTTCCGACTTTAGTAAATGTAAAACTCCATGAATTGCCAGGCTGAATGCCGACGCAAGCGTCAAACGCGATTCCTTTGGTATCGGGACAATGGCTATCAATAGAGGTCCCACTGTAAACAATATGACTCGGATGAACGGCTGAAGCGGTCCACATGCCCTGCGAACTCATGTTTTTGAAGCTGACCGTCGTTCCAACTTTTATCCTCAACACGCTTGGAGAATATCCAGAATCCGTGTATGTAACGATATATTGTTGTGTTTGAGGGGTTACTTGAGTAATGGGTGTTTGAGTAGCGGGAGATTCGGTAACTTGTTGCTTGCTAGGCGTCAAAGGAGTGGATGATGGCTGAGAGGATTCTCCGAAAAGAAGATACCCGGCCAATACAATGATAGCGATAACAATAATGAAAATGACAGTTTTGTTCATAATGCTTTAATAATTATATTTAAGGTGTTTCCGAAGATCGACCTTGATCATTCTGATCCCCCGGTTTTCTAAAGGGATTAATATCAATAAAGAGAGCTATGGTAGCCGCCAAAATAGCGATATCTCTTACGGTTATATCCGTAATACCGCTTACAATTAAAATGCCTATAAGATGAACCCCCCCTATCAAAGCCGCGAGCCATACAAGAGGATTAATGAAAAATGAGACGCCAATAGCGATATCCAAAAGAGCCGTCCCAAACATAATCTGGCCTAAGGGTATAGGCAAAATACGAAGAACCCAGGGTTCAAGATATCCTCCCCAAGCTTCAGGTTGCTTCAAAATCAACACGCCAATCCAAATAAACGTTACGGCAAGCCCGATCCTTAAAACGTAAGATGAGGTTTTTTTCATACTATATAGTATAACTCCCTAAATCTAATACGTGTATCCCCCTATTCCTCTTTAGAAATTTTTGATACAGTAAGTCCACGTTCGCTCATAACTTATCGTTACAGAGCGTTACGAAACAAAAACCCTTCTATATCGTTTTATATTATGAAAGACGAAGAACTGCTCATTCAAAAGGCGAAAAAAGGAGAACGAGAGGCTTTTGGTACGCTATACGACCACTATATGCCCAATATATACCGATTCATCTTTTTCAAGATAGGAACCAAGCATGAAGCCGAAGACCTCACTCACCAGGTATTTTCCCAAGCGTGGGAAAACATGGAACGATACGAGCCTCGGGGATTTCCCCTTTCAAGCTGGCTATATCGAATAGCGTCCAATACCGTTATTGACTATTATCGAACATTCAAAAACAATCTACAGATAGAAAATATTCCTGAAGAAACCTTCGCGCATGATCCATCATTTGAAAAAGATTTTGACGACAGATTGAGCATTGAACGGATACGAAAGGCTCTTAAAACCCTGGAGAGTGATCAGCAAAACGTCATCATTATGAAATTCGTCGATCAGCTTTCTAACAAAGAAATCGCGAAAGCGCTTGAAAAAACCGAGGGAGCGATACGCGTAATACAACACAGAGCCTTAAAACAACTAAAAAACCTTCTCAATGGATAAAACATTACTAACACAACTTAACATGTTAAAGACCGTGGAACCCGACAAAGGGTTCGCGCGTCGTACAAGAAAAAAGATCCTTGCTCAAAAAGGAGGCGTGTTCTCGATGCCTTTTCCCCGCGTTATTATCGCCGGATCATTAAGTTTCGCGCTTCTTTTTCTTGCTCTTATTGTCCCCGCGATCATTCCGGGCCCCAGGGTTCCCGCGGCGCTTTCAGCCGACGCTATCAATAAAGAATATGACAATCTTAGCATCAACATACAGCTTAAAAACCTTACCTACGATCAATCGGCCGAACAAACCATAAACTCGGCTATTAACGAGGTGGCAACGTCCAAAGGAAAACATCTCAATACCAACGTGTTGAAGTCGGAAAGCGCCGATGTCCAAAATTCAACGAGTACCGAAATGGACGTGGACGCGATGCTTAATAAAGTAATTAATTAATCATATGAAACGTGTCGTAATCACAATAGGACTTTGCGCGAGCGTGCTCGCGTTCCCCGCGACATACGCGTTTGCGGAAAGCGGCCCCTCCCCTATCCAAAAAGTCCTAGAAAACGTAAAAGATACGGTAGACAATCTCGTAACCGCGAAAGACGAGAATAGCGCTCAAGAACTAAGCTTTCGCGTGCAAACCTTCAAAAAAGTTCTTGATTACGTTATGACGGAAGCGCGCGACACGCGAGTAAAGCTTTTCTTGGTGGAAGATTTTTCTAACAAAGATCTTATTAACTGGAGGAATGAGAAAGTAAGCGTACTTGCTAACGCCATCAAATACTATGAATCAGAACAAAAACTCCTTGAAACGAAGGAAAAGTCCATGACTATTAAGGACATAAAATCATTCGCGAAAGATTTTAAGGAAGAACGAGACCTCGTCTACGCGCAACCCACGGAAGAAGCGAAAGAATTTCTCCTCGTAAACCAAGAACGATCCTCTGTCGATATCGCGAAAACAAGGTTTGGGAAAATCGCGGACGACGTGCGAACGCTAAATTCAAGCAAATTAAACGCCTTGCTTCAGAAAGCGGAGATATTCGTAAATGATGCCGAGACTCTAAATGGCAAGGCGTACGATCTTTTCTGGAATACATACATAAATCCTAAAAAAGTAGTTCTAGAAAACCCGACGATATCAACCAGCACGGCAACGAGCACCAATCAAGCGGCCGACAAGGGAACCGGCTCGGAAGAGCCTAAACAATCGTCAATAAAAGATTTGGTAAAAAGTTCTTTATTAAACATAAAGAACGCCTATCAAACCTTTATTGAAATGAGTTCTTTGGTGAGGAAAGGACTCTAAAGTAAAAACCCCCGAAATGGGGGTTTTTACTTTACTCGACAAGCTAATTTACAGCTTCCTTCAAAAGTTTTCCCGCTCTGAATTTTGGTTTGATAGAAGCCTTGATTTGAATCTTCTCTCCCGTCTTTGGGTTTATCCCCATGCGAGCCGCGCGCTTCGCAACCTTGAAGGTTCCAAAACCGCTGATCGCGACCTCTTCTCCGTGGCTCATGGCTTTCACGATGGTGTCAAAGACAGTTTCAACGACCTGCTGAGCCTGCTTTTTAGTCTCGATACCCGCGGCATTCATAACCGCGTCAACTAATCCGTCTTTTTTCATAAATATATATAATGGGTTTTAAAAAGATCGACCTTTACTCTTGGACTAGGGTAGTATAGCAAATAGCAAGGGGAAATGCCACTATTTCGCGTATTCCACCGCTTTTACCTCTCGTATCACGACTACCTTGATTTCTCCGGGATATTGGACGTCGGATTGAATCTTTCCCGCTATCTGTTTCGCGATTTCAAAAGCTCCAAAGTCGTCAATCTTCTCGGGAACGACAAAAACCCTAACTTCCCTTCCCGCGGAAACGGCGTACGCTTGCTTTACCCCTTCAAAACTCTTAGTAACGTTTTCAATGTCTTCCAAGCGTTTGATATATTTTTCAAGCGTGTCTCTTCGGGCTCCAGGACGAGCCGCGGAAATAGCATCGGCCGCCGCGACAACATACGCTTCGGGAATGGAATACGGATATTCGTCATGGTGAGATTCCATGGCTTTGATAACCTGATCATCAATGCCGTATTTTTTAAGAAGCTTTCTCCCTAATTCAACATGGGTTCCTTCGACTTCATGGTCAATAGCTTTCCCAATATCATGGAGAAGCGCTCCTTTTTTCGTGACTAAAACATTTAAATGGAGTTCGGAAGCGATCATGCCGGCGATGTGCGTCATTTCGATGGAGTGCTGGAGCACGTTTTGGCCATAGCTTGTGCGATAGTTGAGACGCCCTAAAATCTGGGTGATTTCTTTAGGAAGATCCAGGATACCGACTTCATAGGCCGCGTCTTCTCCGACTTTCCTCATATGAGCTTCAAGCTCGTTGCGGGTTTGCTCGACAATCTCTTCAATCTTTGCCGGTTGAATTCTTCCGTCCTTGATGAGTTTTTCTAAAGAAAGTTTCGCGAGTTCTCTTCGAAGCGGATCAAAGGAGGAAATAAGGATGCTTTCGGGGGTTTCGTCAACGATGACTTCAACGCCCGTCGCGCGTTCAAACGCCCTCACGTTTCTTCCTTCTCTTCCGATAATCTTGCCTTTGATGTCCTCGTTCGAAAGCTGAACGACGCTTGTCGTCACGTCCGCGATCTTCTCCCGTGCGTACCGTTGAATGGCGGTTGTAATAATTTCAGAGGCTTTCCGTTCAATTTCACCTTCCTTTTCGCGCTCAAGACGAGCGAGAAGTTTCGCGAGTTCTTCGCGGTTGGCGTCCTCAAATTGTTTGAATATTTTTTTACGAGCCTCCTCTTCCGTAACGCCGGAGATTTTTTCAAGTTCGGATAGGGCTTTTTCTTTGAGATTTTGAATTTCTTTCTCGGACTCCTTAATCCGCTCGGCCTCGCTTTTCAGTTTTGTCGATTCCTCGGAAAGCTTGGATTTTTCAACATCCAGCGCGTCTTCCTTTTTAAGAAGACGCTCTTCAAGAAAACGGAGTTCCCGTTTTCGTTCCCTCTCTTCTTTCTGAAGATCGACAAGGATGGACGCCGCCTTGTCTTTGGCGCTTACGACGATCTCTTTAGCCTCGGCTCTGGCCTTTTCGAGTTCCTCTTTGATTGTTTGTTCGGACGATTTTCGGGAACGTTGGGCGATGAGAAGTCTTGCTCCATACCCTATGGCTAGAGCAAGAACAGCCAACCCCCAAAACAACGGGTTTGTAATCATGATTATATGCTATTGATTTATATATCGACATGTATATGGTTTTAGTATACCACTTGAAGGAACGAGAAAGCAACGATTGTGATACAATATACAAGAAAATATGCCTAATGAAAGAAAAACAAGGGTTCTGCTTGTGATTTTAGACGGTTGGGGAATAGGAAACGATGATGAGAGCAATCCCATCCATTTCGCGAATCCTCAAACCCTTGGGTATATACAAAAAACCTTTCCCTCGGGAATGCTCCAAGCCTCGGGAGTCGCGATCGGTCTTTCATGGGAAGAATCGAGTTCAAGCGAGTTGGGCCATCTTGTGATGGGATCGGGACGCGCCCTCCACGCGTACGCGAAAGAAATTTTCTCAAAAACTTCTCCTATCTCAGAAACCCTTGGGGAGATTCTTTCTCAACATAACAAAGTTCAAATGCGTATAGCGGAAGAAGCGAGGTATGAACATATTACGTACTTCTTTAATGGATTAAGAAACGATCCCTTTCCTAATGAGTATCGGGTACGGATCCCGTCGGAAAAAACCCTTCACCCCGAAACGCATCCCGAAATGATGGCCTCTGCCGTAACGGATCGGGTTATAATAAGTCTCAAGGAAAAGGCGTTTGATTTTATCGCCATAACCTACGCGAATCCCGATGTTATCGCCTTTACGGGAAACTATGAGGCGACCATAAAGACGGTTCAAACGATTGACGGAGAGTTAAAAAGACTAATGGATACCGTCTTAGAAGAAAGCATCCTTATGATTATAACCTCAAGCCATGGAAACGCCGAGGCGGTTTTAAATCTCAAAACGGGAGAGACGGAAAAGACTAACGATCCCAATCCCGTTCCCCTCTATCTTGTGGGAAATGAATATATCCTAAAAAACCCCCACCCCGACATCTATCACCTTCCTCCGCTCGGAATCATATCCGACATAGCTCCGACTATTTTAGATCTCATGGGAATCAAAAAACCCAAAAGCATGACGGGAGAGAGTTTGTTATCTCAGTTGAAATAGCTTGTCTTCCAATTTTCTTGTGTTTCCGTGACACAAAAGGCCTCTGTATGAATTGAGTGTTTCTTGCGTCGCGCGGGTTTTAACACGATTGAACATTCTCCGCTTTGTCGCGGTTCGCAGTACCCGATGATCGGGGAAATGGACCCAACCCAGGAAATCAACGCCGGAGCCGAGGGGTTTTACAAAAACCTTATGGCTGTGTAGATGAAGATTGAGACTTTCTTTTAAGAATAAATCTATTTGGGGAATACGTGACCACGCGCGTTTTTTGTCTCCAGAAAAAATCACGAAATCATCCGCGTAACAGATATAGTACGGTTCTCTCAATGCGTGTTTTATAAACCTATCAAATCTATCCATATACACATTCGCGAAAAGCTGGCTCGTGAGATTTCCAAGCGGCAACCCCTTCCCCGGAGTTGCGTGAAAACTCTCAATAATGCTTCTGCAAAGCCAAAGCGTTTTTGTATCAACTCGCTTTTCTAATATTGAAAGAAGGATTTCGTGATCAATGCTCGCGAAGAACTTTTATATGTCGCATTTTAGTATCCAACACTGTTTTGTGTTGTTTTTGCTTACTCTGTACGCGAAGGCGCGGAAACGATCTAACGCCTTACGCATCCCCTTGTTGTTTCTGCACGAAAATGAATCGGAAATGAATTTCTTGTCGAAACAAGGATAAAGCACGCGATACATTGCGTGATGCAGGAGACGGTCTCGAACGCGCGCTTTATGAATGTTTCTCGGTTTCGGATCGGAAATATTAAAAGCAACATAACCTCCGTGGCGGTAGGCGCGGTTTACAAGCTCGCGGTGGAGTGAGAAAACATGATCCATAAGGTGAAGCGAAAATTCCCGCACGTCCGGTTTGCCCCTCTTACCGTTCAGAAACTCCCGCCACGCTTCAAGTAGATTTTCAACGGAAATAATTTGTTCAAACATACGTTATGGAATCAAATAAAACCTTTAACCCCCCCCCGACGGAATGACCTGCCGGTAATTCGGAAATTGATTGACGTTTACAAACTCTGGCATGAATTCGTACCGCACATTCCGAAGACCTCGCGATATACGTTGGGAGGGAAGATTGACTCATTATTTTTGGACGTGATTGAATTGATATTTGCCGCGTCCTACGACACAATGTCCGAAAAAATCGCAAGACTAACTAACGCGAACGCAAAACTCGGAACACTCAAATTTTTTCTCCAGATCGGCTGGGAAATAAAGATGATGGATACGAAAAGATACATCGTTCTATCAGAAAAACTTGATGAAATTGGACGAATATTGGGAGGATGGAAACGCGGTATAGAAACAAAACTCCCCGCAGGAAAGCAAGGAGAACGGGGGTAAGCTGCGAGAAAAAACGCGGCCGCCTTCGTTCCAGAAGACGTCACGAAGACCATACGCACCCAAGTACCACCCGCGATCGTCACCATCCCAGTACGCGTGCACGGCCACCACGCTCAATATATGCGCGACGCGCCATCTAAACCACCGCGTCTTGAACATTCTCGACGCTGTATCGTATGCCGAGGATAAAACCTCGAGAGCGCGTTGCACCAGCTGACCTTTTGTTTTTTAAGCGTTTTCTCGCGCTCCTCCGTAAAACATATCCGACGGAGTTCCCGCTTGAAAACCGCTTGAAACTTTCCCGCCGAAACCATAGCCGCGGCGAAAACGAAAATTTCAAAGTTTAGTATACAAAAAAATCCCTCTTTCTCAAAGGATAAACATAAAAGAGAAAGAGGGAGAATGAAAAGGAAGAAGAGGGAAAAAGAAGAAAGGAAAAAAGGGGAAGGTCAGCTGCGAGAGAAAACGCGGTAGCCTTCGCGCCAGAAGGCACCATCAAGAACATACGCATCCAAGATCCACGCGCGATCGTCATCACCCCAGCGCGCGTCCACGGCCACCACGCGTCCATCTTCCAATTCAACATAGAAGATGGTGGCGTAGCCATTGACGAGTAGCTTGCCTTCCTCTCCTTCTGGTTGCTTCATGAGCAGATAGGAAAGGATTGAGGAGAATTCTAGGAGGGAGAAAGGCTTGGGATGTCCGAGTTCCTCGAGGATCTCGGAATCACGCATGTCCTTTGAAAGCTGAGTCGATTGGAGATTCCCTTGAAAGGCGGGGACAAGATTGGGGATTGCTTTTAGGATCCGATCCCTGAAACTATCCCAAATATATAACTTCACGGGACCATTCTTGAAGAATGAGTCCCTTTGAAAGGGCTGGATGCTTATGGGGATCTGGTCCGTGATTAATTGTAGATGTTTCAGCGCGAACTTGGACGCACCAACGATAAGATCCGCTATTTTTTCGGCCATCTGCGGAATCAGATCTTTTTTATCCTTTAATGCGTCAAAAATCTGATCTTCAGAAACGTTCCTTTTCTTCAATTCTTTAAGTAATGAAGAAAAGAAATCGACTATAAACATTAAAGCGGCGAAGATTGATGATTTTTTCTGTGTCATTTGACACCTCCATATGTTGTGATGTTCCATCATTTCCTACTACCTTTCGGAAACATCGGAAACATCAGGTTTAAAAATCTAGTATAATGATATAACATATCAGATAAAAAGTCAAGTGCTATTTCTCCTGTAACATTATATACTTAACATCAATGAAACTTATCGGAAAATTCATTATCCATGTAATCGCGAACATGATTGCGCTTCTTGCCGCGAATTATTTCGTTTCGGGATTTTCTTTTTCGGGAGATTTCTATTCTCTCGTGGTCGTAAGCGCGTTATTTGCTCTGATACAGATGGTGATAAAGCCGATTTTGAGACTTTTCTCGGGACCCTTAATCGTCTTAACCTTTGGACTCTTCTCAATCGTCGTAAACGCCATCTTGCTCTATATCCTTGACATATTAAGTTCTGACCTTACAATCCAAGGATATGTTCCGCTTCTTCTGGGGACGCTTATCGTAAGCATAGCGCATATGGTTATAAGCGGAGCGGGAAGGAAGGTATATAAAGAATAATCATGCTTATTATCACAGAAATCATCGTGGCCATCGTTCTTATGATTCTCATTCTTCTTCAGGAACGATCGTCCGGCATGTCGGGTCTTTTTGGGGGAGGGGGAGCGGACGCCTCGTATCAGACTCGAAGAGGCTTAGAAAAGATAATCTTCTGGTCAACAATCGCGCTCGCGGTTGTCTTCGCCGCCCTTGCCATCTTAAAACTCATCGTCTAACCATTCCATGTCTATCGCCTCGCTTTTGAAAAACGCTATGTCGTCTAAAGAACGCGTAGCTTTTGGAATCGCCTCTACCGCCCTTATCGTCTCGGCTATCGCGACGGGAGTATTTTCCGTAAAAGAAAACAGCTCCTATGTCCCCGTTCGGGGAGGATCCTTCAGTGAAGGGATAATAGGACAGCCTGTTATGGTAAACCCCATACTTTCCAAGAATCAGGCTGATAGGGATATCAGTTCGCTTGTGTATAGCCCTCTTTCAAAACTCGTCTCAAGCTCCGAGACGGATCCCGATCAAAGGGTATATACTGTAAAGCTCAAAGAAGGACTCCTTTGGGATGACGGAAAGCCCCTCACGAGCGACGATGTTATCTTTACCATAAAAACGATTCAAAATCCCGACGCGCGTTCTCCCTTTGAAAAAAACTGGAGAGGGATATCGGTTGAACGATCCAGCGAACTCCAAGTGGTCTTCACTCTTCCGGTTCCCTATTCTTTTTTCTCCGAGATTCTTTATAAAACTCCCATTATTCCAAGGCATATCTTCTCGGCTATTCCCGTGGAAAACTACAGACTCTCTTTGTACAGCTTGAAACCCGTGGGAAGCGGACCGTATAAGGTAAAGAAAATTGATCAGCGAAGAGATGGATTCATAACCGAATATCAGTTGGTTCCCAATCCAAACTACGCGGGAGATCCTCCCTTTATCACCAATTTCTATTTCAAATTCTATGAAACGGAAAACGATCTTTTCAAAGACTTAAGACTCCGAGAAATAAACGGATTCGGAAGTCTCTCTCCTTTGGATAAGCGTTTTGAAAACGTCGGGAACGTCAAACTTGAGAAAATCCCCATGTCTCGATACTACGCGATATTCTTTAATCCCATAAACAACCCTTCTCTCAAGAACAAAAGCGTGCGGAAGGCGCTTGATCTCGCGATTGATAAAAACGAGTTGGTAAAAATCCTGGGAGATGGAAACGCGTTTCCCATAAACAGTCCGCTTGTTCCTCTCTTAAAAGAAAAAAACACCTTTGAAAACAAATACAACCAAGAAACGGCGAGAAACCTTCTTGAAAAGGCTAAAGTGACAAACCTTTCCATCAATCTCATTGTTCCCAACACGGATACGTTCAAAGCGATAGGAGAATTCATTAAAAACGCGTGGACGGGAATCGGAATAACGGGTGTGACTATAACCCCCGTTGACCCCGACGCCATCTTTGATAACGCGATCAAAACAAGAACCTATGAAGCGATTCTTTTTGGAAACGCGCTTGAAAATCCCCTTGATTTCTTCCCCTTCTGGCATTCATCTCAGCGGCTTTCTCCCGGACTCAACCTCTCCTTCTATCAAAACATTGATGTTGATAAGCTCATAGAAAAAATACAGGAGACACGGGATGAAACGGAACGCGAAAATCTCGCAAACCAAGCCGCTTCTCTCATTGAAAACGACGTTCCCGCCGTATTCCTTTACACTGAACCCTATTTCTACCTGCGCTCGGAAAAACTTCAAGGAATGAACACGAACTTGATTACCGCCCCAAGCGACAGATTTTTGAACGTTCAGAATTGGAGCGTCATCATGGCGAGGGTTTTGAAATAAAAAACAAGTCGTGAATTTCACGACTTGTAACAGTATTAATTAGTCCCTAAAAAGGATGAAAAAGTCTTATTTTTCTCTAAATATTTCATGACTTTTTCTTCTTTAGGAAATTCCCCATATGAGGATAAGATAAAGACAATGTCTTTATCTTGATTTTCAATATACACAATGGGATCGTTTTTTATAACACCGGAAATTGCGTTAACAATTTCCTCTTTGTTTAAAACAATCGCCCCCAAACATGCCGCTATTTTTATAGAAAGATTATTTTGCCTTGCAAGACGAAGAACGTTTATAAAATGTTCGGTAGGTCTTGGCGCGAATCTAATCTTCACCCTCTCTTCTTCTCTTTCTGAAAGACTATCAACCATTTCAGAGAACGCGAACTTCACTACGGCATTTTTTGGTAAAAATCTTACCAAAACTTTCACTAAAACTGGAAAATTAATTTCGGACAAAAGAAGACATAACACGCTAAAGAACGAAAACATTATGATCATTATGTAATTTTCCATAGTTTTCAGAATAGTTGGGGCTAAAGAAATAAGAGAGGTGAGAATAATCCATGATAAAGATAAAGAAGAAGTAAAAAAAATACTAATTTTCTCCTTAAATCCTTCCTTTATTGCCTTTCTTCCTAAACCTGAAAATAAAAGATAAAGAGAAAGGAAAAAAAATGGACCGCAGAAAAAGAGTATGCCAACGGCGGCAGAACCCCAAATTCCCATGTTAAACAAAGAATAAGCGAGTCCTGTTGAGATAAAAGAAAAAAGCGCGAGAAAAAAATATAAGAGAAAATTCAAAGGCGGGGTTGTACCAGTTTTTCCGTAGCAATCGATGTTTTCAAATCGATATAATCCTGCCTTTTTACAAATCCCCTTCCAAAGATGTTTAGGAAGGGTTGCTATAGGATTCAGTCCCATGTTTGAAAGATAAGTTTCAAATTTGGCTTTTTGAGAAAGAAAGGCGTCTACCTTTTCTTTTTTCTTTTCCTCTGCGGCGATTTGTTCTTTTTTTTGAATCGCTTTCCGCAACGCTTCCGGATCAGAAACAAAAACCTCCTTGGTTGAAATTTCCATCTCAAAACCATAGAAGTTTTCTTGTTTTTTTTCTTGAGTCTTAATTTTTTTCTTCTCAAGATCTTCTACTTCGGAGCGAAAAGAAGATATTGTATTTTCGCTCTCTATAACTTCATTAGCCGCTTTTTCAAGCACTAACAAGTTAACACTACTTAAAAAATCTTCCGATTTCATGTTTTACCTCTTAATTTGTGAGAAAAATTGATTTAAAAATGCTGTGTAAACTATAAACCGAAAAGTTGAAAAAGTCAAATGTTTTCTGGATGGGATAGTAAGCAGCTTCCTGTGTGATTCTACAGCTACCTATACAAGGTGACACTTTAGAAGAGTAACCGTACAACCTTTGTCACCTCAATCCGCCGAGAATGTAACCCCATATGGGTAACTGTACGTAGATTTGACATTTTAAAGAATTAGGTTACAATGGTTTTAAAGTTGTCCCTCCTAAAAAGACATTTACCAAAAACAGATGTGAGTCGTTTTTAGATATCCATATAATTCATATCTGTCGCTGAGGTGGCGGAACTGGCAGACGCACCGGGTTCAGGGCTCGGCGGGAGCGATCCCTTGGGAGTTCAAATCTCCCCCTCAGCACCATTGAAATAACGCTCAAAAAACGTTGCTTTCAATATAAATACATTTCTTTCGATTTAACTGCTAATCACGGTTTGTAACTGGAAATTAGCTTTTAAACGCTGGAAATATGACAAGTATGGTTTCAACAAAAACCACACGAGGAGCCTCTTCTCAAAGAAGAAGAGCTCCGTATAAACCTACGACATCAAAGGTCGCGCGCGACTCTCAAGAAGACGTGCTTCGCTTTATCCCCCTTGGCGGATTTGAAGAAATCGGAAGAAATATGATGCTTTTCGAATACAAGGACGAGATCCTTGTTATTGACGCCGGACTTCAATTCCCCGAACGAGAAACTCCCGGAGTAGACTATATCATCCCGAACGTCTCGTATCTTGCGGAACGCAAGGAAAACATTAAAGGCATCATCATAACCCATGGCCACTATGACCACATCGGGGCGATTCCCCACGTCTTGGAAAAACTTGGAAACCCCACCTTTTATACCACGCGTCTCACGAAAGAAATTATCATGAAACGCCAAGAAGACTACCCCAACTCTCCGAAACCCATATTTGAAGTGGTAAAAGCCGGAGATGACGCGACCATCGGAAAATATTTTGAAGTAAAATTCTTCGATGTCGTGCACAATATCCCCGACGGATTCGGCATGATCATCAAAACTCCGATCGGTAACGTTGTTCATCCGGGAGAATTCAAATTCGACTATGATCGAGAAGGAAAACCCAAAGGTCTTGAGGTTTGGAAACAAGTCGGAGACCAGGGAATCCACACGCTTCTTTTGGACTCAACGGGAGCGGAAACTCCGGGACACTCGCTCTCGGAACGCGTGGTCGAATCAGAGCTTGAAAAACTCTTCAAATCGGTGAAAGGAAGAATCCTCGTGGGAAGTTTTGCTTCCCTTCTTGATCGTTTGGGGGAGATTATAAAAATAGCGGAAAAACTGGGAAGGAAGGTAGCGATAAGCGGAAGATCCATGAAAACAAACATACAGATAGCCGAGAATCTCGGGTATCTGAAGTTTGATAAAGGAACGATTGTCCCCTTGGAAGATATTAACAAATATCATGATGAAAACCTTCTCCTTCTTTGCACGGGAGCCCAAGGGGAAGCAAACGCAAGTTTCGCCCGAATCGCGAACGGGGAACATAAACAAATAAGACTAAAACCAACCGATACGGTTATTCTTTCATCCTCGGTCGTCCCGGGAAACGAAAAAAGCGTTCAAGACTTGAAAGATAATCTCGCGAGACAAGGAGCCACTATCTATCACTATAAAATGCTTGACATTCATTCCTCGGGACACGCTCCTCAGGAGGAATTAAAAACGGTCATGAAACTCATTCATCCAAAATTCTTCATTCCCATGCACGGATATTACTTCATGAGACAAAGAAACGCTCATCTCGCTCAGGAAGTCTTGGGACTTAAACCCGAACACACGATCTTGGGCGATAACGGACTCGTGATTGAGTTAAGAAAAGACTCAGCGAAACTCACCGACGAACAAGTCCCCGCTTACTACGTCATGGTTGACGGGTTGGGAGTCGGAGACGTGGGAGAAGTCGTTCTTCGAGATCGTATCACTCTCTCGCAAGAAGGCATGATCGTGATCATCACGACCGTCTCCAAACAAGGAGGAAAGATTCTCAAGAATCCCGACATTATCTCTCGCGGATTCATCTATCTTAAGGAAAATCAGCCTCTTTTGGATGATGTGCGAAGAAAAATCAGATCCCTTGTCGGAAGAATACCCAGTAATTACAAACAATCCATTGACGCGGATTACGTGAAAACCATTATCCGCGATCAGATCGGACAGTTTTTGTATAACAAAACCAAGAGGAGACCCATGATTTTGCCCGTGATTATTGAGGTATAACGAAGAAAATCAGCACATACTACATGTGCTGATTTTTTTATTTTGTTTTACAATAATCATGTTATGTCTCGAAGAAAAAAACCTGATTTGATATTCCCTAAAGGGTTTCTATGGGGAGCCTCAACGAGTTCTCATCAGGTTGAGGGAAATACGCGTAACGAATGGAGCGAGTGGGAACTTTCAGAGTCCCGCGTGAGAGATCTCGAGCGTAGAGGACTCATACGGCAATACGGTCTTGAAACCTACGTGTCGGGAAAAGCGTGCGATCACTATAATCGCTTTGAAAAAGATTTTAACCTCGCGAAAAAACTGGGTCACAACGCTCATCGGTTTTCCTTAGAATGGTCGCGTGTTGAACCGGAAAAAGGCGTCTTTGATGAAAGAGAAATCAAGCATTATAAACAAGTCGTAAAAACATTAAAAGACTTGGGAATAGAACCGTTCGTAACTCTTTGGCATTGGACCCTTCCCTTATGGCTTGTCCGTGAAGGCGGCTGGGAATCAAAACACGCGCCTCACTATTTCACTCGTTTCGTGGAGCGAATGGTTTCGGCTCTCGGAAAAGACGTGGCGTTTTGGATAACGATAAACGAACCTGAAATATACGCTTCTTTCTCCTACCTAAAAGGCGAGTGGCCCCCCGAGAAAACAAACCCCCTGACTTTTTTGAAGGTTATTAAAAATCTCATAGCGGGACATAAAAAGGCGTATGAGGTGATAAAACGGTATTCCAAAGAAGCTTCGGTTGGTATAGCAAAAAATAACACATATTTTGAGGCCTCTCACGGATGGGCAAACAAAATCGTAAAACAAATCTCCGATAGATTTTGGAATTTCTGGTTTTTAAACGCCATACAAAAGCATCAGGATTTTATAGGCTTAAATTATTATTTCCACAGCGTCATACGGAACGGGTTTAATAAAAACAAGAACAAGCTCGTATCTGATCTTGGATGGGAATTGTATCCCGAAGGAATCTATCATTGCCTCAAAGACCTGGGGAAATATGAGAGGCCTATCTATATAACCGAAAACGGCCTTGCTGACGCGCGCGATAAACATCGCTCATGGTTTATAAAAAAAACATTATTCTATATCCACAAAGCGATCCAAGAAGGAAGTGATGTCCGTGGATACCTCCACTGGTCACTTATGGACAACTTTGAGTGGGCTCATGGTTTTCTCCCGCGTTTTGGGCTTATAGAAATAGATTATAAAAAACAAAAACGCGTTCCGCGTCCTTCGGCAATGTTATACCAAGAAATCATTAAACAAAACGGGATCATTACATCATGAGCTATGTCCTTATATCCCTTTTAGCGTATGTTCTAAATGGCGTAGCGGTATTAACCGACAAGTTTTTACTTACCAAAAAAATCCCTCATCCGATTTCATATGTTTTTTACATAAGCGCGATAAGTCTCGTAGTATTATTCGCGCTTCCCTTCGCGCCCGTCCCAGGCGCTTCGGTGATGATACTCATTTCAATATCAACGCTTCTCTGGACTGCGGGAGCGTATTTTCTTTTCTCCGCCTTAAAGACCGGTCTTGCGTCACGAGTCGCTCCGATTATAGGCACCCTTACGCCAATCTTTCTCATCGTCTACTACTCGTTCCTTGAAACATCAATCTCCCTCAATCAAACGTGGGGAGCTATCATCGCGACCCTCGGTATGACTATTCTCATCCTCCATGACATAAGACATGGGGGAAGAAGAGAAAAAACGGAAGAGAGAAAAGAACTGATACTCGAGATAGCCTCGGCTCTTCTTTTTGCCGCGTCATATGTCATCCTGAAAGAAGCTTATGAAACCATATCATTCTTGAGCGCCCTCGTCTGGTCCCGTTTTATCCTCATTCCCATAGGAATAACGATTCTCGTCATCCCCTCCCTTAAAAAACATATTTTCGCGTCAAAGGAAGACGCCATAAAACCATTTTCAAAAACAGGACTCATCTTCTTCTTTGGACAATTAAGCGGGGGGTTGTCTCAGATTCTCATTCTTTTCTCGATCTCGCTCGCGAACCCCGCGCTCGTAAACTCGCTTCAAGGAACGCAATACGCCTTTCTTTTTCTTGTAAGTCTTTGTCTTAAAAAGAAATTCCCAAAAAGCTTCAATGAAAATTATTCCTGGAAAATTATCACTCAAAAAGTATTAGGAATTCTTCTCATAGCAATGGGATTGTACGCTATGACCTTCACGGAAAGCAAGGTAAAAAAAGTAGAACTCGGAATAACGTTTTCTCCCCGCTACGCGGAGGAATTACACATGAATCCCAGATCTCTTTTCGAACGCGTCATACAAGATCTTCACCCTCAAAAGATCCGTATCCCCGTATACTGGGATGAGATACAACCTAACGCGACAAGCTCTCCTAATTTTTCCCATCTTGACTTCTATGTCCGCCGAGCGGAAGAAAAGGGCGTTAAACTCATCCTCGCTCTAGGCTATAAAGTGCCGCGATATCCCGAATGCTTCATTCCCCCGTGGGCGGAGCGTCTCAAAGAGAAAGATTTTAACGCGGCTCTCCTTCGGGAAATCGGGATGGTTGTTGAGCGATACAAACACTCCCCCGCGATCAAGGCATGGCAAGTGGAAAACGAGCCTTTCTTTCCTTTCGGACAATGTTCTCCGTCAATAAGCGGAGATCGGTTGAAATTAGAAATAAATGAAGCGCGTAAACGGGACCCTCTCCATCCCGTCATGATTACGGAATCGGGAGAGTTTGGTTTTTGGCCCATAACCCCTCAAAACGTGGACATATTGGGAATATCGTTATATCGCAGGCAACTAAGCCCTTACATACCTTGGTTTAAGTCCCCTCTTCCGCCTCTTTTTTATGAAATAAAGGCTAAGATGTTTAAATTCCTTCATGGGAGAAATAAAAATGTTATCGTGTCGGAGCTTCAAATGGAACCTTGGGCGAACGACCCTCTCACGGAAACCTCGATTCCCTATCAAATACGCGTCATGCCTCTAAAAGACATGGGAAACAATATCCAATTCAGCAAAGACGCGGGCTTTCGCGAGGTATACTCTTGGGGCGTTGAATGGTGGTATTATATGGAAAAACAAGGGCATCCGGAGTACCTAAACACGGCTATCCAACTGTTTCAACATGAAAAATAGGGCTTCAAGATTTCTCTAACATCATATATACTATTTTCATGAAACCTACGACCATCTCGGGAGTACAACCATCAGGAAGGCTTCATTTGGGAAATTACCTGGGCGCCCTCAAAAATTTTGTGGAACTCCAAAACGCGGGAGAATATAACCCCTTTTTCTTTATCGCGGATCTTCATTCCCTTACCGAGTTTCCCAAAACAGCGGATGAAAAACAAAAACAAATTTTCGATCTCGCGGCGGATTTTCTCGCGGCGGGACTCGATCCTAAACAATCAACCCTTTTTATCCAATCAGCCGTACCGGCTCATGCGGAAACATATTGGATCTTGGGATCTTTAACGCCCTTGGGAGAACTCGGACGAATGACCCAGTTTAAAGACAAGGGAAAAATAGAGACGCAAAAAAAAGAAAAGAAAGAAGATGGGTTTATAAAAGCCGTTGAGGCGCGAGAAGGACGAGAAAGCGTAAACGCCGGGCTTCTTACATACCCCATCCTCATGGCCTCGGACATTCTCCTCTATGACGCGGAGACTGTTCCCGTCGGAGAAGATCAGCTTCAACATCTTGAATTCACGAGAACGCTCGCGAGAAAGTTTAATAACACGTTTGGAAAAACCTTCGTGGAACCCAAACCGATCTTAACCTCCACTCCCCGCCTTATGAGCCTTGATGATCCGACAAAAAAGATGTCGAAATCAAGTCCTTCGGGATGCGTGTTCCTTGATGATACTCCGGAAACTATCACGGAAAAGATAAAGCGAGCCGTTACCGATTCGGGGAAAACAATCGAATATGATCCTCTAAACCGACCCGGAATATCCAATCTCCTTCTTATTCTTTCCGCTTTCTCCGGAATGTCTCCTAAAAAACTTGAAAAAGATTTTTCCGGAACCGGATATGGGGAATTTAAAACGATGGTAGCTGAAAAAATTATCGCTTCTCTTGAACCGTTCAGAAAGAAAAAACTCTTCTTTAAAAGAAACCCGTCTCTCGTCAAAAAAGCGTTTGAAAAGGGAAATAAAACGGCGGAGAAACAGTCGGGGAAAAAGCTCATGGAAATAAAGAAAAAGGTTGGACTTCTCTAACTATATGTTTGACAACTTAAGCAAAAAACAAGAAAAAATAATAGACGCGCATTACAAGTATGGGACTCTTGTCTCCCTGTACAATACCAACAACTCGGCAAAAAAGAAAAAAATGGACGCCGCGATAACCGATGAGGACAGGAAATTGATAGAAACATACAAACGAAAGCCAGATGATGACATAGACCCGGAAACCCGTCTTAAATCAAAAATATTTGAGGGGGCGCTTATAAAACACGGAGAAACAATGTTTGGAGAAAAGACTTTCCTTTCTCCCGCGTCGGAATATGATGATTGGATAAACGGCACAGACGCCGTGCTTGAAATAGAAAATGGAAATGAAGAACCTATCCGTATCGCCATTGACGCGACGCTTTGTAAAACCAGCGAAAGGGCTGATATTAAATTAAGAAATATAACACAAAATATTGAAACGTTGGATAATAAAAAAACAGAACAGTTCTATCTAAAATACTTCGAATCACGATTTAAAAACGAGGGGATAAAAGGATATTCATCGATTCCTAAGGTTATTCTGGGAGAATACGCCGAGGATTTCGATAGAATCTTGGAAGAAATGAAATCCGAACATTCAGTTATGCCCTATATATTTCTCAAAATGATGAAAGCGCAGCTTGAAAGTTGGTTCGTGTTCGTTCTTATGGTAAATAGTCAAAAAATAGACGCCGCGAAAGGAGATATAATAAAACCGGAATTATGGTATAAAGACAAAAAGATGAGAAAAATGTATAAATCAGCTATACAATCGGTTGATAATAGTTGGAACAAAGAAAAAACAGAAGAAGCCCTGAAATTATACGAGAAAGAGGAGGGCGTGTTCGGGACAGATGATTTTTCAATTCCGAAATACGCCTCGCTCGTTTCGAACACAAAAAACGCTCTTGACTGGATATGCGCCGAACTTGAAACGCAGAAAAAAAGATTAGAAGAACTTGATGCCGAAAAAATAAAAGATTTTGAAAACAACGAGGTGGTTCAGAAATTGGAATCCCATTTAGAAAGAGATGTTGTGCTTAAATACAGACCTATTTTTGTGTGAAAAAAAGCGGCATACATAATGCCGCTTTTAGAGACATCAAAGAAAATCTTCTTTGTGCCTCTTCTTATATTCCTCTACCTTCTTTTCTATTTCCCCTCTTACTCCCCTCATAGAATCGTTGGTAAATTTTTCGAAATTTCGAACAAGTTTTTTCCTGTTTTTTTCTTGTTCTTTTTTTTCTTTTTCTCTTTGAAAAATTGAGTTTTTACTCATCATTTCTACCTCCTTTAGGTTAATGAGCTATATATTTAATAACCTAAAATAATATCTATGTCAAGCTTTCGCAAAAATGCAAAGTGATAAAAATAAAGAGGCACGCAAGTGCCTCTGAATGGATATTTTTCTATTTAAAAACTCTAAGGTCTATTTCTTCTACAACTCTTCCCTGTTGTTTTACGATGATCTTATTATCGCTATATTTTTCGAATGATATTGAATAATCAACACTATCCTCTTTTTTTGCTCTATACTCGTCCACTATATTAGTAACATCTGGATCTATAACTGGGATCCAATTTAGACGGTATTCCTTATCACCATGAATAACTAGAGTGTAGTCATATCCTTCCCAAAATCTATCGATTAAGTCATAAGAATCTGTGGCAGAGTATCTATCTCTCGTCCGGCTTTCGAACAACGTAACCGAGTAAATTGGCTGAGGGATAAATTTTTCTTCAGTTGTTTTACCCGCTATTTTCCAGCACTTATTCTTTCTAGGAATTTCATATACTTTGCCGTGATAATCTTTTACTTTGTGTGGAACCAAAATATCTTGATTGTTTGTTAAAACAAATATTGATTTTTTCCTACTAGTTCCCGGCTTTCCCCATGCTATAGTTATTGGATTGTTATAGACGTTAATTTGATCAAGCTCATCATCTGTTATAACCAAAAAATCTGTCGTTCCGGGTATCTTTACTACATCACTAACCTCTCGTTTTAATTGTAGTGCCCCGTGATATAACTTAAGCAGTGGTGTCCTGATTTTTTCTTTAGCAACTACAAAAACTTTTTCTGCTTCGGGCGTAAAATTTAATGCATTCATTCTATCCTCCTTAAATATTTTTAAATTATTTATTATTTACCTCATATCGTAGACAACCTGCAAATGCAAAAGTCCACACCAAGCCAGCTTGTCTTGGGTATAAATAAATCACGGGAATTATCCACGAAACGAGATAAATAACGATTTTTTCAGTTTCTGAATAAAAAATAGCATAATATATTTTTTATGTCAAGCTTTCGCAATTCCAACCCACACCTTCTCTCCGTCAAACGCTGTATCAAGTTCAACCAGCATTCTTTGAACGCGTTTCATGTAAATATGTTTCGCGCTTACCTGAGACGCTATCACAAGCTTATAAACTTCAAGAATCCTTTCGATATGGGGGGTTGTTTCAATAAAAAGCTCAATTGTTTCTCCCGCTTCAAGTTTCCCGTCTTGGCGAAGCCCCTGGACGGTTCGAACTAATTCTCTAAATATCCCCTCGTCTTTAAGCTCCTCGGTAATCTCGGTATCAAGTTTGAGCGACTCTTCAATGTCCTTCTCAAATAGAACGTCTTTCACGTTTACTTCGTCTTTTAAAATATCGAGAAATTGATGTTTTCCTTGAAGAGTCAAATCTTTTAGGGTAAGGGAAGAAAGGGGTTGTCTTACCTTTATACCGAGCTCCGCTCGTTTCGCGAGAGCGTCGCTTGCGACTTTTCTAACTGTTTCCATGAGAGAGATAAATTCCTTATTAGGTTTTTTTGTCGAAATTTCGGGCCATGTATCCATATGAACGGAAAGGGGTAACCCCTTTCCCCTGTTACGAAGCGACTGATACAAAGCTTCGGCAAAAAAGGGAGTAAAGGGAGCAATGAGTTTTGAGATTTGAAGAAGAACATATCCCAGCGTTTCGGAAGCCGAATTATAATCATTGGAATCTTCGGGTTTCTGGAGACGTTTCCTTGAACGCCTGATATACCACCTTGAAAAATCTCCGATAAAATTCTCAATTATTCTTCCGGCCCCGCCTATATCATATCGCTCCAAATGTTCCGTTATGGATATAACGGTTTCGTCTAATAACTCTAAAATCCATGTATCTAAAATATGTCGAGATTTCGGCCTCCCCCCTATCACGCGCCCGCGATCCGCGTAGGTCTCAAAAAATATAAATGAGTTATATATGAGGAGAATAAACTGACGGAGGGTTTTTTGAAGGTCGGCTTCGTCAAATTTCTTGGGTTCTCCCGGAGGATTTACGGTGTAGAAATACCAGCGTACCGTATCGGCTCCATATTTTTCTACCATATCCCACGGACTCACGGTGTTCCCCTTGGACTTAGACATTTTCTGTCCATTTTTGTCGAGGATAAGGCCGAGAGAGATAACGTGACGATAGGGTTCTTGGTTCCCTAAAAGCACTGAAATCGCGAGAAGGGTGTAAAACCACCCTCGTGTTTGATCAATTCCCTCGCTGATATAATCGGCCGGAAAATATTGAGGAGTCTCGCGTTTTTTTCTATCGGTAAAAGGAAAATGATCTTGAGCAAAAGGCATAGCTCCGGAATCAAACCAAACGTCAAGCACCTCGGGAACTCTCCGCATAATTCCCTTTTCACAGGCTTTACAGGAGAAAGTAACATCATCAATGAAGGGCTTATGAAGATCGAACGCCCCCGTATCATCCCGTGGAACCATCTTACACGAAAGAGCTTTAACCTCGGCGTTTCCAAAATAATGACGTTTTTTTCCCTCCCATGCCTTTAGGGAATCGGTGGGTATCCAACCCCTTAAAACACTCTCAAGCATCCAAAGAACATCTCCGTGACTTATAATCACGAGAGTTTTCCTGGAATAGGTTTTCTCCATTTCCTTGATAAAGGAAAACACTCGTTTCCGGACGTCGGTAAGAGACTCGCCGTTCGGATAACGCTTTATAAATCTTTCGGCTCTTGATCCAAAAAGTTCGTGGTTTCGAGAAAGAGGACTTCCATTAAAATCGCCCGAGTCGACTTCTCTTAAACGCTCGTCAAAACGCGCGTCTTGTATCCCAAGCTTTTCCGAAATAATATCGGCGCTCTCTTTAGTTCGCGTCATATCGGAGGAATATATGACATGAGGCTTGTGTCGCTTCAATATCCTTGCCGCTTTTTCAATTTCCACTCTTCCTTTTAGGGTAATGTGGCACGGTTCTTTTTCCGGCCACGAGCTCAAGATGTTTTTCACGTTATTTTCCGCCTCTCCATGGCGAATCAAGATATACGTGTTCCCGCTTGATGTCTGAAGACGCGCGAGCTCATCCACGCTTTCGCATACGTGAGTTTTGCGGCAAATATCACACTCCCAAATAGGGAGCGGAGTTCCCCAATATCGAGAACGCGAAATCGCCCAATCTTTTACCTCCCTCAACCATTCTCCAAATCTTCCATCTTTTATATACTCGGGAATCCAATCAACGCGGGAATTCGCGGAAAGAAGATCGGCTCTCAAAGAACTCATGGAGATAAACCAGGAATCGCGGGCGTAGTATAAAAGAGAAGAAGAACATCTCCAACAGAAAGGATACTCATGGTTATAATCCTCGGTTCTAAGAAAGAAATTTTTGGATTTTAAATGATCAAAAATTACTCCTTCGGTTTCTCTGGATTTTACGTACATGCCCGCCAAACCTGGAACGTTATCCATAAATTTCCCCTGCTCATCAACGGTATGGTATTGAGGCAACCCGATTTCTTTTCCGAGCGCGTAGTCATCCTCTCCATACATTACGGCGGTGTGAACGATACCCGTTCCATCCGTTGTTGTTACAAAATCAGCGGAATATATCGTATACGACGTGTTCGTCTTAAGTTTTGAAACCTCGAAAAGAGGAGTGTACGTCAGTCCCAAAAGATCGGACCCTTTAACTTCCTCTATTTCTTCAATTGATCCATCGGGGAAAAGTTTTTGAAGGAGATCTTTTCCTAAAATATACACTTCTCCGCTTTCTTTATGTTTTGCTAGGGAATACGCTATGTCCTTTCCCGCGGCAAGCGCAACATTTCCGGGGAGCGTCCAAGGAGTCGTGGTCCAGGAGAGAATATAGGTGTTACGATCCGAGACGAAGTTCCCTATCTTCTGTCCTTCTGAAAGTCTAAATTTTATATAGACTGAGGTATCGGTAATTTCTCTGTATCCTAAAGCAAGCTCGTGGGATGAAAGTCCCGTTCCGCAACGCGGACACCATGGAACAACCTTGTGTCCCTTGTATAGAAGCTCTTTTTTTGAAATCTGTTTTAAAATCCACCAGATGGATTCCATATATGAATTTTCATAGGTGATATAGGGATGTTTCATATCAAGCCAAAATCCTATACGCTCCGTAAGGCGCTCCCATTCATCCTTATATCTCCAGACAGACTCCCTGCATTTCGCGTTAAACGCGGCAATGCCGTATTCTTCCACTTGATTCTTTGAGGTAAGTCCGAGTTCTTTTTCAACCTCTATTTCAACCGGAAGACCGTGAGTATCCCATCCTCCCTTTCTTGGAACATGAAATCCCCGCATGGTTTTGTAGCGCAAGATAATGTCCTTAAACGATCGTGCCAAGACATGGTGAATTCCCGGATGTCCGTTAGCGGTCGGGGGGCCTTCATAAAAAACGAATACGCGTTTTTTCTTTGGAAAGAACGTTGAAAAAACGTTCTTCTTTTTTTGAGACACGGTTTTTTCAAAAACATCATGCTTTCTCCAAAATTCCAGCACGCGATGTTCGGTATCGGGAAGTGAAAATGGTCCTTGTTTCTTAAGCATACGCGATGCATCTATAGTAATAAAAAATACGGACAAACGCCACTTTTACGCGTTCCCAAAATCATAAAAAAGCACCATAATGATATTATGATGGCATTTCTCATTTTGCTGCTTTTTATTCTGTTTTATCTCCTCGGTAAATCAGCGGATCTTGTCGTTCTTCAAGTAAAAGGACTGGGGGAACGTTTCGGCATTCCCCTTTCATTTCTTGGAATCATCTTAGGTCTTTTGACTTCCGTGCCGGAACTTTCAGTTGGGATCAACGCGCTCCTCGAAAACGCGGTCGCGGTTTCGGTCGGGAATCTCTTTGGAGGAGTTATAGTCCTTTTCGGTCTTATCTACGGGGGAGGAATTATATTAAACAGAAAAACAAAAACGGACGGGAAAATCTGGCACATTATCCCCTTTTTCTCCTATATTCTCCTCGCTATTATCTTTGGAATTACGGGAACAATAACCGAGGTGGAGGGAGGAATTCTCATGGCGGGATATCTTGCCTTCATATTTTTCCTCTATCTCAAAGGAGAGAAAAAACAATCAGACCATCACTTCAAAAGAACTCCCATTTCTCTTACAAAAAGTGTTTTGATCGTCATCGCGGGTCTTCTTGGAGTAATCGTTCTTTCAAAACTTATTGTCTTTCTCTCGCTTGAATTTATAAAAGATTTTCATATTCCTGAATTTCTTACTGGGTTTCTTGTGTTTTCCATAGGAACAAATCTGCCTGAAGTCACTATTACCATACGATCATGGCGAAAACATATCAAAGATTTGTCAGTTGCGAATATCTACGGATCGGCAATCGCCAACATCTTTATCATAGGCCTTCTCGCCTTTTTAAAACCCATACCTATACAAACAGGGATGTCATATTACGCGATGGCTGTAGCGTTTCTCGTACTATTTATTCTCACGGTGTTTTTTTATAAAAGCGACAAAAAACTCACGCGACCCGAGGGTTTCGCTCTTCTTGGTTTCTACGTCCTTTCCGTTGGAACTGAACTTATCTTGTTCATTCTCGGAAAAATGGGGTAATATGAAAGAAAGAGGTTTTAATGTATGTATTAGAAACGTACCTCGCCTATGAAAAAAAGGGAGCATTATTCGGAAAAAACGGATGAAGAACTGATTACGCTCACGCTCCAAGATAACAAGTATTATCTGTACCTTATGGAACGCTATGAAAAAAAGCTTCTTCGGTACATTATGAGAATTTCATCGCTCCAAAAAGAAGACGCTGAAGACGTGCTCCAAGAAACCTTTATCAAGGCGTATAAAAACATGAATGACTTCGATGTTTCACTGAAGTTTTCTTCGTGGATTTACAGAATAACGCATAATGAAACTATCAATTTTCTGAGGAAAAACCGGGTAATTAAAAACGCCATCAACAACGCTTTCAATGAAGAGGAAATTGGAAGTCTTGTTTCGGAAATAAATCAGGAGGAGGAGTTTGAAAATAACGCGCTGAAAGGTCGGGTTCAGGAAATTCTTAACGCCATGGACGAAAAATATAAGACGGTTCTTGTTTTAAAATTCATAGAAGAAAAGAGTTACAAAGAAATTTCCGACATTCTTCAAAAACCTTCGGGGACTATTGCTACCCTGATTAACAGAGCGAAAAAACAATTCAGAGAGCTTGCGGACGCCAATTTTTAACCATGACTCTAAGCGAAAAAACATTTGAAAAGATAGGGAAAGAAGAGATAACGCCAATTGCGAAATGGAAATTCTTCCTAAAAAACGTCGCGGTTTGGACGACGGGTGTTTTTGTCATCATCGCGGGAGGAATAGTAACCGCCCTCACCATCTATCGGGTAAGGGACAGCGACTGGGGGGTGTATAAAAACCTCGGAGAAAGTCCTTTTATCTATACGATTCGCATCCTTCCATATGTTTGGATTATAGTCGTCATCCTCTTTATCGCCATAGCGTATTACAACGTACGCAACACAAAGGGCGGATATCGGTACGCGACTCACATCATCGTGTTTGGAAGTATTTTTGGATCGTTGCTTCTTGGAACCGCCTTCTTTTCTTTAGGATTCGGAGAACATATTGACGCTCAAATAGGAATATCAGTCCCCGCGTATGAATATCTTGGATATAACAAGCAAAAGATCTGGACGAATCCTGGCGAGGGTTTGCTTTCAGGCCAAATTATCGCTCTAAGAAACAGCTCTTCCAGCTTCATAATTAGGGATTTTACGGGGAAACCGTGGGTAATATATAGCGACCCTAACGCGCGATGGGACGCTTTCGTGCTCCCCAGGGTTGGGGAACAGATAAAGATTATAGGAAAACAAGAAACCCACGACATATTCTTTGCAAGTGAAATACGCCCCTGGAAATCTCTAAGCGACCCCAACGAAAGAAAAATATTTTACCTGCGTACTACTAAGTGAGGCCCCAAAAAATATTCAACTCTGGGGCGGAAAAGGTCGAAAAGCAATATTCTTGTTGGTGCGGTATATCACTCATTAAATAACACTTACAATTAAAGGACTTCCTCCAATCATATCTATATATCATCAAAGGAGGGTCATATACTAGCCAAATTATACGTAAGAATGAATGAGAAAAAAACGCGCTAATAATATAACGGCTCATGACGTAGGGTAAAAAAACACACAACATACACAGAGGGACAAAAACAAAAGCCTCGAACCTGCGGGGCTTTTGTTTACATTTTTTTAAGAAAGGAAATTCCTAAAACAGAAAAGAGGTTTTTGAAAACAATCAAGGTGGCGGAGATAAGAGTCAGACGAGCGCGAACGACGTTCTTTTCTTCTCCCAAAACCCGTTCTTTTTCATAGAAGCCGTGAAAAACCTTGGCAAGCTCAAGAGCGTACTGGGTAAGGCGGCGGATGTTGTAACTTGAGGAAACGCTCAAAATAATTTCGGGAAATTGCGCGAGGGTTTTCATAAGACGGATATCTTCTTCCGTTGAAAGAACGGCAAGATCGGAAAGATCGGGAATAGCTGGTTTTTTGACTTTCCGCATAATGCTCTTGGCGCGTACGGCGGCATATTGGACATAGAATACGGGGTTTTTTAGTGTCCGTTCTTTCGCGAGAGACATATCAAAATCCATATGCGTTTCTGGAGTAATCATGAGAAAGAAAAAACGCGCGGAATCTTTCCCCACCTCATCAACAAGCTCCTCAAAGGTAACAAACATACCCTTTCGCTTCGACATCTTTACCTCTCTTCCGTTCTCTAAAAGACGTACCGCTTGCGTTATCATAACATCGGATTTTTGGATGCCAACCATGCTCGCGACGGCCTGAATACGAGCCATATATCCATGGTGATCGGGGCCTAAGATAAGGATTTTTGAATCAAATCCGCGCTTTTTCGTTTCAAGGTAATGCCCGGCATCGGCAAGAAAATAGGTTGGAACTCCGTCTTTTTTCAAAACCACTCGATCTTTATCATCCCCGTACTCGGTTGTTTTGAGCCATAGAGCTCCATCGGATTCATAAATAGACCGGTTTTTTTGAAAAAGCGACAAAGCCTTTTTAACATACCCCTTCCCGTGAATATCATTGTCCTCGGATGTATAGCGATCAAAATATATGCCCGCTTTCTTTTCAATAACATTCCGTGTCGCTTTCAAAAAATCTTTCGCGGCCCGCTTCCCAAGCTTCAAAGGATCGTGTTTTAAGCGTTTAACGATAGCTACGTGAGCACGAGCCCAATAATCTACGTATTCTCCTTTGTAAAATGTTTCTTCGTAAGGAATGAGGCGAGACGCGGCGAGAATGGAATTACCCAATGTTTCAATCTGATTTCCCGTGTCGTTTACATAATATTCCTTTTCAACGTCAAAACCCGACATCTGAAGAACGTTTCCCAAAACATCTCCTAAGAATCCTCCTCTTCCATTTGCGAGGGTAAGGGGACCGGTTGGATTAGCTGATATAAATTCAATTTGAACCTTTTTTCTTCGACTTCGGGAAATTTTTCGTTTCCCGTATCGATCTCCCTCCTTTAGAATAAATTTGAGTTCACGAAAAAATACCTCAGGTTTTACCCACATATTCACGAACCCGGGAGCTTTTGCTTCAACGCGATCAAAAATATCAGAGGTTGTGTTAAGATACGAGGCGAGTTCTTCCGCCATGTCAATGGGAGAGATATGTTTTTCCTTAGCGAGCAAAAAAGCAACCGTTGTGCTGTAGTGGCCCAATGATTCATGTTCGGGAACGGAAATATCGATATCCACGGAATTTCCTGAAAAATTCCGTATAACGCGAGTAATATTTTCTTTGATACTCATTGAATAGAAGTATAGCGGAAATATGCTAATCTAAAAACACCCATGAAATACCTTTCCGAAAACAAAAACGCGTATATTGAGTATGAGATACTCTCTACGTATGAAGCGGGTATTGAGCTTTTAGGAAGTGAAGTAAAATCCATCATGTCGCGCGGGGTAAGTCTGAGAGGAGTATATGCTGTCTTGAAAAACAACGAAGTCTGGGTTATAAACTGCGACATCTCCCCCTATCAACCCAAAAACACGCCTCAAGAATACAATACCAAACGAAGCAGAAAACTGCTTCTTCATAAGTCGGAGATAAAAGAACTCATTGGAAAAACCAAAGAAAAGGGGTTGACGCTTATCCCTCTTCGGATGTATAAAAAAGGAAGCAGGGTAAAGATAGAGATCGGACTTGCGAGACATAGAAAAAAATGGGACAAGCGGGAGGTAATAAGAAAGCGGGAGATGGAAAGAGAGATTCGAAGAGAAACGAGACTGTAGCGTTAAAAACATATAAGGGGATGTCGGGCTTCGATAAAGTGTGTCTGGATATGCTGCAAGCTGAGCTGATTGACTCATACATCCAATCAAAACAAATAACTGTCAAAAACACAGTTAGGACGCCCGCTTTTGCGTTTGCATAAGTGAACGTCTTCTCTTATCATTTAAGATTAGAGCATCAGTCCCCGAATCTTCATAGGGGAACCACTGGTGTTATACATGAAGATCGCCGAATATCGCGGTTAATTAGTTCTACCGCCTTCGGTTAATAATTAAAGAACTAAATTCTGTTTCTTTTGAAACTAAGCTTGTAGAGTGCGTATTCAAAACATTTTAGATGGCGGTTCAACTCCGCCCATCTCCACCAACAGGAATTCCTGCGCCGCCTCCGCTTCCAAAAGGTTTCGAACTGATAAGACCATGAAAAAAGATAAGGCATATATCCAATTTGGCAATTTTAAGGGAGCAACTACCCAAGGCTGTTTTTGTATTGGGCGAAATCTCAAAACCTTTGAACATATAGCGACAAGCTAAAATATTTTTCAAAGATTTTTCGAGAAAGCCCAGTAGATGCTGGGCTTCTTAATTGTTAAAAACAATACCATGATTATCATTAAAAATCTTACAAAAAATATTTTAGGAGAAACTCTTTTTGAAAAGGTGTCTTTTGCGTTGCATAAAGGAGATAAGGTTGGACTTGTTGGACCGAATGGTTCTGGAAAATCAACGCTCTTGAAAATCATTCTTGGCAATGTTGAAGCTGACGATGGTGATGTTCGAGTCGAATATGAAAATATCGGATATCTATCGCAGAAATTGCCTTTTAAGAGCGACGTGACAGTAGAAAGTTTTTTGTCCGCTTCCGGAAATCCAAAAGCAAAAATTGTTCTTGAAAAAGTTGGGCTTGGTAACATCTCGCATGATATTGCTGTTACTAAACTCAGTGGTGGACAAAAAACGAGATTGTCGCTGGCAAGAATTTTATTGGACAAACCAAGCGTATTACTCTTAGACGAGCCAACAAACCATCTTGATTTGAAAGGTTTGGAATGGTTAGAGAATTTCATACGCGAATTTAGGGGCGGTGTTTTGATTGTCTCTCATGACCGCCGTCTGCTTGATAATTCCGTCAATAGAATTCTTGAGATTGATTCGGTAAATCATAAATTCGCTGAATATGTCGGTGGATATACCGAATACATGATGGAAAAAGAAAAGAAGTTGGTGAAATGGGAAGACGATTACCAACGACAGCAGAAGGAAAAGAGGCGTCTTGAACTTTGGCTCGCACTGAAGCGGCAAGAAGCGCATATTCATCCCGATCCAACAAAAGGCAGAATGATTCGAGCAAAGGAAAAATATCTGCAACGAGAAATATACGACAAGGAAATTCCAAAACCCAAGAGCCAGAAAAAGATAAGCGGTTTGGAACTCAAAGGTAAAACCGCTTCTGCAAAACTTATCGTGCGAGTCAAAGACATCGTAAAAAGTTTTCCCGGTAAACAATTGCTTCGTGGAGTTAGTTTTGAATTGCGTGGTAGAGAGCATGTTTTGTTGGCTGGAGATAATGGATCGGGGAAAACTACCTTACTCAAAATTCTTACTGGAGAATTGCAACCAGATAGCGGAGAATTTAAGCTTGGCGAAAATGTCCGTTTTGGTTATTTTGCTCAAGAGCACGAAATTTTAAACCCTGACAAAACAGTAATGGACGAATTTTTGAGTACCGACCGATTACTCAGTTCGTCTAGAAACCCGCGCTCTATTCTCGGCACTTTCCTTTTTAGCGGACAAAACGCCTTCAAGAAAGTTTCAAGTTTGAGCCTTGGTGAGCGCGTGCGTCTCATTTTCGCTAAACTAACGAACCAAGAAAACGAACTTCTCATTCTTGATGAGCCGACTAACCATCTCGACATTCGGTCGCGAGAAGTTATTGAAGACGCACTTCTGGGTTACAAAGGAGCTATTCTTGTCGTATCTCACGACAGGTATTTTCTTGATAAAATTTCCATCAATAAAACACTGACGATCCAAAATGGAATTATCAAGGAAAAACTTGTGTAATTCTTCCATATAGTCCGAAATCTTTTGGAAACGGTGGAGGAATTCCCTTTCCTCCCAATCTTTCCTTCCCGCTTCACCGGAGCGATTTGGGATTTCGCGAAAGCTCGAGCTATGTTCAGGATATCCCACTGTATAAAATTAATCCCCGATTTAAGTATCGGGGATTTCAAATTTTATCTGTCCCTTATTTTTCTTATAAGAACTCCCTCATTTGTTGAGGTTGTTCCTAAGGCAATAATCCACGTTATTACGCATAACGTGGGGTTGGTGTTCCAATATAACGTTGTCGCGATAATCGCCGCGTATATTCTTGGGACTACCAACCAACCGAACCAGCCGCCAAATCCTATAGGAAAGGGCGTTGCCACAAGCATAGTGATTCTTGGAAACAGATTCATAAAAATCAAGAACCAAACACTGTGGACTCTCCAGAAGTCGGTTTGGGTCGTCATTTCATGACCAGCAACCGAACATCCTGTTAAAAATAAGGCGGAAAATAAAAAGAGAAAGAAAAAATAACGATTTTTCATGACTAACTCCATTCAATTATTAAGGATTTTTGCTGATTTAATCAAAACAGCAATAACCTATTCTGTCAAATAGAAGATTTCTAATAAATTACCCACTATTTTCTTATCTCACCCCATCAACTTGAGTAGTAGGAATAGAAATATTTTTAGGCGCGGGAACAAACATCGCGATAATAAGAAGCGCTATAAGAATAACAAGAAGAAGCGATAAGGAACGTATGTTCATGCTGTTATAATCCCTTTAACAAATCTTGGAGCTGACTTCCCCCCGATCCTGAATTCAAAATGTTTTGCAGGTTTTCCACGTTAGAAAAATTTGAAAGATATTTTAGATAATAGAAATACCCATAGACAAGAGAAAGAATAATGAAAAGAATCTTCACTATCCCCCATATACGCATATGTCTATACCGCTTCTCAAGCTTCTTTAACCGTTCGTTATTCTCCTCGGCTAGTATGGATGTTTTCTGAAGTAATGTTTTTTCTTCGTCAGTCATGGATACGGGCTCATTCTAACATATAATTGACGGGGGGCAAAAAATGCCCTATGATACGCGTATACGATATAAAGTAAACAAAGAAATAACGGAATCGGAGCTTCGGGTGATTGATGAGCACGGAGTCAACCTCGGCATCATGAAACGAGAAGACGCTTTTCGCCTGGCTTGGAACAACAATAAAGATGTTGTGGAAATTTCAGGAACGGCCAAACCACCGGTTGTAAAAATTATCGATTTTGATAAGTTCAGATATCAAAAAGAAAAGGAGGAAAAGAAACAACGGTTGGCCGAAAAAGCAAAGGAGCTGAAACACGTGCGTATCACCCCCCGAGCGGCTGAAAACGATCTTCAGGTTAAGCTCCGCAAAGTTGAGGAATTCCTAAAAAACGGCCACAACGTAGAAATCGGAATCCTCTTCAAGGGAAGAGAGAAGGGAAATAAGATGTGGGGACTCGAGAAACTCAACCAATTTCTTCAAAAGATCCAAACTCCTCATATCGTCACTATGTCACCACGACAAGGAGGGAGAGGAATGATAAGTCAGGTAGCGCCAAAAAAATAACATGAAAAACAGAAAGAGTATTTCAAAAAGGATAAAAATAACCAAAACGGGAAAGGTTGTAAGGAGATCTATGGGTCTTGGTCACTCAAGAGGAAATAAATCCACAACTCAAAAAATGAGGAGGAGAAGTTCCCGCGATCTTCGGACGCTCGGAAAAATAATTAAGAAGAAATACCTTTAATTTCTTGACTAACGCGCCCATAGAAGGTATTCTCATACTACGCATATGACACGAGTAAAACGAGGAACTCTGGCAAATAAAAAGAGAAGGAAAATTCTAAAACTCACGAAAGGATTCAAGTGGGGAAGAAAATCAAAAGAACGCGCGGCGAAAGAAGCGCTTCTTCACGCGCTCACGGCATCCTTTAGAGGACGAAAACAAAAAAAACGCGATTATCGCTCGCTATGGAATACCCGAATAAACGCGGGGGCAAGAAAGGAAGGATTAACCTATAGCTCTTTCATAAACGCTCTGAAGAAAAAAAATATAAGATTGGATAGGAAAATACTCGCGGGACTCGCGAAAGACGAACCGGAAACATTTAAAAAAATTGTCGAAGAAGTAAGATAATCCGCCAAATAGGCGGATTTTTTAAACTCGTGCTTTATACAACATAAGGTCTACTCTTCCCCTTTTTACCAAAACTCCTTCCTTACGAAGTTTTTCGATCTTTTTGCTTGTTCCTCCCGCGTATCCGCCGATTTTTCCATCAGAACAAACCACTCTATGACACGGAATGGTTTTCATATCGGGGTTTTTATGAAGAGCGTTTCCAACCGCCCTCGACCCTCGCGGGCTCTCTACTGCCGTGGCGATATCGCTGTATGTTGCCACCTTGCCGCGCGGAATGCGGGCGGTTATCTGATATACCCTTTTTGTGAATGAGATTCTCATAAATATGGCTTATGTGACCTTTCATCACGGTTCCTGATATAAGGCGAACGGCTTCTTTGTGAAGAAACCACCCGTATCCCTCGTGATGTTCCCCTTTGTGATGCTCGGGCTTTATATTAATTTGTATCTTCTGATTTCTGGTTTCCGCGAGATAATATATGACTGTTTTATAAATCTTCTCTCTATTGCGAATAAAGGAAAATGTATCCTGTACTTTGAACCATTCTCTGAAATGAAGGTCTTGAGAAGAAAGCCCCGTTTCTTCGTATACCTCTCTAAGCGCCGCCTGAAAACTCCTCTCGCCGTCCGCCAGTTTGCCCTTCGGAAAATTCCAATACTTTCCCCCGTTATAGAGCAACAAAAATTTAGGACCTTCTGATGTCCTTCTATAGATAATAATTCCCGCGGATAGTTCTTTAGTCATGGTTATTTCTTCTGAATAGTAAACGTATGGTTATAAATGTCAAAAATAATTTCATCTCCCTTCCCTATCTCTTTCCTTAGTATTTTTTCAGCGAGAGCTCCTCGCACGTTATCGGATATAACTTGACGAAGGGGTCGAGCTCCAAAGGTGGGATCATATCCCAATTCGGCAATCTTTTCCACGGCGGAATCGGAAAAAGAAAGGGCGATTCCGTGAGACGTCTGAATGGTTTTTACGACCTCTTCCAAAAGAAGTTTGGCTATGGAAACAATCTCTTTTTTCCCCAGATTCTTAAAAACAATAATGTCGGAAAAACGGTTGATAAGTTCAGGCTTGAAATAATCGGTAAGTTTCTTTTTAAGGACTTCTGAAATATCGGATATGGTTTTTCCTGATTCAATGGATTCTTTAATGAACTCGGAATGGGCGTTTGAGGTCGCGATAATAACGGTGTGTTCAAAATTTACCGTCCTCCCCAATCCGTCCGTAAGTCTCCCATCATCAAATACCTGGAGAAAGAGGTTTAAGATGTCGGGATGAGCCTTCTCGAATTCATCAAGAAGAATGAGGGTATAGGGATGAGCCATAATAGCATCGGTAAGCGAACCCGTGTTTTTTCCATCCGGCGTCCCTATAAACCTGAAAATACTTTGTTTGTCTTGATACTCGGACATGTCAAAACGACTCATCGCGTCTTTTGAACCAAATTGGACGGAAGCGAGTATTTTTGAAAGTTCGGTCTTTCCAACACCCGTCGGTCCAACAAAAAGAAAGGTTGCTATGGGTCCCCCTTTTCTTGAAAGTCCGCTCCTATATTCCCTAAGCGCCCGAGAAACGGCGGAAACGGCTTCGTTCTGATTAATAAAACACGTATGAATATATTCCTCAAGACGGAGAAGTTTTTCGGTCTCCTCTTTTCCAGCCCCTTGAATTGGTATGCGGGTCTCGGTTTCCGCGACTTCTTCAACACACATCTCGTTAATAATGTTTTTCTTCTCATGAGACGCCTTCGCGAAAACCCTTTTTAAAAGATCGACCGCGCTTCCAGGAAGAGGCTTTGAAGAAAAATAGCGATGAGCGATCTCAACTGATCTCTTTATCGCCCGAAATGAGGCCGGAATCCCGAACTGCCGTTCAAGAAGAACGCTCATGTAAATAAGAAACTCGATCGATTCATCGGGAGATATGGGATTCACGGTAATGACATCAAATTGTTCCAAAAAATCCGTACGGGGAGAGATCAATTGTTTAAATTCCCTTGGATAGGATTCTCCAATCAAGGGAATGGCTTCGGAAGAAACGATAGGCAAGAGAAGATCGATAGCGTTCATTTCTCCCGAACCGGAAGTTTTGAAAAGATCGTGCATATTGGGGATAAAAAGAACGATATTTCCGGCGAATAAAATCTCTTTTACTATATTCTGAAGCCTCCCGGCCAGTTCCTCGTTTGTCGCGTTAGCGAGAAGGGCGGGAACATTTAAAGAAACGAGCCGTTTGTCAAAAAGTATGGAAGGAACGCGGTCTTTGATAATACGATAGGCAAGGTGAGCGATAAGGGTTGATTTTCCGGACCCGGGATCTCCGACAAGGATCGCGTTGGGTTTCCCGGGACGAGAAATAACTTCTAAAAGTTCTTCAAATTCTTTCTTGTGTCCAATCAAAAAACCCGCCTTTTCTGAACGCGCGAGGTCCGTGAAGTCGGAACTAAATCTATCAAGAATAGGCGTGGGCCGAGAAGTCCATGATCGGTTAACGACCCTATGACGGATAAACATCGATTGATGGGCAAATCCTCCCAAAACAGCTGGAACGCGTTTTATAAAAGAAAACGAACTTTGTATTCTCCCGAAAACGAGCGCGTTTTTTACGTCATCTGAAGAAAGATCCATGCGACGGAAAAGAGAGACGAGCGCTTGGTCGTTGAGAGAAAAAAGCGCGAGAAAGATATGGCGAGGATAAACAAATAACTCTCCTCCATCATGCGCGTTTCTAAACGCTTGCATCCCAAGATGAGAAATTCTCTCTATATATTCTCGGCTTTCCTGTTTTTCTGAAGGAGAATCCGATATGGCTTTCTCTGTTTTCTCTAAACTTTCTTTCAGGTTGTAATCCAGGCGACTCAAAATATTTTTTACGTCTTTTTCTTCCATGAGAACCTTGAAAAGAAAAAGGGTAAGGGGCTTTCCTGAAGAAACTGTTTTTCTGAACGCCTTATTGACCGCCCCATATGCCCGAGGAGTAAAAGAAAACGCGGCGTTTCCCGTCCCTCCCATAACTTCGGAAATCATGTGCTCTCCCTCTTTCCTGTGAAAACTCCTATCAAGAAGAAAAAGGATGACAAGAACCCCGAGTCCCTTGAGGGGCGCGGGTCCTCTAAAAATATAAAATATCGATCCTAGAGCGAGAACACCATAGGTTAATCGCGAAAAACCTTTCACAAAAATCTCTCCTGGTCGTGAAAGAAAAAGTCTGCGCTCTTTAAAGTAAAGATCCTTCATAGATTAAAAAAAGAAAACGACTTAAAGATAATAAGAGGAGGAATGGCAATCCAAATACAATATAAGATAAGGGCAAGAATAATAATAAAAAGATAAAGGATTCCCGCTATAGCGAGACGGAAAACTCTAAAAAAGAATCCCAAGATCCTTCCCACAAACGAATAGTCTCCGTATAAAGGGTGAAAAAGAAAACGGAGGGTTATTTTCCAAGCGAAATACCGGTCAAGTTTTCCCAAAACATCAAGGATAAAATCAACATACATTCTGATGCTTTTTATATACCAATGACGCAAAAACTCGCCCAAGCGGTAGAGAAATCGCCATCCAAGGTAGGTTATGGCCATCATTATGGTTATTATAACCCAATAACGAGTCTTTATAAAAGCTTCTCTTGTTCAGGGTCCGCCTTACCAAAAAATCCACTCGTCGGCATAGACTTATGTTTCCGAACGATAGCGGGAAGATTTTTAAAACTTTTCTGAAGGGCTTCTTTCATGGAGGGGGAACGTAAGGCCGCCGCGGGATGAAAAAGAGGAACAATAAATTTGTCTTTTATTCTAAAAACTTTGCCTTGATCTCTGCTAATTTTTCCGGACGGTAAAAAATAATTCATGGAAAATCTTCCCAAGGGAGCGATAACGCGAGGACTAATGATTGTAATCTGCTCTTTAAGATATGGTTTATAGCGTTCAATCTCTTCAGGTAAGGGGTCTCGGTTCATGGGAGGTCTTCGTTTCACGATGTTGGTTATATACACATCCTCGCGCTTCCACCCAATTCCCTCTATTAAAACATCAAGGAGTTTCCCCGCTCTTCCCACAAAAGGACGTTTCAATTCGTTTTCCCGTTCTCCCGGAGCTTCTCCTATAAACATAATATCGCAATCAACGTTTCCCTCGCCAAAAACGAGGTTTGATTCCTGAAGAGGAAGAGACGCGTCTTTCAAGATGCGTTCTAAAAGATCGATTAGGCGTTCTTGTTTCGTCATGATCCTCTTTTTTTAAATGATAAAAGAAATCCTATGGAAATCCACATCATAAGTTCCCCCGCGGGAAGATCCCACATAAAATGATCAAAAAGGCCGAATAATAAAAAAGAGACGGCTATAAGGGAAAAAACAAAAAACGCCATGTTTTTTATATTTCTAGATTCAAAAAATAGAAAAAAGAGGAAGAGGAGAAAGGTAATGAGACCTAACACTCCGATCTCCGAGGCGATAAGAATGTAGAGGTTGTGAACCGGCTGCCACAACCACCAGGTTGAAAATCCCTTTTTCTGGTAGAGGTTTTGAGAAACGGCCTGAGAAACTTCATTTCCAACGCCAACACCCAGAGGATGATCTTTTATAAGCTCAATCCCTATAGCGTTATACAAAACCCTGTTATCAACCGAGGGCTCTCCCGGAATAAATCCCGCTCGAGGAACAATAGCCCATCCGAGAATCATGAAGATGATTCCTATATACACCAAAAGAACGGAGAGTAATGATAGCGCGTTTTTTCTGAACTGAGATTTCCAAAAAGCGTATATGAGGAGAATAAGGGTTGTGATAATCGCGACAATCCATCCCGAACGAGAAAAGGTGGTTATAAGGCCAAGAAAAACAATGAATATCCCCGTTAAAGAAAGGACTCTGCTCCAAAAACCTTTTAATCCGTGTCCCTCTTCCGAGAGAAAAAGATAAAAAAGACATAAGAGACCTATACCAAGAAAAGCTCCTAAAATATTCGCGTGAGGGAGGGTCCCGTACGCTCTCAAGAGGGGTTCTCCTCCAATAAATACGCGCGCGACGCCCTTGGTCGCTGGAGTTATAACCGACTCCCCCAACAATCTTAGACCGACACTCGATCCCTTAAGAAACTGAAAGAATCCGACAATAGACTGAAAAACCGCTGAAACTGACATAGTGGAAAAGATTGTCTTAAAACCAACCAATCCTTTTTGTATAAAAAAGGAGAGGGAAAGAGTCGTCATGGCGTACAAGAACACGCGAATCGCGTGATACAACGCGAGACCGGCATCAGAAGCGAATCCTACTGAAAAAAACACGAGGACAAGAAAAAAAGCGAGTGCTTTTCCCGAAGTCGAGTCTAGCGCCCTTTTTAACGATCCTCCTTCCAAAAAGAAGAGGGTGATCAGCAACACGCAAATAATGTCGGTGAAGTAAAAAAATACTGAAAAATATTCATTAACATGAGGAGAAAAAGAAAAAAGAAATTTTTTAGCGTTAAAGGAAGTAAAAAAAATCAGAAGAACGCTGAGTATTCCCGCGAGATTTTTTCTCCTTGTCATATCTAAAGTTCTACAACATCCCCGGACTTAGGAACAGAAGTGTAAACCCCAAGATCGGCTTTTGCTTTTCTGGCAAGCTCTGAAGCTTCATTGCTTTCGCCTTGAACCACGAACACCCGCTTCACGGTATCCTTCATGGCGTTTATCCATTGAAGAAGCTGGGGCTGATCGGCGTGTCCGGAATACCCGCCAATAGATTTTACCTTCGCGAGAACAGGTATATTCTCTCCTAAAATAGTCACGAATTTTTCTCCATCGAGAATTTTTCTCCCTAAGGAGCCCTCGGCCTGATATCCAACGAACAAAATGGCGTTTTGGGGATCTGAAAGATACCGCTTCTCGTGATGAATGACGCGTCCTCCGTGAGACATCCCCGATCCGGCGATAATAATCTTGGGCGGAAGAACGCTCGCTATAGCCATTGACTCTTGACGCGTAAGGCAGAGGGAAAGTCCGGGAAAATTAAAAATCGCGTCTCCTCCTTTTATTTGGGAGATGGTTTCGTCTTTAAAATACATGGGATTTTTAGAATATTTCTGATATACAGCCGTAAGTTTTATAGCAAGAGGACTGTCAATGAAAACAGGGATCCTTGAAACGCGCTTTTGTTCGACAAGATTGTTCATGAGATAAATCATCTCCTGGGTGCGTTCAAGCGCAAACGCCGGAATAATAACCACTCCCTTATCGCGCACGACTTCTTTTATCGTCGTCTCAATCAGCTCTTCCCTACTATCGGATCCCTCATGCACCCTTCCTCCGTACACGGATTCGATAAGGGCGTAATCGACATTCTCTATATATTCCGTTCCTTTTATAAAAGGCGTGGGAATGTTTCCTAAATCGCCGCTAAAAACTATGGTTTTCCCCTCAGTTTTTATCACAACCGAAGCGGACCCCAAAACGTGCCCCGCGTTTATAAACGTAATCTCAAAAGGGCCAATTGAAAAAGATTGGCGATAAGGAATGCCATCCCACAATGAACGCATGCGCTCAACATCAGATTCATCATACATGGTCTCTCTTTTAGAGCGCTCGGCTTCTTTCCTTAAAATGTGCTGAGAATCAAGAAGAAGCATTTCAGCGAAATCTCTTGTCGGAGGAGTGGAATATATTCGTCCTTTAAATCCACATTTTACAAGCTGAGGAAGCCTTCCTGTGTGATCAATGTGCGCGTGAGTCACGAAAACAGCGGATATTTCTTCGGGGTTATAAGAAAAAGGATTAAAGTTATCAATCTCGCAAAAAACTCCTCCTTGCTTCAAGCCGCAATCAACAAGGATTTTTACTCCTCCGGATTCAAGCATATAGTTCGCTCCCGTAACGGATTCGGCGCCTCCAAAGAATGTAAGCTTCATAGTAACTTCAGTATATCAGGATATGAAACGCGCGTGAGATTGACATTTTATATTTTTTAGTATACATTTTAAAATAGTAATATTGGAGGCAACATGAGAGTGCTAAAACTTGACGACCAAAGAGTCGTCATAACGGTGGGAGGAAAGGATGTCACGTACGTAAAAAATGGCAATGATGTCCAAATAACCTCTAAGGAGTCGGGATTTTTCTCTAAAAAAGATTTTGGTATATCAAAATCTTTGGCAAAGAAAATCCTTTTCCCAAAAATCACTCGTTCGTTTTAAGAGCCCCATTCCAATCTTTGGGCTCTTTTTTCTTTTAAGACTTCCTCCACCATCTCCCGCTCATTCCAGGGAATAGTCTCTCCATGAGCCATGTGAATGAATGACTCGCTTCCCTTTCCTGAAAACACTATCGCGTCCCCGCTTTTAGCGAGAGATACGGCTTTTCTAATAGCCTCTTTTCTATCTAAGATTTCATATATGTTGTTTTGAGGAAAATCTTTAGAGATTCCGGACCGTACGGCACGAATAATTTCCAAAGGATCTTCGTCGTAAGGATCTTCGTTCGTGAGAACAATACATGAGCAATACTTCCCGGCGATTTCTCCCATCGCGGGACGTTTCCACTTGTCCCTCCCCCCTCCCGCGGAACCTAAAACACCTATTAAACCCGCTCCTTTTTTCATATATTCATTTTGTATGGTCTCGTATATGCTCCGAAGCGAGTCTGGAGTATGGGCGTAATCAACGACGGCGATAAAAGGTTCTCTTTGGATAAAATCCATGCGTCCTGGAATTCCTTTAAAGGCGTTGAACGCTTGATATATGCGTTCGTCTGAAACGCCCAATAAACGCCCTATTTGAAACGCGAGCGCCATATTGTCTTTGTAAAAATCACCTTTTATAAGATCGTTCTTGATGGGTTTCTCTTTAAAAATATCCCGAGAAAAGGTTCTCGCTTCTTTCAATTTTTCTTTAAAAAACTCGTAGCGCGCGTCGTATATATTTAAAAATACGTGAGCACCCCTCCGAGCCGCGTAGTTGAGAAAAGAACGTTTCGCGTCGCGATATTTTTCAAACGACCCATGGGCTTCTATGTGTTCCGGAGCAAGATTTGTAAGAGCGGCAACAGTCCAGGGAATAAACCGGTGACGTGAAAGCGCGATGCCTTGGGACGTGACTTCAATAATGGCGTGCGTGCACGTTTCTTGTTCGGCCTGTTTTAAAAAGTTCTGGATAAAAAAATGTCCGGGCATTGAATTTCCTAACGTGTTTTTCTCGCTCTTTTCTCCAAGCTTCACGCGCAACGATGAGAGGAGGGCTGTTTTTTTCCCTTCCATTTCAAGAATGGCGTTTACGAGCTCAACAGTCGTTGTCTTCCCCTTGGTCCCCGTTATTCCAATCACACAAAGCTTTCTTCCTGGAAAACGGTACAGAAGAGAACCGAAAAGAGCGAGACTAAAATGGTACGCCTTAGGAGCCCATGAAACGCGATATAGAAGTTTAAATAAAGGAAACTTCTTTATACGAGAAAGGATCAAATGCGTAACGTTCCATACGGATGATTTCATATATCCTATGATTTCCCTAATTCCTTAAGAGCAAGCCTTAATCGTTCCTCTATGGACTTCTCTCTAGGAAGAGTCTGAATAATATCGCGAACATGGTTCCTCGAATACCCTAAATCCACGAGAGCGTCTTCAATATCTTTATCTTGTCGAGCGTTCCTGGTTTCTCCCCTCATGTCAAAAAGTTTGGTTTTAGCGTGAAGTTCAAGAACAATGCGCTCGGCGGTCTTTTTTCCAACCCCCGGGGCTCGGGACAAAAGATCCGCTCGTTTTTCAAGAATGGCCGCGGTGATATTGGGAACCGTATCAATATCCAAAACCCCAAGAGCAGTTTTGGGACCAACGCCGCTTACGGTTCTTAAAAGCTCAAAAAGCGTCAGAGTCTCTTCTCCAAGAAATCCGTAGAGTTCCATCTGTTCTTCTCTTATATAAAGATGGGAGAAGATAAAAACGGATTGTCCCAGCGAAGGAAGTTTTGAAAGCGTGCTTTTATTCCCGAAAATCTTGTACCCCACGCCCCCGCACTCAACTACAAAAAAGGTGTCTCCTTTTTTAATAAGTTTCCCGGAAAGAGAGTGGATCATATAACGCTATTGTAGAACGTAATGGGGTAATAAACAATTGACAACGGAGGTGTAGTCGTCTAATCTAAACCCCATACTATGCCTAACACAAAAACAGCAAAAAAAGCTTTGCGACAAAATATTCGCAGGAGAAAAATGAATCTTGATCGTCAAAAGAAAATGAAAGAAACGATCAAAAGTTTCAAAAAATCTCCGAGTTCCGAGAAACTCAAAGAAACATATAAGACGCTTGATAGGATGGCTAAAACGGGGGTTATAAAAAAGAATAAGGCGAATAGACTTAAATCAAGGCTTTCAAAGAAAATAAAAAACACCTCGTAAGAGGTGTTTTTATCTCAAAACAAAATCAAGAAGCGCTTCCTCATATTCCAATCCCCCGCTTTTTACAGAAACATCGTAGCGAGAAAGAGAAACTAGGCTTTCTTCCCTGGCGTTGTAGGCCAATGAATTAAAAACATACGCGGGATCTTCATTTTGAGAGAACGCTTTCTCCAACATACCCACTCTCTCTTTCCAGCTCTTTGAACTCAAAATCCCGCGAGTAAGGACATATACCTCGTCACGGGAAAACCAGTGAGTTGTTTCTTTAACTAACGAAAGGGAAATTTCTTTTTCTCCAGAAATGGGAGCGAGTTTTTCTAACGTTTTTATTCCCAACCAAACGCTGTGCTCGCTCGAGATTTTTTTTGAAAGGAATTCTCCTCCTTCTAAAACATAGACCATAAAGAAACTCCACGCCGGCTGAGAAAAGGAAATTCCGAAATCTTTGGCTTTTTTCTTTAAAAACGCTTGAAGTTTTACTCCCTCAAGCTTTTCAAATTCCTGAGATAGTATGGGTTTTTTAAGGAGAAATGAAAACGCTTTTTTGGGAGGTTTTAGGTCGGAAATAATAATAAAGGCATTCTTGTTTTCAATATAGAATTTCAGTACCGCTATCCATTCCTTGGAGTCGGGGGTGGTTGCCTCCCGAATAACCGCGCATTTAACAGACTGAAACATAGACGGTTGTTCAAGAAAATCCCTCGCTTCAATCCAACCATCACCCTCTTCTTCAAAATCAAAATGACGCAAATCCATGGAGGGGTTCTTTTGTTTGTACGAACAAAGAAGATCTTTTAATTTTTCTCCTCTCCTATATGAATCGGGTCCGTAGAGATAGACGATCATGAGGTTAGTATATAAAAAAGGGCGCCCGTGTGCTAGGCGCCGAAATTAATACCTTGGAAAATCGTACTTTTGAACATCCCAATAACTTTTATAGGACGTTCCACTGAAATAAAAGCTTCTGCTCGTTGCGGAGTAGAAAACCTTTTCTCCAGCTTTGGTGGTATACGCTCTAAGAGTAACCACCATACTCTCTTGTCCCCACACGCTCGTGGGAACAAATAAAACTGTACCGGGTTTTATATCCCCGAACGATCTCGAGTAATTGCCGGTCACAATTACGTCAAGGGTTAAATCCTGGGTTGTATTGATTATCACAACCCCCTCTCTCCCGGAAAATCCGGGAAGATTGGACTCAACTTGGACGCGGCGCCCCATCTCATTCACGATGGCAACGGGAAGCGCGCATCCAAAAACAAAAAGGGATAACAAAGCGAAAATAACTATTCTCATCTTTTCCTCCTTCATTTCAAGTAGATTTTCTTGTTATCGCGAGCGATAACAAGAACCATTGAGTTTCCCACGCGCGGCGCGCGCTCAAACAGCTCCCTTGGGAGTCCGTAGGTCTGAACGTCTTTTTTTGAATCAACCGTCATCAGGTTGTAGTATTTGGTGGTTGTTGTATCAACCGCAATGACGGAAACTACCTCCCCTTCTGTTAGGCTTTCAACGCCTAACGGGTTTTCTAATTCTGGGATTAAAACCAGAATCAGTAGTAGTAAAAGAATAATACTACCTAAAGAACCTACAATACTAAAAAAGAAATTTTCAGGATTATCAGCAGCATTACAAAAAAGGACGGTAGAACAAATAATAAGAAGAATAGTGAAAATAAGAATAACTACTATACCGGTCATAAAGCCTCCTATATGTTAAAGTTAATACTGATGTAGATAATAGCATATATGATAGAAAATGTCAATCAACGCAAAGATTGGGTATTCCCATTGTTGCTTCTCGCGTTACGTTCTACAATAAGGATGCATGTTTAAAGGAAAAAACGATCTTGAGGAAAAACTGTCGGCCCAAAGAAAACTAGCCGAAGAAAATGACGCCAAACGAAGAGCCGCGCAATATAATTTCCCCTATCTGAATCTCGTTTCAACGAAAGCCCCAACCGAGATGCGGGCGCTTGAGCTTGTTTCGGAAGAAACGGCGAAAAAAGCGAAGATCGCCCCCCTCCAGGAAATACGGAAAAAACTTGTAATCGCTGTTTTTAATCCCAGCTTTCCGGAAACCCAAAAAATCTTGGAAGACCTCAAAAAAAAATTCGAACTTGAGATTTTTATATCCTCCCTTTCTGGCTTGGAACACGCCTGGGAATATTACGCGTTCGCGTCAGAAGAACAAAAAGAAATCAGCGGAAAAATTGAAATAAACAACGAAAACCTTAAGAATCTCTCGGAAACAATCAGGGACTTTAAAAGCCTTGACGGTCTCTTCACTGGTCTCAAAAACCCTCTTACCTCCCAACTTTTAGAAATTATTTTGGGCGGAGCTCTTGCCCTCAAGGCATCGGATATACATTTTGAACCCAAAGAAGAATCTCGAATTTTGCGTTTTAGAATTGACGGCCTTCTACATTCCGCGTATGAGGGATTTTCAGAAAACTCATACAAATCCATCGTGATGCGCATAAAACTCCTGTCGGGAATGAAACTTAATATCGTAAACGAAGCTCAAGACGGACGTTTCACGATAGATTTAAAGGATAGAGACATTGAAATACGAACCTCTATCATTCCTTCGGAATACGGGGAAACGGTTGTGATGCGTCTTTTAGATCCTTTGGCGCTTAAAACTAATTTAGAAGATTTAGGATGGAGGAAAGACGATCTTGATATCATTAAAAAAATACTTGCCGAACCTAATGGTCTTGTTCTAAACACGGGACCCACGGGATCGGGAAAAACAACAACCCTTTACGCTTTCTTGAAGCACGTTCAAAATCCTGAAATAAAGATCATAACTATTGAGGACCCCATTGAATATCATCTTAATGGAATATCCCAAACTCAAGTGAATAACGCGGCGCGCTACACGTTCGCGAGCGGATTAAGATCCATACTAAGACAAGATCCCGATGTCGTGCTTGTCGGAGAAATTAGAGACACGGAAACCGCGGAAATCGCTTTAAACGCTTCCCTTACGGGACATATGGTTTTCTCAACGCTTCACACGAACGACGCTGTGGGAGCGATCCCACGTCTCTTGGATCTTGGGATAAAAACCCAAACGCTGGGCCCCGCCCTCACGCTTGTCATAGCCCAGCGTCTCGTGCGCGTTCTCTGTCCTCACTGTAAAGAAAAAATGGAAACACAAGAAGATCTTAAAATGAAAATACAAAGGTTTGTGGAAAACCTTCCCGCCAGAGTTGATAAATCACCCTTTAAAACCTTTGAGGTGTTTAAACCTCATGGATGCCCCGAGTGCGGGGGGTTGGGATACAGAGGAAGGACATCGATATTTGAGCTCTTCGTAATAGATGAAAATCTGGAGCAAGCGATCTATAAAACCCCCAATGAGATAGAACTTAAAAACTTGGCAAAAGGGCAAGGTATGACTACAATGCAAGAAGACGGTATTCTAAAAGTCCTCAAGGGAATTACGAGTATGGAAGAGGTCCAAAGACTCACGGGAGAAATTGATTGGAAATAATATTCTCTGAGAGGAAAATAAAATCCTGAGTTGGGGTCTGTGGGCACAAATGAGCCGAAAGCAGGCAAATTTTTAAAAGCTTTTCCGAACGCATCAGAAAAGACGAGATCTTTTCGAGGAGTGATCCAGCCGGAGCCAAATCATCCTTGTCATAAAAAGTATCCCTATTACCCACAGACCTCACATCAAGATTTCTACGGAAAAGTCTATCACAAAACAAATATATTGTCAATAGCAAGTATGAGTCGCCAAAGAAGGATTATTTCATATCTAATTATTTTGTCAAGCCTATAAAACCATGGGAAAAAAGAATGAAAAATCTGAGGAAATAAGTATTGATATAACTCTAAGACCGGACAGGTGGGATGAGTATGTTGGTCAAGAAAAGGTAAAAACCAACCTTAGACTTATAATAGACGCCGCTAAAGGAAGGGGTGAAAACTGCGATCATCTTCTCTTCTATGGTCAGCCGGGTCTTGGAAAAACCACGCTCGCTTATCTTATAGGAAAAGAAATGGGCGTTTCTATAAAATCCACATCGGGACCCGCTCTTGAAAAAACGGGCGACATTGCCGCGCTCCTCACGAACCTGGAACCAAACGACATATTATTTATAGACGAAGCTCATAGAATAAACAAAACCGTGGAAGAGGTATTATATCCAGCCATGGAAAGCAGGCAGCTTCATCTTATTATAGGAAAAGGTCCTTCCGCGAGAACCTTTTCTCTTGATCTTCCTCCTTTCACGATTATCGCGGCAACCACGAAAGCAAGCCTTATTTCAGCTCCCCTCAGATCAAGGTTTGGGGCAACGTTTAAGCTTGATTACTATAACGAATCCGATATTGAAAAAATCATAGAGCGATCGGCGAGGCTCTTAAAAATCGACATAACAAAAGAGGCTCGATTAAAACTCGGGAAAGCTTCCCGATTTACTCCCCGTGTGGCGAATAGACTCTTAAGACGCGCGAGAGATTACGCTCAGGTATACAAAAACGGAACTATAGACGATTCTTCCGCGCAAAAAACCCTGGAACTTCTTGAAATAGACGACTTGGGACTTGAGCGCGCCGATAAAGAACTTATTTCAGCCATCATCAATAAATTTAATGGGGGTCCGGTTGGCCTTAAGGCTTTAGGGTCGGCTTTGAATGAAGAAATAGGAACTATAGAAGATGTCTACGAGCCTTTTCTTATGAAACTCGGTCTCATCCATAGAAGTCCGGGCGGACGCATAGCGACGGAACGCGCGTACGAACATTTTGGGACTAAAAACAAAAAGAGCATGGTCTAATATGATAGTTAAAAGCCGGACAACGAAAGAAACAAGAGAGTTTGGAAAATTATTAGGAGAGACTCTCAAAGACGCGTTTTTCAACCAAGCTATTCTTATAACTCTATCAGGAAACCTGGGATCGGGGAAAACAACCCTCATACAAGGAATAGGGAGGGGGCTCGGAATAAAAAGGCAAATCACAAGTCCGACTTTTCTTATAATGAGAAGTTACCCTTTTTCAAAAGAGAGGAAGTTATACCATATCGACGCGTACAGAATAGAAAACAAAAAAGACGCGGCTGTTATAGAAGGAGAAAAATCAATCTTCAAAGACCCCTCAAACATTATCGTTATAGAGTGGCCGGAACGCGTACGCCACCTTCTTTTAAAAGAAAAAATTGTTATCATTCTCTCCCACGGAAAAAAAGAATTCGAGCGAACGATTGTTATACGAAAGAACGCATGAAAAAATTTATCATTATAGACTCTCACGGATTAATTCATAGAGCGTTTCACGCCCTTCCTCCCCTTAAGACCCCCGAGGGTCATCCTATAGGAGCAATATACGGTCTCGCGACTATGGTTCTAAAAATCATAACAAAGCACCGACCGAACTATATAGTCGCGGCGTTTGATAGACCGGAACCGACGTTTAGAAAAGAAATGTTTGCGGAATATAAAGCCCAGAGACCCGAGGTTCCTCCTGACCTTATCTCCCAATTCAATGAAGCGAGGAGGTTTTTTGAAGCCATTACCATACCTGTTTGGGAAAAAGCGGGATTTGAAGCGGATGATGTTATAGGAACCTTGGTAAAACGTTTTTCAAAAGAACGTGAGTTAGAAACCGTAATTCTCACGGGAGATCTTGATACTCTTCAACTTGTAGGCGGTTCTGTTACGGTAGAAACGCCACAAAAGGGAACTCAAGAAACCAAGCAATACGACGAATCCGAAGTCCTTAAACGCTTTGGAATATATCCTCAACAACTTATTGACTACAAAGGACTCGTAGGAGACGTTTCTGATAATATTCCCGGCGTTCCGGGAATTGGAGCAAAAACAGCGGCAACTATATTAGAAAAATTCAAAACCATTGAAAGCGCCATTGAAAAAATAGGAAGCGATCCGATTCTCAAAAAGCTTGATGGGAATGAAAAACAAGCGCTTCTTTCAAAAAATCTCGCGACAATACGCGCCGACGTTCCCCTATCCATCCCGTCACTCGAGATGTTTTCCTTTAAAGAAATTAACAAAGAAAAACTTTCCTTGTATTTCGAAAGGGTTGGATTTCAGAGTCTTATAAAAAGATTAGGAAATAACTCCCCAAAAGAAGTTTCTCAAAAATCTTTTTTCAATGAAAACCTGGTAGTTTCTGAAAACGCCGGATTAAAGGAAGAAACACGAATCGCTTTTGATTGGAAAGAAATCATAAAAGAAAATCCCGCGTACTCCAAAGAAACGTTATTTGACGTGCGTATAGCGGCCTGGCTTCTCAATCCGGACAGAAGATTCGATTCCGAAAGAGAGGTGTTTGAAACCTATCTTAAAGACCCTATTGAAAACGCTGAAACAAATTTAAAAAAAGCATATGAAGTTCTTTCTAAAAAACTCCTAGACGAGGGCCTTATTCCCGTGTTCAAAACCCTAGAAATGCCTCTTCTTGAAATCCTCGGGGAAATGGAAAAAAATGGAATCTTGGTTGATAAAAAAGATCTTGATCTGTTGCATAAGAAAATTTCGAAAGAAACGGGAGTTCTCGCTGAAAAAATATATAAAGAAGCCGGAGAACGGTTTAATATAAATTCTCCTCAACAAGTTGCTCGTGTTATATTCGAAAAAATCGGCATAGATTCCAAGAAAAAAACTCCCACGGGAAAGCTGAAAACGGGACGAGGAATACTGGAAGACTTAAAAACCGAACATCCCATAATCCCCCTTCTTCTAGGATATCGGGAATATTTCAAAATAGATTCCGGCTTTGTTCTTCCTTTAGCTGAACTGGTCGGAGAAGACGGAAAAATACACACAACGTATCTCCAAACAGGAACCGCGACGGGAAGGATTTCTTCAGAAAAACCCAACCTTCAAAATATTCCTCAAGAATCTCGCTGGTCGGAAGAGGTAAGGAACGTGTTTAAATCATCTCCTCAAAAAACATTGGTTTCTTTTGATTATTCGCAAATAGAACTTCGTCTCCTTGCTTATTTAAGCAAGGACGAAGGCCTTGTGCGCGCGTTTAAAGAAGGGAAAGATATTCACACCTTGACGGCAATGCGGGTTTTTGGAGTTCCCAGTGAATCGGTAACTAAAAATATGCGGAGGGTGGGGAAAACGCTCAATTTTGGCGTTATCTATGGAATGGGACCCAGATCCTTCGCGAAAACCAGCGGAGTTTCCGTAGAAGAAGCGAAAACAATCATTAAAAACTATTTCCAAAACTTTCCTGGAGTAAAGAATTGGCAGAATAAAATTTTAGAAAACGTGAGAAAAAATCATTACGCGGAAAATATACATGGAAGAAAAAGGTGGTTTAAAACTGAAAAATCGTACGCGGGAGAATTTGAACGGGCGGCTATTAATATGCCCATACAAAGCCTCGGCGCGGACACGATTAAAAAAGCTATGATTGAGACAAAGAGAACGCTTCTTAAAAAGGGTTTTTGGGGGAGTGGAGTTAATCTACTACTCACAATACACGATGAATTGCTCTTTGAAATAAGCGATGATATCCTAAACAAAACAGTTCCTTTAATTAAAGAAATTATGGAGTCTTCCTCAAACATTTCAATCCCTCTTGTGGTGGAAATAAAGACCGGAAAACGTTGGGGAAGCATGATTCCGTTTCAAATACTATGAAGAGATTTTTAAAAAACTATTCCCATTATATATGGAGTGAAGAGGTTTCCTCTTTTTGGGTTCTCCTTGTTATAGAAATCGCGGCCTCTATCGCGCTTCTTATTTTTCCGAAATCAACCATCCTGCTTCTTGGTATTGTTCTTGTATTTTGTCTTAGCCTGCTCCTGCTTCTTAAAAGCGCTGTCTCGGAAGCTCTCTTTAAGGAACGATCAATGAAGCAAGACAAGGGTTTTTCTTCGCTCATAGAGAGCCTCGAAGACGCTGTGGTTATCTATGACCAGAACTTTAAGATACTCGCGATTAATAGGGCGACCGAGACGATGTTTGACGTCAAAAAAAACGAGATTGAAGAATCTTATATATCCCCCGCGTCCATAAAAAACAAGCGCCTTTTTCTTTTAACACAGGTTCTCTTTCCGTCTCTTGCCCCGGGAGCAAAACAGCTATCAGAAGTGAACGCGTGGCCTAATATCGTAAACCTCTCGTTTGAAAATCCTAGAATGGAGATGACAACAACTTTAAACAGAATTCTTGATGAGCGCGGGGGCGTTACGGCTTTTATAAAAGTCATAAAAGACAAGACTCACGAAGCTTCGGTTTTATCTTCAAAAAATGAATTTATCGATGTTGCGGCGCATCAACTAAGAACCCCTCTGACCGCTATTCATTGGGCAATGGAAAATATCGTAAAGTCCTCAGAAAATAACCCTGAAATCCTAGAAATCGCGAAAGAGGGCCTTAAGGTTTCGGAGCGCTCGCTTAAAATAACCAACGATCTTTTGGACGCGTCAAAAATAGAAGACGGGAGATTTGGTTACACGTTTAAAGAAACAGACCTAGGACAACTCATAGGATCGGTGATAAAAGAAATGAGTCCAATCGCGAAAGAATATGGGGTTGAAATTATAAGCCCCTCCCCCATAAACAATCTTTTAGCGACTCTGGACGAAAACAGTATTGGTATGGTTCTTTTCAATCTCATTGACAACGCCATAAGATACAACACAAAAAACGGTAGGGTTTTTGTTTCTACTGAAAAAACAGATAATAATGTCAGAATTTCTATAAAAGACACGGGGGTTGGTATTCCTGAGAAAGACTTGCCTTATGTGTTTGAAAAACTACACAGAGGATCCAACGTCGTACAGATCGAACCAAACGGAACAGGGTTGGGTCTTTATATAGCGAGAAATATCATAAAAAGACATGGTGGTGAAATGGGGGTTGATTCAATAATAAACAGGGGCACCACGTTTTGGTTCACAATCCCCACAAACCAAACAAAAGCGTAGTTATGACTATCATCGGCATAGATCCTGGTTTTGCTAGAGTTGGATACGGAGTTATTCAAAAAAGAGGCGAACGTATCATATATAGATCGGCCGGAATCATTGAAAGCGCGAACGGATCTTCGTCAGAGCGTGTTTGTTTAATGGAAAAAGAACTTGAGACTGTTATAAAAAAAGAAAAGCCCTTTTTGGTCGGAGTTGAAAAACTTTTTTTCTCAAAAAACAAAAAAACGGCTCTTTTAGTCGCGGAAGCCCGTGGAGTTATTATAAACACACTTTTAAAGAAAAATATTCGCGTTCTTGAGCTTTTCCCGTCGGAAGTAAAAATGGGAGTAACGGGAAGTGGAAACGCCTCAAAACAAAGCGTGGCTTTTATGGTCTCTAGAATTCTTGGCATAAAAACCGATTTTCTTCTAGACGACGTAACCGACGCTCTCGCCATCGCTATAACCGCGGCAAATACGCGATCTTTTGGGGGTTGACTTCCTTAAAATCTTGGTTATACTTTCCTCAATATATAATTTCCGTTGTGCGGAAAAGGTCGTATAGAAATGTTCAATATAACCTTAATAATGAGCATTAAAGAATTAACCAAAACAAAAATGAGGGTTAATGAAGATGGGCTTTCTGAAAATGACGAGGATATAGAGGAAGATTATGGCTTGGTGGATGAAGAAGAGAATGAGACGGAGAAGCCCCTTGAAAAAGAAGAGTTTGAAGACGAAGAGGAGGGTTATTAGTATTTTAGGAAAACAACGTCCCATAGCGATATGGGATTTTGTTTTTTATGAAAAAACGCTAAAGTTAAAGCGATGGTTATGATCAAAAGAAAAAAAATTTCGTTAAAAAAACAAAAAAAGAGCGGAAGGGCCGCGTCGCGTTTTTTTATCATTCTCTCGATTTTTTTTGCTCTTCTTATTATATCAACCGCGTATGTTTTAAGTTTTATTCAAAACCTTCCTTCTCCCGAGCAATTCGCGACAAGACAAATAAGCCAAACTACGAAGATCTACGACAGAACAGGTAAGGTTCTTTTATACGAAATACATGGGGACGAGAAGAGAACCGTGGTCCCATTCTCTGAAATTCCTGATTATGTGAAAAGAGCGACCCTGGCGGCGGAAGATGCCGCCTTTTACAACGAACCGGCGTTTAATTGGAGGGGTATTGTACGAGCCATGATCGCTAATATAAAAAGCGGAAGCTTTTCCCAAGGAGGATCCACTATTACCCAACAGTTGGTTAAAAAATCTCTCCTTTCGTCAGACAAAACCATCACAAGAAAAATAAAGGAGTTGGTTCTTGCTATAGAACTCGAATCAAAATATTCAAAAGACGAGATTCTCTATTATTATCTAAACCAGATACCCTATGGATCAAACGCGTATGGGGTAGAAGCCGCGAGTCAGACGTATTTTAACAAATCAGTAAGAGATATAGATGTCGCGGAGGCGGCGATACTCGCTTCTCTCATTAAAGCTCCTTCGTATTATTCCCCATGGGGAAATAACGTAAAAGAACTTATAAGCCGACAAAAATATGTTCTTGAAAGAATGCGTTCTCTGGGATTCATATCAGAAGATCAGTACAATAACGCGGTAAAAGAAAAACTCGAGTTCGCCCCCCAATCTCTTGGTCTCATTAAAGCCCCCCATTTCGCGCTTATGGTAAAAGACTACCTTATTGGGCGATATGGGGAATACACAGCGCTCCAAGGAGGGTTAAAGGTTGTAACAACGCTCGATATGAATCTTCAAAACATAGCGGAAAAGGTTGTTGAGGATGGCGTAAAAAGGAATAAAGAGCTCTACGGAGGAACCAATGGCGCGTTAGTTGCGGAGGATCCGCGTACGGGCCAGATACTTGCTTTTGTGGGATCAAGAAATTATTTTAATGATGAAATAGATGGGAAGTTTAACGTTCCCATCCAGGGATTAAGGCAGCCCGGATCCGCTCTGAAACCTTTTGTGTATCTTACAGCCTTTGAAAAAGGATATTCCCCTAAAACGGTTCTTTTTGACGCCAAAACAGAATTTGACACCAGAAACGATCCTCAAAAAAGCTATCAACCCGAAAACTTTGAAGGAACATTTGTTGGTCCTGTAAAAATGGAAACAGCTCTTGCTCAGTCCATGAATGTTCCTGCGGTTAAAACACTTTATCTTGTGGGAATCAATTCCGCGCTTAAAACATTCAACACGTTTGGAATATCAACCCTGAAAGACCCGTCAAGGTATGGTCTTTCTCTCACGCTTGGAGGAGGAGAAGTAACCATGATGGATCTTATTAAAGCGTATTCCGTTCTCTCACAAGAAGGGGTTTTACATCAACAAAAAATAGTTTTAAGAGTAGAGGATGGATTGGGAAATGTGCTTGAAGAATATAACGACGATTCCAAAAGAGTTGTGGACGAACAGAATACGAGAATTATAAATAAAATACTCTCAAGCGCGGATCTGCGTTCGGGACTTTTTCAATCAAGTCTTTCTATGACAACGTTCCCGGGATACGACGTCGCCCTAAAGACGGGGACAACTCAAGACTATAGAGATGCGTGGGCTTTTGGGTATACCCCTTCCCTTGTTGTTGGGGTTTGGGCGGGAAATAACAATAATACCCCCATGAAACAACGGGGATCGAGTTTGCTTGCTGCGGTTCCCATATGGAACGCGTTTCTTAAAGAAGCCCTCCCCTTGGTCCCCCAGGAATTTTTCAAGGACCCGGAACCTTTAGAACTTTCCAATAAACCGATGATTGGTGGATATCCTTACTTCTCCCCTGTTATAAATGGAAAATCATATCCTCAAATTCACTCAATTTTATACTATGTAAACAAAAACGATCCTTTGGGGCCGGTACCGGAAAACCCGTCAGCTGATCCCGAATTCTATAATTGGGAAACAGCCGTTCTTGAGTGGGGGAGAAAAAATATTCCGAATTTCTACGAATACAACCAACCACTTCCTAAAAACGTTCCATACACAAGTTCATCATCAAATCCTTAATTATCTCCGTATAGGAACAACGACGTAAACTAGTGATGGGTCTTTTGGGTTTCTTATAGCCGCCGGTTTCTCTGAAGAATTAAACCCAAAAACAACATCCTCTGATGAGTGTGTTTTTAATCCATCAGAAATATATTTCCAATTAAAGGTTACGGAAATACTCGGTCCTTTTAGTTTGATGGGAATTTTGTAGGTATTTTTTCCTAGCGATCCCTCACTTGATTGTATTTCCATGACTTTCTTGTTCTCGCTTATTTCAAAATGAATGTCGTTGGTTCTTCCTGAAAACGAGCTGGTTAATTTTATAGCGCTTAAAAGCTCTGATCTGTTAATGATTATTTCTGTTTCGGTTTCTTTTGGGATAATGGGTTCATAATCGGGAAATCTTCCATCAATAAGTCTTGAAATGATGTTTTTTGTTTTAGTCGAAAAAAGAATCTGATTTTGGTCTATAAATATATTTATCTGGCCATCAGAATCGTTTATAACACGCAAAAGTTCCTCGGCGGTATGAAGGGGTAATATAAACGAAACATCATCAAAATTAGATGATATAGAGACTGATTGGAAGGTTTTTTCAGCCAAGCGAAAGCTGTCGGTTGCAACAAAAATGAGTTTTCCTTCTTTGTAGCGAATATAAACACCGCTTATCTCCGGACGAATATCGGAAAATTGTGTCGCTATAATAACGCTCTTTACAGAATTTAAGAAATCAACAGCCTCAATACTAAAGGAATTTTTTGTATTAATCTCTGGAATTATGGGGAATTCTTTTGGATCGGTTCCTTGAAGAGTTGCTTCATAGTTATCGGTAATAATAAAAAGATTTTCTTCTTTAGCTTCTAATGTAATCCTTTCTGAATTTAGGTTTTTAATAATTGAACTAAAAACTCCCAAAGGAACTGTTACTCGTCCCTGTTGGGATATTTTTCCGGGACACGTGTGAGAAACAGCCATTTCTAGATTAGTCGCGGTTATTATAATCCTCTCCCCTTCGGCTGAGATAAGAATGTTTTTAAGAATCGGAAGATTACCACTTGTAGAAATTGATCGTTCCACGGAAAAAAGTGCTTCTGCTAAATTATTTTTTAATATAATAAGTTTCATAAGATAATAGTTGTAGTAGAGATGAAATAAATGTGGATAAGGTTAAAAACAAGCGAAACAGCGCGTATTTTTAAGATAACAATCTGTGGAAAACAATACTGATAAAGTGTAGAAGAATTTTATTTTTAACATGGAAAGGAAAATTTAAACAAGTTATTCACACCCAATACTCATGTTTTATACAAACGCTCTTTAATGAGAAGTAGTTTTTGGTTTAACGACGGGTTTTGGGTTATTTCTTTAGAAATTTTTTCATGAGCGTGTATGACGGTTGTGTGATCTCTTTTGCCTAATTTCTCTCCTATGTGTGGATAGGAGAGTTTTAAAACTTCCCTTAAAAGATACATAACGACCTGACGGGGCTCAACCACCTCCTGTTTCCTCCCTTTATTAGTAATATCAATTTGGGATATTTCATAGAAATCAGCAACGGTTTTAATAATTTCATTTGTGGTAATGTTTTTAGGAGAAACATGGGATGTTTCTTGAATTATTTCATCCAGTTTTTTTTCATCAATTTCCTTGTTTTTATACTGTTCGTAAAAAACAACCTTGTTTAACACCCCATCAAGCTCTCTAATGTTTTTTTGAATCTTAGTGGCGATATATTCTAAAGTCTTTTGATTAATAGAAACCCCCTGTTCTATGCATTTAGTTTTAAGAATAGCAAGACGCATTTCGTAGTCTGGATAGGTGACGTCCGCGATCATTCCACCCTCAAAACGAGAGCGTAAGCGCTCTTCAAGGGTTGGTATTGCGGCTGGAGCTCTATCAGAAGACATGATAATTTGTTTGTTGTTTTCATAAAGAGCGTTAAAGGTGTAGAAAAACTCAAGCTCGGTTGTTGGTTTTCCTCCTATGAATTGGATGTCATCTATAATCAAAACATCAATATCGCGGTATTTTTTCTTTATATCCTCCGTCCTTTTATTTCTTACGGCCCAAACAACGTCATTTATGAATTTTTCGGAAGTTACATACAAAACCTTACACTTTTTATTATAACGTTCTTTTATAACATTTCCCGCCGCTTGGATAAGATGAGTTTTTCCCAATCCAACACCGCCGTAAATAAAAAGCGGATTATATTTCTTCCCAACAGTAGAAACAACAGCTTGAATCGCGGCGAACGCGAGTTCATTAGAAGATCCCACAACAAACGAATCTAAAGTATATTTTGGGTTAAGATTTGTTTCGGGGTCTATTAGAGACCTTGATAAAGGAAGTTCATCTGGGGGTTTGTTTTCTTTAACGCCCACTTTTTGTTGTTTTAACACAACAACAGGAGATGATCCGGCTAAAACCGTATAATTTACAGACCTAACAGACCCATCAAAGTTTCTAAGAGAACCCAAAATAAGTTTGTGGTACCTGTTTTTAACCCACTCTTTAGCAAAGTTATTAGGAAGGCCAACAAGGACAACCCCCTCTTTCTCGCTCTTTTCAACCAGCTGGCTGTTTTTTAGCCACGTAAGGAAGTTTGGGCGCGAGACTTGAAGCTCTATTTCTCCTAAAACGTTTTGCCAAAGACTCTCATGTTCCATGGTTATTATTATGGTATACGTATTTTAAAACTTTTCAACACCCAATAAATAACCCTTAAAAGAATTAGTTGTGTATAACCAGTTGATAACTATTTTTAAAGAAATCTCGAAGACTTGCAAGTCAGTTAATTTACGAGTAGAATAGCAATATAAAATATGTCGAGAACCTATCAACCTAAAAAGAGAAAAAGAGCGAAAACACATGGTTTTTTAGTCAGAAAGAGATCTAAATCAGGCAAGAAGATCGTGAGAAAAAGGAGACAAAAAAACAGGAAACGGTTAACGGTCTAGTTTTTAAAGATATGTCGCGCTTTTTCACCATAAAAAAGAAAAACAAAGGCTCTCAAAAGAAGCCTTTGTTTATTATTGTTTCCAAAAACAGCTTTAAAAAAGCCGTAGAGAGAAATAAAGTGAAGAGAAGAATAAGGAGTATAATAAAACCCCTAGAAAAAGAACTTCGCTTTGATATAACCATCATTCCTAATAAGGAATTTTTAGAAAAAAAAGCCGAAGACGCGAAAAAAGAAATCGTGTATACTTTTAAACATGAAAGAATTATTCTTTAACGTCATACAAAACCCGATCTTTTCGGTTCTTCAATACATATATAACACCATTGGAATACACGACCTCGGCGTGTCTATTGTTATACTAACCATTATTATCAGAATCATTCTTCTCCCTATTTTTTATAAAGGAGCAAAAGACCAGTCTTTAATGCAAAAATTACAACCCAAGATAAAGGAAATTCAAACCAAACACAAAGGAAACAAAGAAGAGCAAGCCAAGGTTCTTTTAGAATTATATAAAGAACATAAAGTAAACCCCTTCTCCGGATTCGCTCTCCTTATTATCCAACTTCCTATTTTCATCGCCCTATTCCAAATTTTCGCGTACCAGGCTCTTGGATCGGCGTTTGACAACCATCTCTTTTTAGGATTAATTAATCTAGAGGCAAAAAATATATATCTTGCCGGTTTTGCTGCTCTTATACAATACTTTCAGAGCAAGATGATGCTTCCTAAAAAACCAGACGGAGAGGGGCCTAAAAACCCCATGGAATCAATTGGAAAAACAATGGTTTTTATAGGTCCCGCGTTCACTCTTATTATTCTCATGAATCTACCCGCGGCCCTTGGTCTCTATTGGGGAGTCTCAAATATTTTTTCCCTTGTTCAACAGGTCTATATAAACAAAAAAACAAGAAATATATAACACATGAACACGGCGCTAGAAAAAACAAAAACCATCTTGGATTCTATGGGATTTTCATCCGCGGAGGTTGTGTTGGACGAGGAACATAGAAAGATTTCCATATTTATAGACAGCGAACTTATCAAACAAAACACATCAGCAATCTTGCCCGCGCTAGACCATGTTTTAAACCTTATATTACGAAAACAAGAAGACCAACCATATATTGTTGATTTAAATCATTATAGAAAAGAACGAGAAAGAATTATTATTGATCTCGCGAGGGCCGCGGCCCACAAAGCCATGATTACAAAAACAGACGTGGAGCTTCCTCCCATGAATTCGTACGAACGTCGTCTGGTTCACATGGAAATATCGGCCCACCCCGAACTAAAAACAGAGAGTATTGGGAACGGAAAAGAGAGAAGGACGTTTATAAAGCACGTTGAACTTTAATCGTAGGGTTCTTTATAAACAGGAGATGAGTTTTCTACTCCGGTAATCTTGTAGAGAAAATTATCATATTTATTTATGAAATATAATTTATTCTCAAAAACTCTTGGGTTTTTTGCGTCAACAGGATTGTTATTATTTAAACCCAAAAGGGCATAAGTGTTTGAATTTCCACTATAGGAATTTTCTATATAGAGAAAGTCGCTGGAATAGTTTTTATTCATCATATAATCATCAAAAAAAGACCGGTTTGAGTTTTGTGGAATAAAACAATAAATTGTAGAAAACACGCCGGCGCATTTTTGAGGAATTGTAGAGAACGGCAATGGAATTTGGTTTGATAATGGAGATCCTTCAAAAACGCCGAAACCGGAACGCAATCCAAAACCAAAAACAAAACTTTTATCCTGAGACCACCTGAAAAATAAATCATTTTCCCCAGAATTAAGAACGTTGAGCGAGAGAGATTTAATGTCTAAAAGCCAAGCCCGGCTCACGTATTTAGAGGACGGGAGTTCTGTGATAAAGAGACTATTAGGAGAAATAAAAGACAAACGAACATCTTTAAAAGAAAAACTCGTGATAATATTTTTAAATTCCGGAGGCGTTTTTTTAAGATCTAAAAATCCTAAAGAGCTATTTGACGCGTTCTTTTTAACAACTATAAGCTCATCTTCGTTTCTTCCCCACGTTGCGGACGAAATGTTTGAAGGAAGAGGTCTCCATACTTTGTCAATAGAGTCAAAAATACCCCATTGGGGACTGTGAGGATTTCCAAAAACAACAAGAGTTTTTTCTCCTGAAGGAGTCTCAAGAATATAGTTGATAGCGGTTACTTGTTGATCGGAAACATTTCCATCTTTTCCATCTTTGGCAAGAAAAACACCACCTCCTTGGGAAAGATAAAAAACATCACCCGTTTTTTTGTTTATCCAAAAATCAAATATAGGAATATCACTTATTTTTGAGATGGTTATCTTAGTTCCAGACGCCTCATTTGGGACCTGATTGGTTTGATTCAACCCTCCCTGACGAGTTGATGTTGGTGTAACTAGTTCGCTGGTCGGGAGATTTTGGTTAGTTTTATCCACGATACCCACAACCGAAACGCTTTTTATTTGTTTCCAAACAAAATATATACCAACACCAAGGAGGATTATAAAAAATAAAATGACAAATTTTTTATATGATTTCTTCATAATTAATTTTTATCACAACCATTCACGGTTACGTGTACGTGAGTTGCGCTTGGATCATCGCATTTTACGCGTTTCCCTTGGTTATTTTCACACCGAGCGTCTTTTGCTCCACCCTTTTCTATAGCGAGATATATGAGCGATTGCCATGTATAAACTTTAGCACTGGCATTTGGAATGTAATACTTACTTTTTTTGAATTCCGGGCCAGCAAAGAAATCAATATTCTTAGGCCCACCAAAATCAATAGCCAAAGCCCCATCCTTTCCCGTTCCGCCTCCATAATGACAAGAATTTATAGCATGGCTACACTTATCAGGATGTTCTTGTATGGGATTTCCCCGTGTTTGATTGCATATAGGATTGCTATTATCATATGTCCAAGCGTTAGCACCCGACCCATTGATTGTATAATTAGAATCAAGATTTAAAGAATATTTCCTCATTGTAGATATTAAAGTGTCGGTTCTTGCATCGTTTTTATCAACCGGAGACGTGCCAAACATAGAAGCACACTCCGTTTTTGAAGCGCAGGAAGGAAGGCTTGATACATCGATTTTTGAACACACCCACCGTATGGGTGTGTAACCGACTATTTCATTTTTATCGATTCCATATAAATTATTCGCGTCGGGGGGGTTTGTTGCTTTCGGATAATTAAAGTTCTTAGGATCAACAGGAACCGGTCCAAAATATCTTTCAAATCCAGAACCGTCTTTCGCCTTAAGAGACCACTCAAGGCAGTTGCCATAATAGTGTTCGTTTATTTTTCCAACTACCGATAGATTTTGTTCGTCCGTCAAACTACAAACCCCAAGCCTAGGATCGAGGTCTATAAACGTAACAGAAGTTCCAGAGGCATTTTCTGGAGGACGATACGCGTATACAAGACATTTTGCTGTTGAGTGCGGATTCTGGCCTTTTATGAAATAAGGATAACTCCAAACAGTTGATCCCCTGGGAATATCTTCGTTCTCGTCATAATATAATTCACCCACAGAATCATTGTCGGTTATATGAAAATCCTCGGTCGCGATCACTTTTCTGTTTTTACAATATCCACTCCTTCCAGGGACAAGGGGGAGCTCGGCTTTTATAAGATTTGGATCCGTGCTGCTCGCCACAGATCCGCATTGCGCGTTTTCAAACTTAATCTTTGCCTCTTTGGTTTTAGGAGGAGGCTTCTGTCCCGCAAGTGGATCCTTAAGAAGCACAAGATCAGGATTTACGGTTCTAAGAAGCACGTATGATCCGAAAAGAAGGACAATTCCCAGTATTGCGGAAGTAATCATGTCTTTTCCCTCGCTTCTTTTGTCGACGGCGCCCGACGTAGAGATATATACTCCCCCCGCGACAATCATTCCGACCGCGACAATACCGACAATAGCTATACCAAAGTTATAAAACCGCATGATATAGGTAATAATGCTGGTCTCGTTAGAAATATCGCTGCACGATGAATCATTTGGAGAACAAGGGAAGTTGATATTCACTATTTTATTCGGAGACGGCTCTTGGGCGTGAACAAAAAGCGCCGAAACAAAAAACACCGATAATACGACAAGAAACATTGATGGTATGGTTATAAACCGTTTCATTGGGTGGTAAGGGTTGTGTTTTGGTTCATGTACTCAAAAACGTCATTTTTGTTTTGAACGGATGTTTTGATAAAAATAGCGGGCCGTCCCGAAACTCCCGGTTTTTCAATATGTAAAGAAAGAGACCCGTCTCCTTCGTGTTTTTCGACCATTCCTCCTATTTGCCACATGAACGTAAGGTCGTTAAGGGACGTTACGTTAAAGAAATAAGGCACGGCTCGCAAGGTAATATCTGTATTTGAAGGGACGATATTTTCAAAATAAGGAATCTCGACAACAACTTGAGGATCAACAACCGGGATATTTACGGAATACTCAAGAGGAGCGTTCCCATTTTCAACACTTACACGAACAGTTTCCGATCCGCTCGATGTTTTCTTCGCGAAGAATGAGAATGTTTGTTTGCCCAATCCCCGTTCCATAAAATTACCATCAAGAGACCAAGCTATACTGGACGATGTTAAATCGGCAAGCTTCCCGTTTTTTATAACCCCCAAAGAAACAACCACCTCGCTTCCTGGAGAAGGAAACGCCTTGCCTTCAAAATCCGCGGGATAAAAATTATTAGCCTGCCACGTGAGAATAATCTGATCGTTTGTTGATTGAGCTCCCGTCTTGGAAACAACAAAGAAAAACATGAGAGCAAAAAGAGCCGTGAGTGGAAGAAGATATGTTTTAACATAACCAAACTTCATGTATCTCATTATACCCCTATCTTTCAAACCTTTAAACATGGGTTTTTAAACTTTTTACACTGCCAATATTATATTTAGGATGATTATGAATATAGACACTAATCGCGAAAACGATAAACGTTGTTGGTAGAATGGGAAGTAGGTTTGCCGCGTACTTCGCGACCTGCTTGCCGACATCCTTGCTTGTTTTATCCCCCTTTCCCTTAAACCACACCCACAAGAGGAAGGTCATGCCGCTTTGTATAATGGGGGCTATAGCAAGGCCGATTCCCGTTAAGTCGATCATAGCGGAGAGAAAATCAACTCCCAAGGTAAAAAGCGACCCCAAAAGAATTTCCGCCTCGCTGAATTTTTTTATCTCCGGTTCCATGATTAATGTTCTTCTTTTTGCAATCCCTTTATCTCAAGCATCTGTTCGGGATTCGTCGTGATAATTTGATCTTCGGTATATGAGGCGACCACTTTTATAGCCACGTGTTTTAGCCCCGCGAAGAAAAGACCCTCTCCGACAGAAGCCTCAAGGAGAAAGGAGCGCTCTCCTTCGGTAAGGCTGAAGGCTTGGGAAACGGCCCCCACGCTTGAGGGAGACTGTTTCATGAGGATTTGAACCGAAGAGTTGGTTATAATAGGGCGCCCATATTCTGATTTTATAAAATCTTCAACATCTTGCGTTATTGTGCTGATGCCGAGATAATATTTTCTCGATCGCTTTACGAGTCCAAACAAGAATGACGCGCTATCGCGGTACTTCATCATGAGCCAAGCCTCGTCAATAACTAAAATACGTTTTTTGAGTTTTGATCGGATAAGGTTCCATACAAAGTTCAAAACAATATACATTGCGATGGGGCGAAGTTCTTCCTCAAGGTCTCGTATGGAAAAGACGATAAGGCGATTTTTGATATCAACGTTTGTCGGTGTATTCGTAAATCCCGCGTACGATCCATGGGTAAACTTATCAAGTCTTTGCGCGATCCCCGCCCCACCCTCGGTATCTTGAAGAATGGTTTGTAAATCTTCTAAAAGCGGAGGGTCGAGTTCTTTACGCGTCCCGAAGTTTTCAGCCGTTATATCCCTTGAGGCGTAAGTTTCTGTAATGACACGATCGAGGATAGCGTCTTCCTCGGGCGTAATGGAACCCAGCATAAGCTTTACAAGCCCCGTAAGGTTTAGAATATGAGATTTGAATACGTCAGCGGGCTCTTCTCCCTCGGGAATAATGGGAATATCGAACGGATTGATATGATTTTGAGAGGTAAGTGAAATTCTGAAATAACTTCCCCCGATCGCGTTCGCGAGATTTTGATACTCGTTTTCGGGATCAATGACGATAACATCCGTTCCCATCATCATGGAACGCAAAATTTGAAGCTTTATCGTATACGACTTTCCCGCTCCTGATTTCGCGAAAATAACCTGGTTCGCGTTTTCTAAGGAGAAATTATCAAAAATAATGAGACTGTTGTTATGAAGATTCACGCCATAGAGAATTCCTTTTTCGGAACTTAGGTCGGGAGAAATAAAGGGAAAAAGAGAGGAAGCGGGTCCTGAGTTGAGAGAGGTGTGTATTTGAAGTTGGTCTTGGTTTAAGGGCAGGACGGAATTAAACCCTTCAATCTGCCTGAAAAGCGCCGGCTTTATATACACAAGCTTGCTTTCCAAAGTGTTTTGAATCAAGTTTTCAAGTTTGTTTAATTCTTCAAGATTTTGCCCATAGAAGGTTATATAAACCCCAACCTTAAAGAGCCTTTCCTGAGCTTGTTGGAGAGTGTCTCGAAGGTTTTCAACGTCTTGATACGCCGTTTCAAGGATAGGATCTCGAACCATTCCCTTTTCTTCTTTTTCGTTTAACTCAACCTCAAGTTGAGTAACCTTTTTCTTTAGATTTTTGAGCGCTAAAGCGGTATCCATGGGATGGGTAAATATGGATATATCCATCATGTGAGCGAGATTGATGATGGAAGAAAACCACCCGCTTGATATGAATCGAGGGTAGGTAAAGATAAAGATGGTTTTCGCGAAGTAGTCCCCTATTTTTAAATAATTGGAACTAACCTCAAGTCCCGCGGGGGCGATGATGTTGGGGATATCTTCTTCGGCGGACGCTTTATACGTTTGGGGTATTTTTATTTTCATGACGCTTGTTCCTTTGTTATTTTAAGTTCCTTTTTTTCAACAAGTTGAGGGTTATAGAGATTATAGAAAAGCTCGACAATTTCGTCGTCTTCCAATGGGGTTACTCTAAGACCAATCTGTTCAAGCCCCTGAATGATTTGCGAAACTCGGTGATCTAATTGTTCTAACTTCGCCCGCTCGTCAAGATTCTCGACGTTTTGAGGAGCTTTCTTTTTAAAAAAATCAAAGACGCCGGATTTCGTTTTGTTTTCGAGCGCCGCGGAGTCGTATGGGACGGAAACAAAAAAGGATTTATTGATAATAGCGTTATCTTCAATAAAGGATTTTATAAAATCAACATATTCTTCTATCTGAATTTTCAAAAGCTCATTAGTTTCTTCCTCTTTTCTCTCAAGCATATACTCAAGATACGCGCTGATGTTCACCTTCCTTGAGTGAATGAAAAACTGAGCGGAAAAGTCCAAAGAATTAAGAAAATTCTGAAATGTCCTTAAGATAAGAGACTGCTCATCTTCCGATTTTAGGTCGAAATTTACCCCGCTTACGATGAGAATCTTCCTCACCCCGCCTTTTTTAAGAGTTATAACTCCATTTTTAATCTTTTCAATATCTACAAAATGTTGTGTCGCTATTGTTATGTCTGCCATATGCGTATATTGTATTAGTAATCAATTCTTTTTGCTACCTTGCGCTCTCCCGTAAGATAGGTAACGACCTGAAACCGATCGTCTTTCTTTTTCTCATCTCGCTCTCTTTCGGAAGAAAATATTTTTCCCGTGGCGATATTAAGCGCTATGGACTGAAGTTTTTGTTGAATGCTCACGTGGTTTCTCATGGCGCGAATACGCTCAATCTCGGAATCATCAAAAGACGTTTCTTTCACGGTCCTGTTCCAGGCGTACACGCGAGGCGTCCAAAAATACAAAAAGGCTGCCGTCGCGACTTTAGGCATAGCCTGCCCGTTTATCTTCACGAAAGCAAGCGCTATGGTTATCGCCGCGACGACCATGCCGATTATAACAGAAAGAAAAAAGCTGAATATCTTGAATGAAAGAAAGACGACTCCTCCTCCAATAGCTATGTAGATAAATTGAGGAAGCGTCAAAGGGCCGACGATCTTGGCTTTTTCTTCTATAAATTGTGGAACTTGAAACGTAGCCATGCACTAAATATTTCTCAAATCTATTTTATTTCCCTCAAGACCAACCTGTCTTTCCGGAGGTTTTTCCTCTTGTTTTACGATCACAAGATTGGAATCGTCTTCGTTGTTTCTCAAAAATCCCGGTTTTAATTTTATCTCTTCAACACCAACGCTTTTTTCAGACAAAGAGCTTTCCTTGGAGTCGGGTTCTTTAAGTTTTTCAAAATCAACTCCTCGATCGAAAGGAGAAATGGGACTTCTAAGCTCGCTGTAGTGAACAACCTTTTTCTCCTTGGGAAGTTCAACGCTCGCGTGAACAAGGTTTTTTGATTTTGAAGAGTCTTCCCTGGGAGCGAAAAAACTGAATGATTTGGAAAAATCTTTAAACGAGGAAGGCCGATCTTCTTTGAGGGGCTCGGGTTTTCCTTCGAGGAGAATAAGGGGGGCGTTGCCGGAAGAGAAAGACCCTTCATGTATAGGGATAGTAACTTCAGACTCGGTTTCGTAAATAGCGGGTGATTCTTCCGGAATCGGTGTTTCGGTTTCCAAAGTCTCGCTCTTTGGTTCGGAAAGTTCTTCTTCTATAGGTAAATAGATTTGTTCCAAATCACCCCGTATTTCTCTCAACAGTTCTTGGTCTAGATCGTTCGCGAGCGCGACCGTGTGATCGTAGTTCAAAAAAAGTTTGTCGCTTATCTCCCTCTTTAAGTTCCTCAAATTCACAAAGCCCAAAAGAATCATACTCACGATTTGTTCCAAAGCATCAACCTTTTCTCTGCTTAGATAATGAGATCTTCCTATTTGAGAAACAAGCCTCCTCGCTTTTTCGGAAGAAAGGATATCTTGGATATGCAAAGGAAGCGAATCAAATCGCTTGAACAAAATATCTTCTGTGAGTAGTGAATAGTCCATGATGGTTATGAAGAAGAATCGTTGTCGGGAACTTGAAATCCAGCCTTAAAGTCTTGATTCTTTGGTTTTTCCTCTCCCCCCTCCTCGCCCCGAGCTTTCTCTTTTTGTTTTTCGTTCTTTTCTTTGTATTCTCGTTGTTTTGTTAACGCGCCCAATCTGGTTTGAAGTTTTGCCTCTTTATTTTCAACATCGTTTCTAATCTTTGAAAGAATAGTAAGGGTTTCTTTCTCTCCCTTTTCGAGTTTTACAGTTGAACCTTCTTTCTTACTCTCTTCTTCTTTTTCCTTAAGAGGCTTTATTCCGTCATCCAAAGCTTTCTTATACGCGCTTATGACGTTAATGTTTTCCACGGGCTTTATTTTCTCTTCTTTCTTTCCATTTATAATCACACCAACTCCCTCATCCACTCTCTTAAGCTCTTTATCTTCAAGCTTCCCTTTCTTTACCATCTTCTCAAATTCAGTGAGGGGATCAACAAGCTTCTTCTCAAGCATGCTTTTAAGGTTATCATCTTTAAATGCGTCTTCTTTCTCCCCGTTAATTTTATTGATGGCTTTGTTAATATCCACGATGGATTTTCCTGAAAACTCCGCCTCAACTTCTTCTCTGATAGCTTTGCTGATTTGTTTTCCAAGAATTCGGATATTTTTATCGATTTTCTTAGTATCCACTCCCTCAATTCCTTCAAACTTAGCTCTTCGTTCCATAGCTTCTCCTCGTTTTTTCTCAAGATCGTCGCTCAATTCTTCTTCCTTTTCTTTCTCCTTAGTTTTGATACCAGCACCCTCCTTCATAGATTTCCACACGCTTGAAAAGAGTGAATCTTTGGGTATTTCTTTTCCAGCGGGAGTCTTTAAGGACTTACCCGTACTCTCGACAACTTGAGCGGCGCCTCTAACCGGAGAAGAAACAAAGTTGGCGGCGCGCTTCCATAGTTTTGTTCCAAATTTATCAGTTTTGTTAACGGTAAATCCTTTCGCGAATGACCCAACCTTTTCGTTTGAGAGAAGCTTCCCGAGACCAATACCGGCTCTACTTTCTTTCATTGCTTGAGCCCCTCTTTGCATCCTATTCTTCGCGGCTCCCTTTATCCCGTTCCCAATTCCCTTAACAGCCCCCATCGTGGCATTTGCCCCCGCGATTCCTGATTTCTGCGCGGCCACGATGCTTCCTATGAGCAACCCTCCGATGACAAGCATGCGCATGCCGTCTTGGAGAATGGTTCCAAGTCCCGACGTATTGAGATCTATGGAAATCTTTTCAAATTTACTTGCGGCAACAAGAGAAAGATAGATAAAGAATCCCACGGCGGGGGCGAAAAACGTCCATTTCGTGAACGAATTCCACCACTCATCCCAGTATTTTTTGAGGCCCGGGAAGACATAGAAGAGACAGACGATGGGAATAAGAACAAAAAGAAACGTAAGAGAGACATATCTGAGAAGAAGCATAAACGCGAACATAAGCATGATAATGGTCGCCACAATCGTGAAAATAACCCCGAAGATGACCTTGGAAAACGCCGTCACGAAGGCAACGCCGATAATACCCCCCGTACTAGCCTGATCGGAAGGATCGGGCGGCAAGGGATCGGGACTTCCGAGAATAAATTTCTGGGGACCAAGGACTCCGGCTATAGAAGCGGATATATCGCCGTTTCCATCCGTTGCCTTAGAGATAAAGAAGTTAGTCAGATTGTTTGAAAATTGCACGAGAAGACCCGTCGCCGCGAGACTGAAATTTACGATAATAGCCATGGCGATAAGTTTAGGAAGTAGTTTTCTCACGCCATATTCCTCGTATCGAATGACGGTCGCGAGAGCCATGATGATGGTGAGAAGAACAAAACCCAAGTTCGCTATATCTCTCGCGACAGTCCATCCAATGGTAATAACAGAGGGAAAGGCGGGATCGGTATTTAATATATTGATATTGAGCTCTAAAACGGCCTTTGCGAGACTTGCCGCGAGCATAAACAGGTTTCCGAATATGAATTGGAAGAAGCTTCCGATAGCTCCCGCGATGGTTGTAACGATATCAACCGCGAGAGAACCTAAAAAAGCGTGCGCGGGAAAGGGCGTGATAACAAACAAAACCAGGAAAACAAGGAGAAAAACAGGAACAAATTTTTTAATTAACGCGTAGTATTTCATCATTGTTTACAAACATATGTTTCGTATGTTTTCCCGCACTGATCAAGGCTTTGCGTAAAATCTTTCTGTGTTGACTCTAAATCGGACTTAAGCGTTTTAAGAGATTCAATCCTTGCTTTAAGAACCGAAAGAGATTCGCTTAACGAAGAGAGAAGAGAGAAGAGCTCGTTTTCCGAAAGCGCGTCCACGTTTTTCTCGGCGTTGTCTATTAATAACACGATAGTCTTCAATTGATCTTCTTCAGACGAAAGACCCCTAATTCTTTCGTTCGCGGAAACGATCGTTGAACTGGTATTTTGACAAAGCCCAAGAGGTCCGAAACGCTGTATCTCGCAAGCGGAAAGTTTGGATCCTACAGTCTCGGGTTTGGTGTCGGATAAATCTAGATTGATATCGGAAACGTCTTTAAGGAGAGATTTTGCTTCAGCCATCACGGTAGTGGAGGTTGCTATAAGATCTTTAAGCTTTTCCTTCAAAGAATCCTTTTGGGAGGTATTTCCCGAAGAATTGTTATAATTCTTTCCTCCTTGAATGATATATTTATCTTTATTGGGATCATAGGGCGTGGGAGGCCTTCCCGATCCGCTATCGGAATTGATAAAAGCGCTCTTAAGCCCTTCAACTCCAGCCTTTGTAAGACGATTGATAGCCGCGTCAAAGATTGCGTTTACATACGGAGCGAGATCGCCCGCGTTTACGAGATAATCCGTGTCTGACGTCACGGCTTTTGCGGTAACGGCGGCCGATATTTGCGACGGAACGGTAATACTTTTCTTCTCGCATGACCAATCAAGCCAACTCCCGATAATTCCCTTGTCGCTATACTGTTTGCGCAAGTCGGGATCTATCATAGTTTTAGGAGGGGGAATATTGGGATCGTCATACCCTTGAGCATAGGGAATGTCGGGTATTTTAATATCTCCATTCCTTGTTTTTAATATAGCGGTCCACTGAACGCATTTTTCAACTGATTTTATTCCCCCGGGACTTGTCGCGAGTTGAGCTTGAGCCACTTTCTCGTTCTGATTTTCTTTAGCCATTATCTCCTGTTGGGTGAGAAAGAGAGCTCCAAAATAGTTATTCTGAGGTTTTAACGACTCGCTATATCCAACCCACCCTCCCGCGGAAAAGTTTTGCTGAAACGCGTCTATGTTTCCGACAACCTGATCAAGCGTACAACTGACCTGGCGTGTAAAAGGAGTTTGTCGTTGGGTAAGGCCAAGGGTTAGATTGAATTTAAAGGGCGCGCAAACATTAGTGCCCAAAACATCACTAAGCGTGTCTCCTAAAGCTGAATTTGCCGAATCGGTAAAGAGTTTTCCGAAATCGGTGAAATATTTAGGATTATCGCCATTAATCCACGCGATTGTGTCGTCGGTAATTCTATCCAAGAGTTGTTTTTGAAATTTTACAAGCGCAAGCTTGAAAAGAGTTTGGCTTACAGAATCTATACAAGCCTGGACATTTCTTTTTGTTATCTGAAATTCTGCTTTGTCATCCTCGACTTTTTGAACATCGCCTAAAAGACCAAACGTTGCGTATTTTAATCCTTTATTTATACCCTCAGAGATCAATCCGGAAAGTTTACTGAGTAGAAAATCAATCCCCGCCGAAACAAAACAATCAGAAGCCGCCTTTGGTTTTGGAGGAACGTCAACAAACTTCATTGTGTCAGGTGGCGGGATTTTCCCAGCGAGTGACGTTAAAGGAAAATAAAACAATGACGAACTTATCACGAAAAACCCAAGCAAGAAAAGAGTTGCAATACGTTTTGTTTTAGGAGTTTTCATGCTATAAAAGATTTTTAAATTTTTCTTGAAGCGAGAGAATAAGAGAATGTTCTTCGTCAATGGATTTCGAAATTTCTTGTACGGCAACCACCGCCTTTATCGGATCGTCTCCGCTTTGCAAGATAGTCGTGCCAAGCGCCAAACGTTTTTGCCAGGCGTTTATAAGTTTCAGATGGAGATCCGCGATTTGAGACGGAACAGGCGCGCTAAGAAGACCGTCAATTTGAGACGAAACCAAGGAGAGATACGACGTAAGGCTGTCTTGGTTGTTATTCACGATATAATCGGAAATGGAAGGAAGAAACCCAGGACTCTTTTTTGAATCCGCGTTCTTGTTATAGACCTCTGAAATGTTTTTTACATACGCCGCGACAGCCTCTTTGGAATTATCATCAGACACCTTTATATCCTTTGAGGTGAAATAACGCACGGAAATTCCTTCCGTCAGTTGATCTCGAATAATGGTATTCAACGCGTCTTCGTTAGGAAGAAAAACCTTAGCGTTTTTCCCCGCTCCCTTCGTATTCGCCTTCAAGATTTGGGCCGTGTATTGAGAAACAACGTTGTTGGTAAGGTTGGTTTGCGAATTGGAATCAAAAAGATTCACATGAGACGGGAGGTTGTTCAGGGTGGCAAATTGATGAGTATTAGAAGGAGTATCACCCAAAAGAACGCTGACGGGACTCTTTGAAACACCGTCCGATCCCTTGACGATAAGGAAAGAAATTCCTATTCCCGATATTAATATGATGCTTGCAATAAAAGACCTCATGTTTTTAAACATTTCCCCATTTCATTATACACTATTTCACAAAGTTTCCTAAGCATCGCTTCATCTAGATTTTGAGGACGGGCAGTAACGGGTATCATGAGTTGATTCAGTATCTCCAAAACCCGATTTTTGGAAGAAATAATCGAAAGATTGTTCAAAACCGTCTTTCTTGGTTGTCTGAAAATGACTTTTATGACCCTATAATACCCCTGAGAAATATTTAAATCTCGGGTTTTAATGGATACGACCGCCGAATCGACCTTAGGGATGGGGAAAAAGTCGCTTTTGGGCAAAATATGGAGGAGAGAAGGAGTTCCCCAAACACGCACGCTTGCTGAAAGCAAATTCATGGACGGCGCCCGAGAACACAGCCTTGGCAGCGCCAGAAATCTCACTGGGAGTGATGAGCAGCGAGCCAATCTCGACGATCCCCCGGCCCAGCGCCTCGCCAGGGCGCCCATCCTGGACCGCCTTCATGTAGGGATCCGCAAAAGCCTGCCCCATGGCACTCAAAACCGCCTTCGGGTCTGTCACGAGCTTGGTGATAAGCGTCCCAATCCCCTGAGCCGTCGCAATGGGATGCGTAATCATTTGCCCAAAGCCCTTGGCGACGTCTCGAATCGCCTCGTGTTCTGCTGAGAGTGAGAATTCCACGGTCACCGTCCCTTGAACTCGGGCAACCGACGTTCGGCGAACGCGGCGAGCCCTTCCTGGTAGTCCTCCGACCCGAGCACCGCTCCGGCCGCCGCTGCTTCGATGGCGAGCCCGGCTTCGAGCCCGACATCACCTCCCACGTCGATCGCACGCTTCGCCCAGCGGATCCCGAGCGGCGCGTTCGCCGCGATCGTCTCGGCCAAGGCCTGC
>JAKALF010000007.1 GCA_021813265.1 bacterium
TTAGACGAGATCAGACACTCCCTTGCCCACCTACTCGCGGCCGCGGTATTGGAACGATTTCCAAAAGCGAAACTCGCGATCGGTCCCACCATAGAAAACGGCTTCTATTACGATTTTCTTTTCCCTAAGCCCTTAGAGGAGGGCGATCTTGAAAAGCTTGAAAACAGAATGCGTGATTTTATTACATCAGGATTTCCCTTCTCCGGGACTAGGGTAACGCCTAAAGAAGCCAAGAACCTTTTTAAAGGTCAAACATTCAAACTAGAACTCATCAGTGAATTTCAAAAAGAAAAGAAGCCACTTACCATATACACAACGGGGATAAAACAAAAAACACTTTCCAAACCTTTTGAATTCAAAAATTCAACCTTACAATATTTCATTGATCTTTGTCGTGGAGGACATGTAAAAAACACGAAGGAAATAAATCCCGAGGCGTTTAGGCTCTCTCATATAGCGGGAGCGTATTGGAAAGGAAACGAAAAAAATCCCATGCTCACCCGCGTTTATGGTATCGCGTTTGAAACTAAAAAAGAACTGGATCAATATCTTCATACGCAAGAAGAAGCGAAAAAGCGGGATCATAAAAAGCTCGGTCCTGAACTTGATCTCTTCACCTTTTCAGAACTTGTGGGACCCGGACTTCCTCTTTGGACGCCGAAAGGAACTATTCTCCGAAACGTTCTTGATGCTTTTGTCTGGGAGCTCAGAAAAAAACATGGTTACGAACAGGTTGATATTCCCCACCTCACTAAAAAAGAGCTCTACGAGAGAAGCGGACATTGGGACAAATTCAAAGACGATCTTTTCAAAATAACAACGCGTGATGGACGCACTCTTGTCATAAAACCGATGAATTGTCCACACCACACGCAAATCTACGCGAGAAAACCCCACAGTTATCGGGAACTCCCCAAACGTTACGCGAATACCACGAAAGTGTATCGCGACGAGCAATCTGGAGAACTTGCCGGCATTTCCCGCGTTCTTTCGATTACGCAAGACGATGCCCATGTTTTCTGTAGATTTTCGCAAACAAAAGAAGAATTTCTGAAAATCTGGGATATTGCGCATGAATTCTATAAAGCATTTGGATTCAAACTTGAGTTACGAGTCTCAAAGCACGATCCGAAAACCCCAGAAAAATATCTTGGAGACAAGAAAAAATGGAAAATCGCTGAAACGCTTCTCGATGAAATTGTAAAAGAAAAGAACATGAAGGCGAGTGAAGGCGTCGGAGAGGCAGCGTTTTACGGTCCTAAACTTGATTTCATGGCGAAAGACTCTTTAGGACGAGAGTGGCAAGTCGCGACTATTCAACTTGATATGAATATGCCCGAACGGTTCGACCTTACCTGCACAAATGAAGAAGGGAAACCGGAACGTATCGTAATGATACACGCGGCCATTATGGGATCTCTTGAACGTTTTATTTCCGTTATCATCGAACATTTTACGGGAGCGTTTCCTCTATGGCTCTCCCCCGTTCAAATCGCGGTGCTTCCGGTAAGCGAAAAACATGGTAAAGACGCCGAAACGTTCACAAAAACATTAACCGACTATGACATCCGCGCCCAATTATTCGGAACAAACGATACGCTCGGAAAAAGAATACGAGAAGCGGAACTTCAAAAAATCCCCTATATCGTTGTCATGGGAGATAAGGAGATAGAAAAAAACGAAATAAATCTGCGTGAACGAGGAAATAAAGAAACAAGGAATATAAAGAAAGATATTTTCATAAAAGAAACCGTGGAAAAAATAAAGAAAAGAATATAAAGAAAATCCCCCGAATATCGGGGGATTTTTATCCAAAAATCTTATCCTTTCACCTCATCCCAGCTAATCTTATTATCATCCTTCAAAACAGAAACTTTCTTTTTTCTTGAATCCTTTTTGAAAAAATTCTTTGAAAAAATTTTGCCTCCGATAAAACCGGCGGCAAGAATCGCCAGTCCAAAAATAATACCCTTTTTCATATTCCCTCCAGTTTTTAAAATAGCAGTTATAATTTCAAAATACCACCTTTTCAAATGAAGTCAAATAAACCTTTGTATAAATCCCCAAAATCCCTATACAATAAAATATGATGAAACAAAAACTTATCTGTATCATTGGTCAGACAGCGACGGGAAAAAGCGACATCGCGGTCGCGATAGCTCAAAAATTCAACGGAGAAGTGGTCTCCGCCGATTCAAGACAGGTATATCGGGGGATGAATCTTGGAACGGGAAAAATCACAAAACAAGAAATGAAAGGTATCCCTCATCACATGATTGATGTGATAACTCCGAAACGCGCCTTCAGCGCCGGAAGATTTCAAAAAGAAGGAAAAAAAATCATAGAATCCATCTGGAAAAGAAACAAGCTTCCTATTGTATGCGGGGGAACGGGATTTTACGTCTCAGTGCTTCTTGATGGACTCATTTTGCCTGACGTGAAAAAAGATATAAAACTCAGAAATACTCTTAAACAAAAAAATACCGAGGAACTTTTCCATATACTTTCAAAACTCGACCCTAAACGAGCGAAAAAAATTGATCACAAAAATCCGCACCGTCTCATACGTGCCATTGAAATCGCGAAAACCTTAGGAAACGTCCCCGAACTCAAAAAAAATCCCGTACGAGCCGACACGCTTTTCATAGGAATCAAAAGAAACGACCTAAAAAAACGAATCCATGTACGTCTTTTAAAACGCGTGCGTAAAGGTATGATTTATGAAATACAAAATCTTCATGATTCGGGAATCACCTGGAAACGTCTCGAATCATTCGGCCTTGAATACGCCTACGGATCCCTATTTCTTCAAAAACAATTAGACAAGAAATCTTTTCTAGACGAACTTGAACGCGCCATTATACAATATGCCAAACGCCAAATGACATGGTTTAAAAAAAATACCCGCATCATATGGGTATCCAAGAAACAAGAAGCTTTAAAGCTCGCTCGCCTATTTATGAAGCAAGTCCGATAAAACCTTTTTTAGAATTTCAGGATTCGCTTTTCCTTTCGTTTTTGCCATGATCTGTCCTATTAAAAATTGCAAGGCGTTTGTCTTTCCCGATCGGTAATCTTCCACGACTTTTTGATTGGTATCAATAATATCTTTTACGATAGCCGTAAGTTCGTCTTCATTATGTATGACTTTCAGATCTTCTTTTTTCATGAGAGCCTCCGGATCTTCTCCCGTTTCAAACATTTTAAGAAGCATGTCTTTCGCGAGTCTGCTTGAGAGTTTTCCTTCCGATACAAAAGCCACGAGATAAGCGAAATGTTCGGGAGGTATTTTTATTTTGGAAAATGGAACGCTTTTCGCGTTCATAAGGCCCTTAAGATCGCTCGTTAAGTAGTGAAAAAGGGTTTCAACGTTTCCTTTGTCGCTAAGAGATTTAAGTTCAGAAACAGCCTCCTCAAAATAGTCGGATAATTCTTTATCATCGATAAGCAACTCAATATTCTGAGAAGCAATACCATATTCACGCACGAGTCTTTCTCGTTTTTCTCCAGGAAGTTCTGGGAGTCCGTTTCGCAATCCTTCAAGATCAAAACATTCCATGACTATTTCCGGCAGGTCGGGTTCGGGAAAATACCGGTAATCATGGGCGGATTCTTTTGATCGTTGGCTCTCCGTAATTCCTTTCTTTTCATCCCATCCCCGTGTTTCTTGTATAACATTTCCTCCTTTGGAGATAAGGTCTTCCTGACGTTCAAGTTCATACTCAATGGCATCATAAACAGCTTTAAAAGAATTGATGTTTTTTACCTCAACCTTCGTCCCATATTCATCGTTTTCCGATTTTCTCACTGATATATTCGCCTCTACTCTCATCTGCCCCCGCTCCATATCGGCGTCTGAAATTCCAATGTACCGCAAGATGCGCTGAAGTTCTTTCGCAAACCGTACCGCGTCTTCCGCTCTTTGTATATCGGGTTCGGTAACCAGTTCCACCAAAGGAACCCCCGCGCGGTTATAGTCAACAAAAGAAGAGAAATTATCGTGTTGAAGTTTCCCCGTGTCTTCTTCTAAATGAACCCGTTTAACGCGAATACCATGCAGTACGCCATCCGAGACGAGCGGCTCATCATATTGAGATATTTGATATCCTTTTGGAAGATCGGGGTAGAAATAACTTTTTCTGTCAAAATGAGATTTTTTAGAAATGGTTCCTTTGAGAGCCATCCCCAAACGAATAACGGAAATAACCGCTTCCTTATTTATTGTAGGAAGTGGACCTGGATGAGCGAGACAAATGGGACAGATATGGATGTTGGGCCTTTCCGCGTCCGGATCATTTTTGCAAGCGCAAAACATCTTTGATTGGGTCTTAAGTTCCGCGTGTATTTCAAGTCCTATGGTCGGGATATAATTCATACGCATAAAAAATCATACCAAAAAAAATACCCCGTGATAAGGGGCATTTTATCCCTCCACTTCAATCCCCATGTTTCGCGCCGTTCCCGCGATAATTTTTTCCGCGGCTTCAATATCAGTCGCGTTTAAGTCTTCCATTTTCTTTTCCGCAATGGCGCGTAAATCGGATTTCGTTACCTTTCCCACTTTCATCTTGTGAGGCTCTCCCGATCCTTTTTGAATACCCGCGGCTTTCTTAAGAAGCGCGGAGGCCGGAGACGTTTTGAGTTTGAAATCAAACGATCGGTCTTCATAGACGGTAATTTCCGCGGGAATAATATCTCCCGCCATCTTTTCCGTCGCGGCATTAAATTGCTGACAGAACGCCCCGATATTGACTCCGTGCTGACCTAGAGCGGGTCCGATAGGAGGAGCTGGATTCGCTTTCCCGGCTTCTATCTGAAGTTTAAGAGTTGTTTTAATAGGTTTTGGCATAATGGCTTTCAATAATATATGATGTACTAAAAAGTTTCAATAGGTTAGATTTTCTGAGCCTGAAGAGAGTCAATTTCAAGAAGCGTATCCCTTCCAAAGATAGCGATGAGGATTTTGATTTTTCCATGCTCTTCATCAACCTCAGCGATTTTTCCCTCCTGATCTTTGAAGGGTCCGTCCGTAATCTTTACCAAATCATTCACGCGCATATCAACTCTAAATTTCGTCTCGCCCTGCTCCATACGCGCTAAAAGGGCGTTTACCTCTTCATCAGAAAGCGGCGTCGGCGTTGTGGTATCTGACCCAACGAATCCCGTAACTCGAGGAGTGTTGCGAACCACGGACCAAGAATCATGGTCTAAAATCATATCGACAATGACATAACCGGGATAGATCTTTTCTTCAAATTTCTGACGCTTTCCCCCTCTTACCTTTATCTTGGTTTCTTTGGGAACAATGACTTTAAAAATCTTGTCGGACATAAGGAGAGATTCAACGCGTTGTTTTAAATAACGCGCGACGGCATCTTCATATCCCGAGTAGGTATGAATGGCATACCATCTTCGTTCTCCTTTGTTTTCTGTTTTAGGTGTTGCCATATGTTATGAAAGTAACGCGGTGAGCCCTTTAATAAAAACATAATCAAAAAACCCCAAATAGGCGGCGAGTCCCAATGAAAAAACGACAACGAAGATGGTATATCGTATCGTCTCTTCTCGCGTAGGCCAGTTAACCCGCCTAAGTTCCTGACGCGAATCTTCCAAAAAAAGTTTAAATTTCTGAAACATATATAAAACCACTATACCGCTAAAACGGTTTATCTAAACGTACCATGAAGTATGTTAAATATCAAGATTCTTTACCGACGTTGCGTGCGCCTGTATAAAATTCTTTCTTGGCTCAACGGATTCACCCATTAATATATCAAACATTCTATCGGCTTCTTCTGCGTCTTCAACTTTCACCTGCTTTAACACGCGTGTTTCCGGATTCATAGTTGTTTCCCACAATTGATCGGGATTCATCTCTCCCAAACCTTTATATCGCTGGATATTAGCATTCTCTCCCTTGAATGACTTAACAATACCTTCTCTCTCTGCTTCCGTATACGCGTATTGAACTTCTTTCCCTTTCTGGATTCTATAGAGTGGGGGCTGAGCGATATATAAATGTCCCGCTTCGATAATTTGAGGGAAATAGCGATAGAAAAGAGTTAGAAGAAGCGTCGTAATGTGGGCCCCATCGACATCAGCGTCGGTCATTAAAATAACTTTGTGGTATCGTAACTTTCCCAAATCAAACTGATCAGAAATGGCCGTCCCTAAGGCAATAACCAGAGATCGAATTTCCTTATTCACAAGCATCTTATCAATACGGGATTTTTCCACATTCAAAATTTTTCCTTTCAAAGGAAGGATGGCTTGCGTTCTTCTGTCTCTTCCTTGTTTGCATGATCCGCCCGCCGAATCTCCCTCTACGATAAAAAGCTCGGAATCTTCGGCTTTTCTTGAACTGCAATCAGCAAGTTTCCCCGGAAGGGTGAGTCCTTCAAGGGCTCCTTTTCTCAAAACCGTATCTTTTGCCGCTTTTGCGGCTTTCCTAGCTTTTGCGGCAAGGATGTTTTTCTCTAAAATTTTTCTCGCGTCGTTGCTATATCGTTCCAAATATTCTTTGAACGCTTCAGAGACCGCCGTCTCAACCGCGGTGCGAGCTTCAGGGTTTCCAAGACGAGCTTTTGTTTGCCCCTCAAATTGAGGCTCCCGAATTTTTATTGAAACCGCGGCAACAAGACCCTCGCGGACATCATCTCCCGTCAGATTATCATCGGATCCTTTGAGATAATTTTCCTTCTTAGCAAAATCATTAAGGGTTCTTGTAAGGGCGGACCTAAAACCGGTGAGGTGCATACCTCCGTCCATAGTGTAGATGTTGTTTGCGAAACTCATCTCTTTGCTTTCAACCTCGTCAACATACGCAAAAGCGGTTTCAACTTCCATGTGCTCAACTGTAGATTGGGAATAAAAGACGTGATCGTGAATCATACTTGAATCCCCTATTAGATGATGAATGAATGAATGAAGCCCTCCTTCAAAATAGAATGCGTAATGGAAAGACTTTTCTTCACGTTTATCCACAACCTCCATTCGGACACCTTTAGTAAGGTAGGCTTGCTGACGCAAGTGATCGAGAATTTTTTTGATATCAAATTCAATCTTTGAAAAAATAGACGGATCGGGTTGAAATATTATTTTTGTTCCTGTTTCATCAGACTTCCCAATTTTTTTAACGTTTGATTTCGGAACCCCTTGTTTATATTCCTGAATGTAAACACCGCCATCTTTATTTATCTCTGCCTTCATCCATGTTGAAAGAGCGTTCACGACAGAAACGCCGACGCCATGAAGACCTCCTGAAACTTTATACGAATCCCCTCCAAATTTTCCTCCGGCATGAAGAGTCGTAAGGGCGGTCTCAAGAGCGGATTTTTTGGTCTTAGGATGGATATCAACAGGAATACCTCGTCCGTCATCAGTGACGGAAACCATATTGTCCTTTAAAAGTTCGACCGTGATATGTTTTGCAAACCCTCCCATGGCTTCATCGATAGAGTTATCAACGATTTCCCAGATAAGGTGATGCAAGCCGTCAACGCCCGTGGAACCTATGTACATTCCCGGACGTTTTCTCACGGGTTCGAGACCTTCTAACACATAGATGTCCTTTGCGCTGTATGAAGCGTTATTTTTTTCTTTCATAGGGATAGTTTAATTAGATATTTTTTTATTATTATATCACAAAAAATCTTAGAAAACAAAGTTCCTAAAACCTCTATTTCACTCGCTTTTTAGACCGTTTCTTGAGATATAAATATACGGCGGAAATAACAATAATTCCCAATATAACCCAACCAATCCATGTAGCGAAGGTTGTAATATTGTCAGAATACGCTATATACGCCTCACCCAAATACCACCCCAAAAGCCCCATGAGAAACGATCTTAACATTCCTCCCAAAAGCGTTGTCACAAAAAAATTTCTCATGGGATATCGAATAATTCCACACACAAGAGAAACGAGCGCTTGAGGAGCTATGGGAACGGTTCTAATGGCAAACAATATAAACTCATCCCAATAACTTTTTGTAAGACGCGACTCCATTCGTTCAACATCTCCCCATGAAACCCCAACCCACCTCCCCCATTTTTTAATGGCAGGCTCTCCTCCGATATAGGCGAAGGAATACAAAAACATGGATCCCACCGCGAGACCCAACCCTCCGGGAATCACGATTTTTATAAGAGCGTTAAACAATACCTCACTCATGGATCCAGATGCCGGGAGAAGAAAGAATCCCGCGCCTAAAAGAATAAAGGAGGAAGGAATGGGAGCGATAATTTCCTCAATCACGGAAACCAGAAAAACGCCTAAGGCTCCGTAGGTATGGATAAGCGGACTTACGCGAAGCACGAATTCTTGAATAATCTGGTTCATAACTTGATAGTATCAAACCCTTCCCGTTTCCGCTACAAGCATCCTTTTGCAAAATTGGGAGGAAAACGGTAGTGTATTCTTACGGCCTCATCGTCTAGTGGCTAGGACATCGCCCTCTCACGGCGAAAACCGGGGTTCGATTCCCCGTGGGGCTACAAAATTATTCTTACAAAAATTCTTTTCTCATATCAAAGTATTTATGTCTGAGAATCTATTGATACTTTTATAGTTTTTAAACGGCTCTGGTAAAGATTGACGTAAAATAAAAAGAATGATATATTGTAAACAGTAAATTAACCTAAAAGGAGGTGTGTTATGAAAATTTTTGCTATCGATGAGGAGTATCGCATGATGGACGATACTTATGAAGAGGATTATATGTTTAAAACAAAATATAGATTTAGACCTGAAGCGATCGATCCTCGAAAAGTTGATTTCGGCCATTCTGATAACGCAAAAAACCTCGTTCTTTTCTTTGCGGATAAGAAAAAATGGGTTTCCTTTCGGAAAGGTGAACTTCTAACATTTATTAAAAAAAATCACCTACATCTTCGTGTAGGGGCGGATCCTCTCTGTGGTCTCTACGGTCCCTACGCTGATTATGATGATCATATAAGGCAAACCCCTCCGTATATTCTCTACAGCGAAGCAAATCCATTCCCTTATAATGGGGGGATGAAGTTCTGTGTTACAAACTTATTTGTGGACCGGTGTATGCTTGGAAGACAACAAGAATTCATGCGTTTGGCGGTAAAAAGAATTTCAATACCAGAACAAAAAGGAAACAATTTTTTTGAGAGAGATCGAACACCGTTTAATGAAGAAAAAGACGCTTTTGTGAAAATTTTCCTCAAATGTGGAGAGTATGATCCAGAAAAATTTATAGAATCACTTTACTACCAAACAGGTTTTACCAAATTCTTACTTATTGGCGGGTGTCCGCATTATTCGATTAACTGGGAAAAGTTTCTTCTTGTTCCAGATAATCGTCCCGTTGAAGTTTGTTGGCTTTATCGTGACGGTAATATCACTGATGAAGATGCCAAAAGATTGGACACGATAAGTTGGGATGAGGTTAATAAACCAAATATGGGGGTAGTTTCCAGAGTTTTTGTTTGATTATTAATGCCGCGCAGGATGCGCGGCATTTCATTCTCCACAAACTCTAATCGGTTTATTCTTCCTGATAACTACCTCAACAGACAGTTTTTTTATTTAATTTTTCTTCTATATCAGGAATAAAGATTTTTTATTCATACAACCCTTTCCGAGCGAGCCAATAGGGGCTTTGTCTAACCAAAAAATGTTCCGCGTTTTGCGGATCTTCCATGAGAGAAGCGGTAACTCGTTCCATGCGAACGCTTTGAGATCCTTTAAGCAATACAACATCGTCTTTTACTACCTTTTTCTGAAGAAATTCTGAAGCCTCTCTAATGCTCATAAACATATGAACCTGCTTTTTATTCATCCCCGCTTTAAGCGCCGATTCCGCTATGAATTTTCCCCGTATTCCCACCGTTACAAGAATATCAACAACTTTCGCGACTTGTTTTCCGACTTTTTCATGTGCCTCAAGCGTATATTTCCCGATCTCAAGCATATCTCCCAACACGGCTATTTTGTGTTTTGCTTTTATATCTTTCAATGATTCTATCGCTTCTTTTACGGCAGTGGGAGAAGAGTTGTAGGTATCATCAATAAGGATTGAACCTTTGATACCTTGAATAACCCTCATTCTTCCATTGGGGGGGGCGTAGGTTCCAAGAGCCTCCGCGATAGAAACAAGATTCATGCCAAACACTAAACCAACGGCCGCGGCCGCGGCCATAGCATAGCCTTGCGTCCTCCCGAGAACATGAGAGATATAGATTGGGACCACGCTTCCACCATGCACAAGTTTCAATATCACTCCTTGAAAATCGTCATCAAGATGATTTGAAAAACTAATCGCTCTAATATTTGATTCTTCCGAAAAACCGAAAGTAAGAACATGAGCGCGCGTATCATTTTTTGCTTTAGAAACTGACTCATCATCGGCATTTAAAATAGCAAATCCCGTAGCCGAAAGTTGGGAAACAATTTTTGCTTTTTCACGAAACACCGCTTCGGGATCCGAAAAAAATTCAACATGAACGGGAATGGTTCCCATGGCGGTAAAGATACTGATATGGGGTCGCGCGATATTTAAAAGATAATTCATATCCCCCGGACGATCCACGCCATATTCCAAAACAAGGACTTCCGGATATGACGAACTCTTTACAATCAAACGGTACAGAGAAACAAAAACAACTTTAATCCAGAAAAAAAATCTTCCGGTTGAAGTCCAGTCACCAAGGATGGTAAGGGGAAGCCCCAATTCATTATTAAAATTTTTTAATGTCGCCCGAACGGTACGTTCATGGGCTACAATAGCCTTCACGGCTTCTTTCGTCGATGTCTTACCTACGCTTCCCGTAATGCCGATAATGGCGGGTTTGTAACGCGCCAACGTCAATTTAGCAAGAAACTTTAGTAACGCTCGGAGAGTGGTAAGGAGAATATGCTTCATGGTTATTTCTTCTCAAGTTTATCAGGAGGAATATTATAATAATTAATCACAAACGAAGCGAGATCATGAAAGGCGGGAACAACGGTAAGACCCGCGAGACCCGCGTCAGGTTTGTCCAACTTTATAAGTATCGTGATTTTAGGATTGCTGGCCGGAAAAAACCCTATGAACGTCTGGATAAGATCATTGTGAGAGTATTTGCCATGTTCAGGAATAAAAGCCGTTCCCGTTTTTCCAGCGATGCGATAGTGCTGAATAGCTCCAATCTCGGCCTTTTCGACGGCAGACTCCATCATTTTCGTGACTTCTTTAGATGTTTCCTCTTTCATGACGCGACGCACGACAGTCGGTTTTGTTCCTTCAGTAATAAAGGGTTTCATGAGAAGTCCTCCATTCGCAATGGCAGAAAATGCCGTAACCATCTGAATGGGCGTGACGGAAACACCCTGTCCATACGATGCCGTCGCAAAATCAATCGCGTAGGTTTGTTTTTTTTCCAAGTTTTGAAGATTTCCTGAAACTTCGTCGGGCAGATCAATTTCTGTTTTTTTGCCAAATCCAAAACGTTTTAGGTATTCAAGAAAAGCCGCGTCTCCCGTTTTCTGTTCCGCGAAAATAGCTCCCGTGTTCACGGATTTTTCAATGACGTGGGTCATGGTAATTTTGCCGTGAGCCTTAAGATCCCAGTTTCGAACCGTCATGCCATTTAACGTTACACTCCCCGTATCAACAAAGGTAGTGTCCGGCGTAATGGCTCCCGTATCAATACCCGCGACCATGGTTATAGGCTTGAAAACCGATCCCGGTTCATACACATATTGAACGGTGGGATTCGAAAAGTCTTTAATGGGAAAATCCGAATAATGATTGGGGTTAAAGTCGGGCTTGTTCGCAAGGGTAAGAATCTTGCCCGTCGAGGGTTCCTGCATAACAACACTCCCTCCTGTCGCGTTAAATTGTTTTATGAGACTCATAAGCGTTGACTCGGCTTCGGTTTGTAAATCCCGGTCTATCGTCAAATGAACACTTTTTCCCTTGGAAAGCGTGTCATTGTGCATTTTTTCGAGACCATAAAGACCCGCTGGCTCAGCGTTATTTTGGGTAAAACCCACGTATCCAATAACATGGGATCCTAAATGATCATACGGATACGCTCGATATTGTTTCATATCGGTATAGATGCCTTTTATATTAAGATTTTGGATCGAGTCTATCACGCCTTGAGGAGCCTTATCCACAAGAAGCCTGAACTTACTTTCAGGGTTATTAAGCTTTAAAACAAGATCGCTTTCCTTAATGTTTAAAATGGGGCTAAGAACACGGGCGGCATTTTTAGAATTTTCAATCTCGCTCGGAACGGCGTAGATCACGGGGTAATCTGTTTGCATGGCGACCGAAACCTCTCCTCCATATCGATCCGTAAAAAATATCTGCCCTCTTCGCAGTTCTAATTCCTTGAGCGTCTCGTTTCTAGCCTGCGCTTTTTCAAAATAATAAAATCCTTTATCTACCTGCACCCGATAAAGATTAAAAGACAAAAGCGCGAAGAGTATGGTAAAAAATGAGGCTAGGATAACGAAACGCATAAATTCTAATTTTTTGTTACGTATTGCGGGTGTTTTTCAATAACAAGTCCCTTCTGAATCGCGAGATTCTGAAGCGAGACGGGATTTAACGTTGTATAAAGATTTTTCTTGAGTTCAGCGTTTTGAGTTTCATATTCGACAATAGATTTTTTAAGAGCCTGGACGCCAAAACGGGCGTCAACAAACTTATTGTACTCATAAATATAGAGGAGACTTCCGCATACAAGCGTCGCGAAAAGAAGTATGAAAAAACGCTTCATGTGAGTCTCTTTGTGGGGTTGAATGATCGTCATGTTATATAAATCGTATACCTCGAAGTTTTGCCGATCGACTTTTAGGATTTCCCTCGACCTCCTCACGTCTTGGGACAATGGGTTTCTTTGTAAGAATCTCCGCCTTCCCGGACGATGTCAGTTCTTTAAAAGATCTTTTTACCATCCTGTCTTCTAAAGAATGGAATGAGATAACAGCAACCCGTCCTCCGGAATTCACAATGTCGGGTAACGAACTGAGAAGTTTTTCCAGATTTTCAAGCTCTTGATTCACGGCTATTCTGATCGCTTGGAATGTTTTCGTTGCGGGATGAATGCGTCCGTGCCTAAACCGTGAGGGATACGCGTGTTTTATAATATCCGCAAGCTCAAAAGTTCTTGTAATCCTCCTATCTTTTCTTGATTCCATAATGGCCCGCGCGATACGTCGAGAAAAACGTTCCTCTCCATATCGGGAAATGATATCAATAAGCTTTTCTTCTGAAAATGTATTTATGATTTCTTCCGTCGTCATTCCGGAATTTCCATAACGCATATCAAGTGGTCCGTCAGAATGGAAGCTAAATCCCCGCTTGGGATCATCAATCTGATATGAAGAAAAACCCAGATCAATAATCAACCCGTCTGCTTTCGGCATATTATTTTTTTTTAAAATGCCGGGAATATACGCGTAGTTAGACTGTTCCATGAAAAAAGAAGATTTCGGAAGCGCGGAATAATCCTTGAAACGCGCGATCGCTTCATGATCCTTATCAACTCCAAGAAACATTCCTCTCTTGCCAATATGTTTTATTATTTCTCGAGCGTGTCCTCCCCCTCCAAGCGTTCCATCAATAACAAAGTCTCCTTCACGCGGATCAAGTATTGCTATTACCTCATGTAAAAGAACGGGCTTGTGCATACTCAAAAACTTATAATCCTCCATCATCACAAACTCGGTGATGCGTTCACTGTTTGTGTATATATATGTTTGATATATGGATCATAAGTTTCTTAATATGGGTTATATTCCTAACTCCCCCAACTTCTCCGCGATCTCGTCCGACGCTGACTCTGTTTTTCCTTTATATGCCCCCCAAGCATCCGCATCCCAAATCTCAATTCTGGTATATACTCCCGCGACAACAACTTGTTTTTTGAGTCCCGCGTATTCGCGCAGATAATCGGGAACCAAAATTCTTCCCTGAACATCGACTTTCACGTCCATGGCTCCGGAGAGCATAAGTCGGGAAAAGGCCCGCGCGTTTGATTGAGCAAGCGGAAGGGCCGTAATTTTTTTTACCATCACCTCCCACTCCTCAAGACTGAATACAAAAAGACAATGATCAAGACCTCGGGTAATAATGGCTCCCGAACTTATATTTCCTCTAAACTTAGCCGGAACAGCGATTCTGCCTTTTTGATCAACGGTATGTTTATATTCTCCTAAAAGCATAGTTTTTTAGTTATCCCCAGATTCCTGCCTTATCCACATACTTATCCACAATTCCCCACTTACATGTTTAGTATACCACTTTCTCCCCACTTGAAAACTGTTGATAACTAAAAACCCCCAACAGGCATATATTGGGGGTAAAAGAAAAACTTTATACAAGCAAACTAGAACGATATTCCTCAAGTTGCGTTCTCCATATTTGAAAGAGTTTTGGTTGCGCTCTCTCTGTAATAAACCGTTCGTAGTTGAGGTCGAGACTTTTATGAAAATTTGGAGACGGATTAAATATTTTTCCATCTCTGCCAAGTTCGAGAATTGCTCTGTTCTCACCAGCAAATTCCAAAAATAAATGAGATAATTTCCTGATACCCCCTAAACCGAGATCAGTCCACAAAACTACAATACTTCCATCGCTTGCGGCTAATTCTTTGGCAACCACTGGGGCATTGTTGTCACTCTCAACTAACGCCTTGAACATACGAAAATTCGAGAGTAAGTCGGTGGGAGAAACAAACGATCCACTCGCTTTCGGTATGAGAACGATTCCGCGTTTCTCAAGATTAAGATCAAAACTAACGGAGATCATCACCTGGAGATCAAACATATTCTTGGCTTCGGATAATTTAAAGTTCCAGTAGTTGCTTGGAGCCCATCCTGGAACTTTATCTTGTGGATTCTCGTCTATAAGTGTGAAAATCTCATTTCCGCAATCGGGACGATCTTGTCTCTTAATATTTCTCGTGGCGAGAAAAGTGAGCAATCTGTTGTTCAATTCATACATTTTGATTGGCGAACTTATCGACATAATACTTTCATGAAATTCCAGACCTTTATAAATCGCGGCTTTTCGAAAAAGACCTAGAAGTGTAAAAACATCAACGCCAATCATTAATTCTAATCCATTTTTCATGACATCCTCCTTATTTAATTTAGTTAAAGAACGTTTAATTCAAAAACACACTAACACTAAAAAGTTGATATGTCAATAAAAATGTGCACCCTGTAGGGATCGAACCTACGACCTCTTCGATGTGAACGAAGCGCTCTACCACTAAGCTAAGGGTGCCAAAGCAAATTCAGAATAACTAAAAAAGACGCCGTCCGCAACGGCGCCTTTTTCTCTGTTATTGCAATTCAACAACAGCCCCAACCTCTTCAAGCTTCTTTTTCAATTCATCGGCATCTTCTTTCTTTAATCCCTCTTTCAGAACCTTGGGAGCCGCGTCAACCATATCTTTCGCTTCTTTGAGACCCAATCCCGTTATTTCCTTTACTACCTTTATAACATTAATCTTCTGATCCCCCGCCGATTTCAAGAGAATGTTAAATGACGATTTCTCTTCCGGAGCGGATCCGGAAGCGCCTCCTTGAACAGTCATAGCGGCGGCCGAAACGCCAAATTTCTCCTCAAGAGCTTTCACAAGTTCTGAAAGCTCGAGAACAGAAAGGGATTCAACCTTTTCTATAATATCTTTAAATTTTTCCATATAGTTATTGTGTTTGTTTTGCTTTTTCGTTTAGAACGTAAAGAAACGACCTTATGGGAGACGCAAGCATCCCAACAAGTTGGGTAAGCAGTACGTCTCGCGAAGGAAGTCTACCTAATGCCACGATTTCGTCACCCAAAAGAAATCTCTTTTCCAAAACTTCATATCCTCCCAAAATATCAAATGTATCCTCGTGATTCTTTGAAAAGGCGTACACAAGTCCAGAACTCTCGACCGCGTCTTTGGGAGAAAAAATGACTCCGGTTTGTCCTTTAAACTGATTTCGATCAAACGACACCCCCTCTTTTTCAAGCATGATTTTGAGCAAGCGTTTTTTCATAACGCTCATGGAAGCCCCGATAGCCTTAAGGGACTTTCTAAAAGTATTCATGTCATTTACGCCAAGACCCGTGAAATCAGCGATCACAACTGTGGCGCTTTTCTTCAAAACATCGGATCCATCTTTAATTTGTTCTTCTTTTTGCTGTTTTGTCTTCATATATAATGAAAAACCCGCGACCTTTGCCGCAGACTTAAAATAGAAATACAATGTTTTGGTATTTCCTCGGCAGGACTTCTTTCCTTTTTAGGAACGCCTGCGGTCTACGGATATATATCCATACTACTCCACCTAAACTTCCCGGTCAAGATCTTCAAGTATTTTTTTAGCTTTTGAGGAAAGCGAACTCGGAAACTTCATGCGAAGAGAAATATATAAATCTCCCCGAGACAAACCAAAGGCCCCCATTTTAGGCATACCTCTCCCCTGGATTTTAAGTTTTTCCTTTACATCAAAACCCTGAGGAACGGAGAATGAAAAACGTTCTCCGCTTATATCTTCCATATAGATCTTCTTACCTAAAAGGGCCTCGATAACAGATAGTGTTTTTTCAGCGAAGAGATCGGCTTTTGTTCTTGTAAACGTCGTATGAGGCTTTATCCTTACCACAATATATAAATCTCCGCTTCCCGTTCCTTGTTCTCCCGCCTCTCCCTTTCCTGAAATTTTAATAATTTGACCGTCTTCCACCCCTGGAGCTATTTCAAAGGAGACTTCGCGTTCTCCCAAAACTTTCCCCAGCCCCTTGCATGTTTTACAAGGCTTTTCCGGAATTTGCCCCCGTCCATGACATTCCGGACATGACCTGATTTGTGAAAAATTTCCAAAGAATGTTTTTCTGTTCTCTCGTATTTCACCCCTTCCCGTGCACATTTTACATTCTTTAAGTCCGGCCTTTTTTTCATATCCCAAACCCTCGCACGCCTTGCAAGAAACCGCGGTTCTGTATTGAATAGTTTCTTTAACGCCTCGAAACGCTTCTTCAAGTGTTATTTCTTTTATCGATTCGATATCAGATCCTCTTTTATACGTTCTTCTCCTTCCGCCCATGCCAAACTGATCAAACATACTTTCAAAGATATCGCTTAAATCCGCAAAATCTTCCGGATTTATATTCCATCGCGCGCCATCCCCAAAACCTCCCCACCCCTCAGTTCCAAACCCCGAAGATCCGTTAAAGGTCTGCCCAAAACGATCGTATTGTGCGCGCTTCTCTTTGTTAGAAAGGACTTGATACGCTTCATTTACTTCTTTGAACTTATTTTCGTCTCCCCCTCCCTTATCAGGATGATATTGATGAGCCAGCTTCCGATACGCTTTTTTTATTTCCTCTTCGGACGCGCCGCGGGAAACACCGAGTATGTTGTAATAGTCTTTGTTCATATTACGGCAAGGTCACAAATTCACGAACCCGTGTTTCACTGCTTACCGTTCCAAATTTCAAGACAATAAGAAGTTTATACGCGAGAAATGAAATAAATTCAATAAGAGCAAGCCAGATAAAGGAAAGACCTTTCAGCGTGAAAAAAAACAAAACCATGAACCCAATACCCATCCATTCCTTGGTCTTCTCGGAAAATCCGCCCACAAACCTTTTTATTATGTTATACACGGCATCCCGAACACTTTCTTTTTCGTTTAACGGTCCCACGCTTTTTTCCATAGACTCCCTAATATTCCGACTTGTGGTTTCTATAAGGGCCTCCTTTTGCTGATTTGGAAGATCCGAAAAATTGAGTTCAAAAGTCTTTTTTCCTCCCGTCGGATCGGCAATGCTAATACGGGACTTTTGAAGCGCGTGATTTGTCAGGGTTCTAATGAAATCATGGACGGAGCCGTCAAACGATATGCCGGGAATCTCAAGTTCAATGACTGGCCTTGCTGAATCAAGGAAATAATTCGTAAATATCTTCCCCGCTTTATCATTAAGATTCCCCTGTTCGATATAATAGACGTAGGTTATAAGGCTCAAGAATATGAGGAACGCGGTTATAGTTTTTGAAGAAACAATTCGCGCGACCTGAAAAAAACGAATATGGACGCTGTTTACAAGCGCCTTTCGAGCGCCTTCCGTTCCCTGAATGACAAAATACAAGAAAAGAACCAGAGCGGCCATGAAAAAGACTGAAGGGTGAGATCCTCCCATGCGGAAGAATGAAAAGAAAAAAATAATACTTTCAAAAACCGTTATAGAAAAAAGCAACCATTTGTTTTTGACAAAAAAGGCGTTTAACACGGAAAATATGATAACAAAACTCGAAAACAGGAACCCTAGTAGGAGAAAATGGGAATCTATAGTTATGAAAAATTCATTAACGTAATAGGACGCTAAAAAAGCGGAAAGAACGCCCAGAAGTCCGAGAATCGCGAGCTTCCAAATATTAGTATCCGCTTCCTGTTCTTTTGATTGACTAATTACCACCGGTTCCTGGTTCATGATGATCTTCGTCCGTATTGTCCGAGGTACCGTCTTTGGATTTCTCCCCCACGTCACCTTTGGACTCATTACCTTTATACATCATTTCACCTATTTTTTGAAGCTCTGAAGAAAGTTCCTGGCTCGCTTTCTTGATTCCTTCAAGATCATCCCCTGATTTTATTTTGTTAAGCTCCTCAATTTTTTTCGTGATATTTTCCTTTACGTCTCGCGGCACTTTATCTCCCAGGTCGCGTAAACTTTTTTCAGCGGTATAGACAAGAGATTCCGCCTGATTTCTGACGTCAATAGCTTCACGCTTCTTTTGATCTTCAGAAGCGTGTTCAGCCGCCTCTTTTTTTAAACGCTCAACTTCATCCTTGCTAAGACTCGTAGTAGCTTCAATACGAACGGACTGAGATTTTCCGCTCGCCTTATCTTTAGCCGAAACATTTAAGATCCCGTTCGCGTCAATATCAAACGTAACCTCAACTTGCGGAATTCCTCGCGGGGCAGGAGGAATACCGTCTAGAATAAATCGCGCGAGTGTTTTATTATCGCTCATCATGGGACGCTCTCCTTGTCCGATATGAATCTCGACCGATGTCTGGTTATCAGCGGCTGTTGAAAACACTTGTGTTTTCGCGGTAGGAATGGTTGTGTTTTTCTCAATCATGGGTGTCGCGACTCCTCCAAGCGTCTCAATACTTAACGTAAGAGGCGTCACATCAAGAAGAAGAATATCTTTCACGTCTCCTTGTAAAATACCCGCTTGAATCGCCGCCCCAACCGCCACTACTTCGTCGGGATTGATACCTTTATGAGGTTCTTTTCCGAAAAGTTTCTTGACGGCTTCCTGAATGGCAGGCATTCTTGTTTGTCCTCCGACTAGCACGACTTCATTGATATCGGAAAGCTCGAGTCCCGCTCCTTTAGGTTGCTTCGCCGTAACCGCTTCCCGCACAAGTTTAATAGAATGATCAATGAGATCCCGAACTAAATCTTCAAGCTTTGCCCGAGTGAGTTTCATGACAAAATGTTTAGGACCAGAAGCGTCCGAGGTTATATAGGGAAGATTGATTTCCGTTTCAAGAGCGGTTGAAAGTTCGTGTTTTGCCCGTTCCGCGGCTTCTTTGAGGCGTTGGATAGCTAATGAATCTTTAGAAATATCAATACCTTCTTGTTTTTTGTATTCCGCGACAAGATATTCAATGATCCTCTTGTCAAAATCGTCTCCTCCGAGATGAGTATCTCCTCCCGTAGCGCGCACTTCAACCGTGTCATCCCCTACTTCAAGAATGGAGATATCAAAGGTTCCTCCGCCGAAGTCATACACGACAATTTTTTCGCTTTTTTTTCTATTCATGCCATAGGCGAGAGCGGCGGCCGTTGGTTCGTTCAAAATACGGCGTAC
>JAKALF010000042.1 GCA_021813265.1 bacterium
TATCTTAAGCCATACAACAACAATCTTTTTTTTCTTAAATGTTTTAACAAGAATGGAAATCAAATCTTTGTCCTTTGAATCACCAAAGGCTTCATACATGGTACGAGGAGATCCGCTATAAACAAGACTGAAACCGGATTGGGCTATTCGTTTCGTCGCTCGACTTACAACGCCCAAAACAAATGACGGGGTGTTTAAAAACCCGTTGTCAAAAAGATTCTTCTCTTTCTTTAGCGTCCGATCTGTTTTTACCTTAGGACTTTTATACATCATCTCAAGGTATCTTCCCGTGTCAAAATGGATGAAATCAAAATTGCGCTCTAAAAGCTCCGCCTGTGTTCCTTTTCCCGCCCCCGGGGGACCGTATATAATCACGGCTTTCTGCGTCATTTTCATATATTAAGCATAAAGAGAAACGTCATCTCGCGCCATATTGACATTATCCCACCTGATGATTTAAAAAAATCTCCCAGTCTTAGATAATGCCTTCGTACTCCCGCACGGTGAGTTGAGATTCGATCTGCTTGTATACCTCGAGAGCGACCGCGACGACGATAAGGAGGGCGGTACCTCCAATCGTAAGAACCTGAATACCGGTGGCTATTTGCATAATATTGGGAAGAATGGCTATAAGACCAAGAAAAAGCGCTCCAAAGAAGGTCGTCCTGCGAACCACTTTCCCAATAACTTCCGTGGTTGCTTGTCCCGGACGAATACCGGGGATAAACCCCCCGCTTCGTTGTAAGTTTTTCGCGATTTCCTGAGGATCAAACGTAACAGCGGTATAAAAGTAAGTAAACAAAAAAACCAAAACAAAGTAGATCACGCTATAGAGAATGTGATTGTTAAAAAACGTCGTAACCCAAGCGTTTAATGTCAATGAAAGCGGTTTAGAAAAAATCGCCACGGATTGAGCTATAAACTGCGGAAAGAGGAGGATAGAAATAGCGAAAATAATGGGAATAACCCCTGCTTGATTTACGCGAAGCGGAAGATAGGTTGAAACCCCTCCGTACAATTTGTTCCCTCTAACCTGCTTCGCGTATGAAACGGGAATTTTTCTTTCTCCCTCGTTTACGTATACCGTTCCCGCGATAATAATAATGGCGATAACCGCGAAAGCAATAAGAGTTGAGGGATCATAATTATTCAAAAATATTGAACTTATCGCCCTTGGAATTCCCGCGACAATACCAGCTAAAATGAGAAGAGAAATGCCGTTTCCGATTTTATACTCGGAAATAAGTTCTCCAATCCACATAAGAAGGACGCTCCCGGCTGTAACAACAATAACATTACTTATCATATCCATAAGAGATAAACGAGAAAGCACTCCCTGTGAAATTAAAAGATTCAAAAATCCATACCCTTGAAGGGCCGCGAGCGGAACCGTAAGCCATCTTGAATATCTATTAAACTTCGCTTGTCCCTGCGCTCCTTCTTCGTAATAGGCTTTCTTTAGATTTGGAAACACAATGGTAAGAAGTTGCATGATAATGGTCGCGGTAATATAAGGGCCCACTCCGAGCATGATAATGGAAAGAGTTGAAAGCCCTCCTCCTGAAAAAATATTTAAAAAACCAAAAAGTTGATTTGAAGAAAAAAACTGCTGAAGTTTTAACACATCAACGCCCGGGATAGGAATGGCGGCAAGGAGTCTGAAAACGAAAAGCAAAAAGGCAACCATAAGAACCTTTTTGCGTAAATCGTGAATTTTAAAAACCTTGAGAACTTTTTCCATAATACTATTATTGCACGCTCCCTCCCGCTTTTTCTATTTTCTTTTTTGCCTTTTCTGAAACATATATTTCTTCAATCATTATAGGGTTAGTTATTTCACCCACCCCTAAAATCTTTACCGATTGAGAAATCTTTTTAATAACGCCATTCTTTACAAGAATAGTTTTTGAAAGTTTTCCGTCCTCTATGAAACGATCGAGATCTTTGAGGTTCAGGATAAATGGACGTAAAGATTTTGGTTTGTTCTTAACCCCGCGAAGCTTGGGAAGACGTTGTATTAAATCACGTTCCGCCGGACGAATCCTGTGTCCCGACCGAGCTCTCTGTCCTTTTTGTCCCCGTCCCGAGTACGTGCCTCGTTTTCCCCCGCGTCCAACACGTTTTGATTTAGATTTTTTTAGTTTATTGCTTATGATATGAAGTTGCATATTATGGTTTTTTTTCTTCCACGCGAATTTTTGATTTCATGTTTCGAAGGGCTTTTAGGGTTGCTTGCGCGTTAGCTATCTTATTTCTTGTCCTCCCCAAAATTTTTGCTGAAATGTCTTTTACCCCCGCAAGTTCAAGAACAACGCGAGAAGACCCTCCGGCAATGAGACCGTGTCCTTTTTGAGCTGGTTTGATTCGTACCCGCGCCGCGCCGAATTTTGATTCAATGTCATAGGGAATAGTGCGTTTTTCAATAAGCGGGATTGTGATTACGTTCTTTTCCGCCTTACGTTTTGCCTTCTGTACCGCTGAGGCAAAATCAAGACCCTTGGCTATTCCAAATCCTACTCTTCCTTTCATATCTCCCACAACAACAGACGCTCTAAAACTAAAACGTTTTCCCCCCGCCATCACACGAGTAACGCGTCTCACTTCAAGTAGAGCGTCTTTAAATTCACTTTTAGGGGCCTTGGGGGTTATAGGTTTCATATGATTATAGTATAAGTCCGTTTTCACGAGCCGACTCGACAAGCGCTTTTATTCTTCCGTGATAGCGATAAGAACCCCTATCAAAAACAGCTTTTTCTATACCCGCTTTTTTCGCGCGTTCCGCTATCATCTTGCCGACATACTGCGCGCCGGATATCTTGCTTTCCTTTTTCTTTGATTCTCGCGACGACGCGGAGGTTATGGTAGTTTTATTCATATCATCAATAAGCTGAACAGAGGTGAACTTATTGCTCCTAAAAACAGAAAGGCGGGGGCGTTCGTGATTTCCCTTAATACGCTCGCGCACTCGACGCGCTCTCCTTGCTTTTATTGCGTTGTATTCTTTTCTTTTCATATGCTCTTAGATTATGCCGCCGCTTTGGCAGCTTTCTTTCCGACTTTTCTCTGGATAATTTCATCGGAATAACGAAATCCCTTTCCTTTGTAAGGTTCCGGCTTTTTGAGCGCCCTGATTTCTGCGGCCACGTGCCCAACTTTTTGTTTGTCAAAACCTTTGATTTTCAAAATAGTGTTTTTTTCAACTTCAAACGATACGCCTTCCGCCTTTTTATACCTCACGGGATGAGAAAACCCGAGGCTTAAATTTAAATCTTCCCCTTCTTTTATCACGCGAAACCCCACACCTTCAAGAATAAGAGTTTTTTCAAACCCTTCCGTAAGACCCCTAACCGCGTTTGCTACAAGCGCGCGAATAGTGCCCCAATTACTTCGAGCCTGATTGGTTTTTCCGGTAAGTTCAAACGTAAGAACGTTCTCTAGAATAGCGGCTTTTATACCTCTTAAAAGGGGTACGGTTACCTCTCCGTGTTTTCCTGAAATCGTTATATGTTTCTCCCCGATGGTTATGGTTACGCCTTCAGGAATAGATATGGGATTTTTTCCTATTTTAGACATATGTTTATTACCAAATTTCAAAAAGAAGTTGACCCCCTAATTTCTTTTTCTTCGCCTCAAATCCGCTCATAATTCCCTGGGATGTGGAAATAACCAAAATGCCATAATTTCCTTTCACGCGTTTTAGATCCTTGTATCCGCCATACCTACGAAGTGACGGTTTGCTTAAAAACGCGACACCTTGAATCGGATGACTTACGTCGCAATCAATTTCAATAACCCGTTTATACGACTTTCCTTTAATTTCGGATTTTTTAATAAAACCATGATTTTTTAAAACTTCAAGCACTCCTTCGTCCATTTTTGAAAAACGGGTTTTGAAGGATTTCTTTCCTGCCTGCTGGGCGTTTTTAATTTTAACAAGTAAGTCGATGTACATAAGATTGGTTAGCTGGCTTTTCTGATCCCCGGTATATGACCTTTTGTCGCCATTTCTCTAAAACAAATGCGACAAAGATTAAAGTCTCTCATATATCCCCTTTTTCTCCCGCAACGAAAACACCTGCGTACTATACGCGTTTTGTATTTCGGCTTTTTTTGCGCTCGTGCTCGTACTGATGTTTTGGCCATGTGATAAAAATGAAAATATCCGTCTAATCGGATTTCTTTAATGGTACCCCAGAAGACCTATAAAAATCAACCGCTTTTTCTCTGTTTTTAATTTTAGGAACAAACGTTATCTGAACCCCAAACGCTGTCTTTGATTTTTCAACATTGACTTCGGGGAAAACATATTGAT
>JAKALF010000008.1 GCA_021813265.1 bacterium
TCTCGGGGTGCCAATGATCGGAATGACACCTTGAACATCAAAAACGGAGAAGGTCGATATTTTTGGGTAACGTTTGATTATAAGAACGCACCCCAACAGATCATAAACGCAAATCTTATAATCTACAGTTATTCTATGACATCTCCCGACACTATAAAACTCAAAGGAGACGGGACAACGGGAGTGCGTGACGGACCCCCCGTTCCTTTATCCTCTTCTCTTTCCCAAAACTATCCCAACCCCTTTAACCCGAGCACTAAGATACGTTTCAGCATTACGAAATCCTCTTTCGTAATTCTGAAGGTATATGACGTTCTCGGAAGAGAGATTAAAACCTTGGTTGATGAAGAAAAATCGGCAGGTATATATGAAGCGACTTTTAACGCTTCAACCTTGCCCTCTGGAGTCTATATCTACAGACTCCAGGCCGGAACCTTCATTGAAACCAAGAAGATGGTTTTGATCAAATAATTAATCCCCCTCATGCGAGGGGGATTTTGTAACAATAGAAAACAGTCTTCCATAAAATAGGCATATTTCACTTTGAATTACAAAATACTATACTTTTTATCAAGTTAACTCAATAATTTACAGTGGAAAACCGTTTGGGGGTTGTATCCGCACGGGGAAGTTTTGAAATTGGTAATTATGAAAGACTTTATCCCTTATCTGTCTTGAAAAATCAATCAAGCGGGACTCTCAAAAATACTAAACATCCTGACATGGAATTTCCTTCAATCAATTTGCTATAATAATGATATGAATAAAAAACCCCTCATTGCCTCGTTGGTTATCCTGAGTCTCGTGATTATCTACGCCTCCTTCTACTACGGAAAAACAGTGGGAGAACAAAAAGGAAAATCTTCATACGCCCCATTGGTTGATCTTGCCTTTCCCAAGCCCCCCAAAGATATCCGTCAATTAAGCGGAATTGTAAAAGGAGTATATGGCGCGACTATTGATTTTGAAATCAATAGCGTTGACGACTATCTCCCCCATCTTGATGGAACGCCTCAAAAAAAAGAAATACGTCACGCGACGGTTACAAGCAAAACTACCCTAACCCTTATCGATTCAACCAAGCTTGACTCTCGAGGAAATCCTAAAACCAAAACCCTTTCTCTTTCGGATATAAAACCCGGAATGGGCGTAACCGTCCAGAGCAATCAAAATATCCGGAACGTCAAAGAATTTGACGCCTCTTCCGTTCAGATAGTACAATAGCGATACGATGAATTTAATACCTACGGTTATAGAAAAATCTCCCTATGGAGAACGCGCCTATGATATCTATTCGCGTCTTTTAAAGGACCGCATTATCTTCCTTGGCGGCGTTATCAACGACCAAGTCGCCAACACAGTTATCGCCCAACTTCTTCTTTTAGATCATGAGGATTCAAAAAAAGACATCCAGCTGTATTTGAATTCTCCGGGAGGATCCGTTACCGCGGGACTTGCCATATACGACACGATGGAATTCGTAAAAGCGCCCGTCTCAACGATATGCGTCGGCATGGCAGCTTCCATGGGGGCTTTTCTTCTTGGATGCGGAGAGAAGGGAAAGCGCTACGCGCTTCCCAATTCCGAGATCATGCTTCATCAGGTCATGGGAAACGTAGAGGGCCAGGCGAGCGAGATTGAAATTACCGCAAAACAAATCTTGAAGATAAAGGCTAAGATCAATCAGATCCTCGCGAAAAATACCGGACAGAAGGTTGAGAAAATCGAGAAAGACACGGACCGAGATTTTTATCTCTCCTCGGAGGAAGCGAAAACCTATGGCCTCATTGACGCGGTTTTAAAGACCAACAAGAAATAGATAGAAAAGCGCCTTTTGGGCGCTTCTTTTATTTCCCCCTCAAGCTATAATAAAAGAAACATGAAAAAACCATCGCTTGAAACACTCCTTACGCGTGGCGTCCAAGACATCATCATCCGAGAACATCTCGAGAAAAGATTGCATTCGGAAAAAACGCTGCGCGTGAAACTGGGTATAGATCCCACCGCCCCCGATATCCATCTCGGACATACCATAGCCCTTAGAAAAATGAGACAGTTTCAAGAACTTGGTCATCAAGCAGTCCTTATCATCGGAGACTTTACCGCTCAAATCGGAGATCCTTCGGGAAGATCGGAAACGCGAAAATCCTTAACTGAGAAAGAAATAGACCTTAACCTTAAAGGGTATCTGAAACAAGCCGGAAAAGTTATTGACATTAAAAAGACCGAGATACGATATAACAGTGAATGGCATAAGAAAAAGGGATTGAGCGCTCTTTTAGAACTTGCTCGATCGGCAACGGTTCAGCAGGTTCTGAAACGCGACGATTTTGAAAAACGACTGAATGAGGGAAACGATATCTCTCTTCTTGAAACGCTCTACCCTCTTCTTCAGGGATACGATTCTGTTGTTGTAAAAGCGGATGTTGAGCTCGGGGGTACCGATCAAACTTTCAATCTCCTCATGGGACGAAGGGTTCAGCGTTACTTTGGACTCCCGGAACAAGATATTATAACCTTCCCTCTTCTTGAGGGAACGGACGGAGTTCGCAAGATGAGTAAGAGCTATGGAAACTATATTGGAGTTTCTGAAACTCCCAACGACATGTTCGGGAAAGTCATGACCATACCCGATTCTCTCATACCTAAATACTTTCTAACCCTTACGGATAATGATATACCGATTCAAGGAGATCCCTACCAAGCAAAACTACTTCTCGCTGAAACTATCGTGTCCTTATACCACTCTCCCCGGAAAGCACGGGACGCGAAGCAAGAGTTCATTCGCGTTTTTTCAAACAAACAAATTCCCGAAGATCTGCCCGTTCTAAAAACAAAACCTCAACTATCTCTCCTTGAATTGCTTACGCGCTCTGGAGTTTCGAGCAAAAGCGAGGCTCGCCGTCTTCTAAAACAGGGGGCTATAAAGATTAATGATGTGTTAAAAACCGACCCCGATGAAGTTGTTTCTCTTAAACATGGAGATGTCTTAAAAGTCGGGAAACGGAGATTTTTCAAGATTTCTATTTAACAATCATGACTCCCGTCTCTCCTCTTGCTTTATGTCCCGGCACGTCGCAGTAGAAGGCGTAGCTCCCCGGCTTTTCGGGAGTAAAAAACGCTATGGTTCTTGTTTCTTTTGGACCCAGACCAACCGCGACATCGGATAATGACTTGTCTTCAAACTTAAACACGTGAGTCTTATCATCCCCCGATGTTATCGCGAGGGTTATGTTTTGTTTTGCTTCTACCCTAAACTCCTTTGGAGAAAACCCTTCGGCGGATATGGTTAATTTTTTAGCCGTGCTTGGAATTTGATTTTCCTTAATGGGGGCTGATTGATAGGGTTGTGTTGGAGGGGCGGGTTCCGGAACGGGTGGTTTTACGGGTTGCGATATGGGATTTTGCTCTCGTGGAACAACCTGATTTTCCGTTTTAGGATTACCGTTTGATTTTCCCTCCTCGCTTCCCTTAGGGACAAGACTGGGAATAAAACTGTTTAAGATGCTTGTTATCGGACTTTGCGATTCTTGGGTACTGGTCGCGTTTTTTCTTGAATCAACAAACTTTCCCGTTGGAACGATGATAAAGATGCTGAAAAGAACGATGCCGATGACGATGAGTCCTATGAAAAATACGGCTATAAGAGATCTGAAGAATGCTTCCATAATCTTATTATAAAGGATTATATGTGCGGGCAGGGAGAATCGGACTCCCGTCTCATCCTTGGCAAGGACGTGTTCTACCACTAAACCATGCCCGCGATCGTTATTTCCCCGGGGGAGGAGCTGTCGGTCCCTTCACATATGGAACTCCCGTCGGTCCCTTGAAGTTAACCGTTGGGGTTTCCCTGATTTCCGGAGCTTTCGTTTTTTGAAGAAACAAGAGGGACAGAGCGGCATATAATATGACAGCGATTAAAATACCTAATAGCAGTATAGTATTCTTCTTCATGCGCCTCTATGGAAAAATCATAAAACAAAACACCAAGAGTTTCAATAATATGATATGATTAACTATATGGAAATACAGAGGCGTAAAGAAATAACATGGCGAGCTCCCGAACACGAACATATCGAACGAGAGCCAAGGTGGTTTTTTGGACTCGGTCTTGTCGCTCTTCTTTTAGTTATCTTCGCTATCTGGCAGAAAAGTTTCTTTTTCGCTTTCTTTATCGTTCTTTCAACCATTCTCATGATGTTCTTCGCGCGCAACAAGCCCGAACACGTTAACTTCAAAATTGACGAAAAAGGACTCACGATCGGAAACAGATTCTATGGCTTCAGAGATTTTGAAGAGTTCGCGTATCGCGACTTTCCCGGAAGACGGGATGAACTCGTGTTTAAACGTAAAATATTCTTCAATCCTATTATCAAAATCCCTATTGACGAGCGTATAGCGGGAGGCGTCCTTGAAATGCTACGCGGAAAAGTTAAAGAAGTTGAACATGAAGAAACTCTTATGGAACTTTTCTCCGATTGGCTGGGATTCTAGTCTTGCGAAAATGACTTTTGTGGTAAATAATACGGGAATGCTTTTCCGCCCTCGTCGTTCAACGGATAGGACGCAAGATTGCGGATCTTGTAATCGAGGTTCGATTCCTCGCGAGGGCACAAAAATATGCAGGAAGTGTAAAGATGAAAATATTGTTTTTTCTAAAGAAGATTTCGAAAATTTTTGGCCCCTCACAAATATAGAGATTGGAAAGATTTTACAAAAAAGTGGCGAAAGAATAGTTTGTGAACTTTTGTCGAATGAAGGCAACTTTGTATTCAAAATTGCCGACCCATCTAAAACCGAAGAAAGGCTAAAAAGAGATATTTTCGCTTTTGATTTTTTAAAATTAAAAAATTTTCAAAATATACCAGCGCTTCTGAAAACTAAAGATGGGTGTGGCTATAAAAAACTGGGTAACCAGTTTGTATATGTTATGGAACGTATTGACGGAAAAACGCCGGAACGAACGCCGGAAAATTGGGTGCGACTTGGAGAGATAACAGCAAAACTCCATAACATTTCAGATTATCCTTACGAAACCTTGTTTACTGTAGAATCAGAAATGCCTAAGTTTACTGAAACAGCAAAAAAACTTGCTTTTGCTGATGAGTACATAGAACTTGTGGAGTCGTTGCCTGATTTTTCTAACCTATCAACTTCTCTTATTCATACGGACATCGGACCGCATAATGCGGTTCAAAAACCTGACGGTACTATCGTACTCACTGATTGGGACGACGCTGGCGTAGGAATAATAATTCTTGATTTAGGATTTCCTCTCATTTGCCATTTTATAACTCACGAATTAAATTTTGAAAAAGAAAAGGCCGAGGCATTTTATACTGCTTACTTTTCAAAAAGAAATTTACCAGATATAGAAAGGTCTCTAATCTTTAGCGCCGGCCTTTTCTTTGCGCTAATATATGTCCCATATGGAGATACAGAAAAAAATTGGCAGAGAATCAAATTTGCAGTGCGGAACAAAGAATTTATTTCATTGGTTCTTAAATGAGAACTGAAAAAATTTTGGATTTCCCGCGAAAACACGGAGAAAGGTTCAGGGGAAAATCCTCAAAATTAGCCGAGTGTTTTGCAAAATCCTTTTCCCAGAAAATAGTTTTCGCAAAACCGAGTCCGCATTGAAGCTCAACCATACTACCCGAATGCTTAGAGGGTATAACTCCAAAAGAAAAATACCCTTTTCTTTTAGAAAAAATTGATCGTGCGCAAAATCAGAAATGCAAGGAGTGTTTTTCTTTTGGGGTTGATGACACACTTGCCAGTGAGTGGGGTTTTCCCGGAACGTGCGATTCAGTTTCAAGCCATCGTGCGCTCCGCGCGTGGCACATCATTTGTTTTGGAAATAGGCAGGAGTTTGGTACAATAAACACACCGATACGGGCGTCTGAAAGAAAATTTTTCATCACAGAAAGTATGGAAGAAAAAATAAATAACTTCTTTTCCGGTGCGGAAAATATTATCAAAGACCTCACTGAGAAAAAGAAAAAATATTTGGAAAGTTTAAAAAGTTTACCATATAAAAGCGAAACTTTCCCTATTGCGGAATTAAAGCAGTTACAGCATATAAATTTATTTCTGAATTTTGCCATGGAACGATTCGAGAATGAGATTAAAGTTTTGGAAATGGACTTTGGTAAAAATGGTCAAAAAGATCCTGATTCATTTACAAAAGCAAAAAATGATACAGAGCAAAGAGTACTTTCCGATTTAATGATCACTCTTGATCCGTTGGATGTTTGGTCTCATAAATTTTCTACAGAAAGCCAAGGAACCGGTGAAAATTTAACCGAAACGCCAAACGACTCTGTTTATTACATGACATCTTTTGGTGCATCATTGAGGCTTAAAATGACTAATAAGATTGTTAATAAGGGTGAGGGAATTAAAAAAGTTATTCAACCAATTATGGAGAAAATATTTTTTGAAAAACCCGGTGAGGAAATTTCTGAAACGCCAAAACTCGGATATTTTGTTCGAGAATATACAACACAGGATTTTCTTGATAAGCTCGCGGTAGAATCCACTGATAGCGATTATCAATCTTCTGTCCGAAAGTATGAACGCGGAGGTAAAATAGAAATACCAAAATTGGACAACATAAAAATCGACCACGAAGGTAGCCCTGTTAATAGAATTTATTTTTAATGATGTATTTTGCATTTTAATCGTTTGCCGCCAAATTTTTTAATTAATTCATGAATAAAGACCTTGTACCAGAAAATTATAATTCTCAAAATCTTGTCTCCATGTGGCGAGAATTTATTGATTGGGAAAAACGCAGAACTGGCGAAAATAATTTTTTGGTAAATCAATTTCATACTCGTAACGTTAAAAAAGTTTTTGACGCTTCTCTTGGTGATGGTTGTGATTCAATATACTTACTCAAGCAAGGTTTTGATGTAATGAGTAATGAAATTGATAAGGTTTTTCTCGACAAGGCGTTAGAAAACGCAAAAGTTGAGAATGTAGAATTAAAAATTTTATCTCTTGATTGGCGCAAGTTGGACATGAAAATTCCGGCCGAAAGTTTTGACGCTGTTATTCTGCTTGGTAATTCGCTAACATATCTTTTTAACGAAAAAGACCAATTAGAAACCTTGCGCCAATTCAAACGAATTTTACGAAATGGTGGCGTGTTCATAATTGATGAAAGAAATTATCAATACATTCTCGACAATCGAGAAAAAATTTTGCAAGGAGATTTTCAATATAGCGGGAAGTATGTTTATTGCGGCGACAAGGTTCATGGCAAGCCAGTTAAAATTTCCGATAGCCGCGTGAAAATGGAATATACCAACGAGATAACAGGAAAGAAAGGTTATCTCATTTTGTATCCATTTAAACGCGGAGAAGTCAAAAATCTTCTTACAAAAGTTGGTTTTGCATCTATTGAAGAATTTAGTGATTATAAGGTTGGTGAAAGTCATAACGCCGATTTTTATCAATATGTTTGCGTTAATACATAAAAGTTGCTCCCCCATTTTTTAAAAGAAGTCAGAATAAAGTCATGAAAAACACTGAATCGGCATTTTACTGGATTGTTGGCGTTCTTAAAAACCACAAAATTCCGTTCCAGGTTTCGGGTGGATTGGCCGCGAGATTATATGGCTCTGTTCGAAAATTAGCTGATATTGATATCGATATTCCGGAAGATCGTTTTCTCGATATCCTTTCTGAAGTAAAAGACCGCGTTAAATTCGGTCCGCGACGTTATCAAGACGAAAATTGGGATCTTCTTCTTTTAACTCTTACCTACGAAGGCCAGGATATTGATTTATCGGGCGCGTATGAAACAAAAGTATTTGACAAAAAGAAAACGCAATGGGTATCTATTAAAGACGATTTTTCAACCGCGACATTAATGAACGCGTATGGACTTGAGGTTCCTGTCATGAATCGAGAAGAACTGATCAGATATAAAAGAACGCTCGCCCGAGACGTTGATGAAATTGATATCATTCAAATGACTAGCGATAAAAAATAGAGAAGATTTTTAAAGAATATCGCGTTATAAAAAGAATTCCACTGTAAAGCGGAATCCTTTTTATACCGATACTTTAAAACAACGCGAGAAAACTCCACCAAGGTTTCTTTATTTGTATCACGCTTCCCGTTTGCGCGTTGATATTTACCGTAACCGAGGCTGGGATTTTAATAACTCCAAAAAGTTTTGCTTCTTTTGTTACCGTTATTTCATACGAGGGAGCGGTATTTTCTCCATCATCTTTCAGCTCTATGTTCTGTATTCCTGATATCCCTCCCAATTTCTCGCTTGTCGCTAGAGCAACCGTGTCGGGCATGATGGTTAACTCTTTTCCTGAAACCAAAACCCTCCCATTCTTATTCACCTCTACGGTTCCCCGACTTATAAGGGACGAACGTACTCCTCCCCTCGATATGATTATGGTTCCGCTTGAGGAATCTTTTTCCACCGAAACCGGATTTTGGTTGTCTATGATAACCCTTAAGTTTTTTTCTAAACCAACCTCAATTTCTTTATGTATCGACGGATCATTTATCCTTGTTTTAGTTTGTCCCTCAAATATAACCGACGTGTTCTCTGACGCGGATGGGGAGATAATCATCGTCGGTATTTCTCCATCAGAAGACGCGTTATTGTCAGCGGAAGAGCTGGTTTTATATTTAGCCGAAAAACTCGTTTTTATACAATATCCCCCGTCAGCGCTTTTCAAATAGTTTCCGTCACACTCTTTATTTATTGAAGGAATAACAAGGGTAGCCGAGCTTTGACTCTTTATTTTTCCCTCGACTTCTACCGATCCAATAGGCTGATCGCCCCATGTTTTATCACACTCCAATATCATGCCGCACTGCGATGCCCTATCATACGTTGGACCCGGAACATATCTACATCCTTCGGGAGGCGCCGCGTACTCACATACTCGTCTTGGTTCCACTGATCCATTGCTCTTAACCGCGGCCGCCTCCGCGACTGAAACGATCATAACCATTCCTCCCATCAAAAGAAAAGTCTTAATAATGTTCTTCATAATTTCATTCTTAGCTATTCGACCTTTATGTATGAGACGAGTCAGATTGTCACGTCTTACATAATATTGAAAGTTTTGTTAACGTAGCCCTACGGGGAATCGAACCCCGGTTACCGGCTTGAAAAGCCGATGTCCTAACCACTAGACGATAGGGCCGAAAATCTGATAAAAAAATTATAGGGGCTTTTTCAAAATAATTCCAGTTTTTTCTCCATATCGTTTATACTAACCTTACCTATATGAATCTTTTCCCTTTCTATAACGAAGACGTAGCGGATGTTTTTAACGATCTTCGATCAAGTAACAAGGGACTCGATATAAAAGCGGCAGAAGAGCGAATAAAAGAATACGGATTAAACAAGCTTCCCGAAGGAAACGTGGATAGCCTGTTTACCCTCTTCCTTCGTCAGTTTAAAAGTCCTCTCATCTACACCCTTCTTGCCGCTGGTGTCGTTGTTTTTATACTCGACGAGATAACGGACGCCCTCGTAATAGCGTTTGTTCTTCTCTTTAACGCTATTATAGGAACCCTTCAGGAAGGAAGGGCTCAAAACGCTCTTTTGGCGCTCAAACAATTTACCCAAACATCCGCCACTGTTATCCGCGAAGGAAAGGAAATAATTATAGATGACACGTTGATAGTTCCGGGAGACCTTGTCATTCTTCAGGAAGGAGAACGGGTTCCCGTTGACGGAAGGGTTGTTTCTTCTTCCTCTCTTACGATCGATGAAGCCGTCCTTACGGGAGAATCGGAACCCGTTTCAAAAATCTCGGAAACTATAGCAAGAAAAGAACTGAATCCCGCCGACCAAAAAAACATGGTTTTCAAAGGAACCTTTGTTGGAAGCGGATCGGGAACTGTTATCACGACCGCGACAGGAACCGACACCGAGATTGGAAAAATAGCCGAAAAAATAGCTAAGATTGATACCGAAATACCTCTAAAAAAAGATATTCGTTTTTTGTCTCGAATCATCGTTATCGTTACCCTTTTACTCTGTGTTGTTATCGCCGCCATGGGAATGATTTTTAATCTTTCCTTTTCTCAAGCTATAGCGACCGCGGCCGCGGTTGCCATTTCCATTATCCCCGAAGGTCTCCCGGTTGTCATGACTCTTATTCTCGCTCTTGGGGTAAGGAGGATGAGTAAACAGAACGCCCTTATTAAAAAACTTCAGGCGGTCGAAGCTTTGGGACAGACGAGGGTTATAGCGGTTGATAAAACAGGAACGCTCACCAAAAATGAGATGGTCGTTAAAAAAGTATACACCAATGGAATGATGTTTGACGTCGAAGGAAACGGATATGAACCCAAAGGAAAGATTCTTTTTCAGAAAAATATCATAGATCCTCTTAATTACACGGAACTTTCTCTCATGGGAAGAATAGGCGCGCTCTCATCAAGCGCCCATGTTTCGTTTATAGAACAAGACCGAATTTGGAAAGTATCGGGAGATCCAACGGAGGCCGCCATTCTTGTCTTTTCGGAAAAGATTGGGGTTTATAAAGATAGATTAGAGAAAGAATCTCCTAAAATCTTTGAGACCCCTTTTGATTATAAAAAGAAATTTCACTCTACCCTCCATATCGCGGAAGACAATCATCTGCTTTCCGTCGCGGGAGCGCCGGAGCATGTACTGAGATTTTCTGAATATATCGCTCTCAACCGGGAGATTCTAAAACTTACCCACGAACAACGAGAAGAACTGCGATCGGTTTTTCATTCCATGGCTCGAGGCGGTCTGCGCGTCGTGGCTCTAGCCATGAAATCGGGGTATAGCGAAAAACAAGTTGAAACTCTCCCTCCTCTCACCTTCTTGGGATTTTATGGCATGAAAGATCCTTTAAGGCCTGAAGTAAAGACAGCCATGCGAAACATGCTCTCCGCGGGTATACGCGTTATTATGATCACCGGAGACCATCTCTTAACCGCCGAGGCGATCGCGAAAGAAGCCGGAATCTATAACGACGGAGATAAAATTCTTACGGGAGAAGATATCGATTCCGTAAACGAGGAAGTTCTTTCGGAACAACTTCCTTCCGTAAAGGTCTTCGCCCGCGTAACGCCCGAACACAAACTTAAAATCATAGAAAGTTACCGCAAACGAGGAGAAATTATCGCCATGACGGGAGACGGGGTAAATGACGCCCCTTCTCTCGTGGCCGCGGATCTCGGAGTCGCCATGGGAAAGATTGGAACCGAGGTAGCGAAAGAAGCGTCCGATATCGTGCTTTTGGATGACAATTTCGGGAGTATCGTCTCCGCGGTAGAGGAGGGAAGAGGAATTTATAAAACCATTAAAAAAATTATTTTGTATCTTTTCTCCACGAGTTTAGGCGAAGTATCTACGATTTTAGGAGTTCTTCTTTGGACTCATCAGTCTCCTCTTTTTCCCGCTCAGATTATCTGGCTTAATTTCGTAACCGACGGATTTCTTGATATTTCACTTGCCATGGAACCTAAAGAAGAAAATCTTCTCCGGAGAACGTTTAAGCGGCCGAAGCAATATCTTCTCGACCGTCTCATGGTTCAACGCATCGTTCTCATGGCAATCCCCATGACGCTCGGAACGGTGTTTATCTTTCAGACATACTTTAGTCTCAATCCGGAAAAATCATGGACGATGGCACTCACCGCTCTCGCTGTTTTTCAGTGGTTTAACGCTTGGAACTGCAAAAGCGACGAGCGATCCGTGTTCCAAAAAATACTCTCTAACAAATATCTTGTGGCCGCGACCGTTATCGTCATTGTTCTTCAAATAACCGCCGTCTACGCTCCTTTTCTTCAATCTATTCTCAAAACAACCCCTCTCTCGCTTTTTGACTGGGGACTCGCGGTTACCGTGGGATTCTCCATTATTGTCGTTGAAGAGATACGGAAGTATGTTTATAGAAAGAAGCTTTTGCCCTAGAGCATTCTTGTTATATAAAAAAACCGAGCCTAAGCTCGGTTATAATCCTCCTTAATCTTCCTCTATCTGCCATTTCGCGAACAAAACGGCAAGAACAATTAGGGAGAGAAAAAACCATATTCCTGAGACAATCATCTCTATCAAGAAAACGTCCCAGAAACCCGCTATTCCAGAAAAAAACGTGGGTATAACAAATACCGCTACAACCCACGGAAAAATGGGAAGGAGATTCATTATCTCCTTGTCTTTCCACGCTGACCAAGTAGAAATCATAATCACTGCAGGCCACCCAAGAGAAAATAGAAAAAAACCTTTTTTTCTCATTTTTCCTCCCTCATGAAGCACGGAAGAAACCGCTGTTATAGTCATCGCCATGACTATAACAATAGAAACGATAATGACTAACATAACTACCTCCTTTTAGATTTAGGATTGATGCTGTTTCTAGTTATATCTCTTTAGTTTTCCTAGGTCAACTACCTAAATATTTTTTTATGTTCTCCCGATGCTCTTTATATGTTTTCGAACAATGAATCTGTTTTCGCGCGTCATGGAGATAATATAGGCAATCTGTTTTTACGGGATGTAATGCCGCCTCTATAGCAAATAAACCCGGACTCGCGATTGGATGAGGCGGGAGACCTTTATACATATACGTGTTGTAAGGCGAATCGATTTTTTTGTCTTCCGGTGCAATGGGAGCCCACCAGCCTTTTTCGGTTTTCCCTCTAGCGTATTGCACGGTCGCGTCAATTTGAAGATTCATACCTTTAAGGAGGCGATTCCATATCACTCCCGCTATCATGGACATATCATCTTTCCGGGCCGCTTCACGTTGTATCAAGGAAGCGATCGTAACGACGGTAGTCCATTTAATATTTTGTCGTAGGGCCTCTTTCGCGTACGCGGCGAATACTTCTTGGAATTTAGTCTGAAATCTTTTGGCTATCTCGCTCGGGGTTTCCGCTATGGGAATGAGGTAGGTATCGGGGAAATACACTCCTTCAAAATAATCAAGATTTTTTGACGCGCTATCCATCCATTCCTTTTTTTGAACATCTCCCCATTTCAGTTGATCTCCCAATATATCCCTCACCTCCTCTTTTCTCAATCCTTCGGGAATTACAATCCATTTCATATAAGGGTCTTTAAAAAGAATAGAAGCTATTTCAAAGACGTTCATGGATGTTGAGATTTTATATCCTCCCGGCTTAATGGTTTTGAATCCATAAAGAGCCTCCGCGAGATACAATCCCCATCTGTGTCTTATAAAACCCTCTGATACAAGCAGTCGCGGAATGTCTGACGTTTGAGTTCCTAAAGGAACCACGAAACGCCCCAAATCCGTTCCAGATTGCGGAGCGGAATAAAACCATACATAGAAAGTCATGAATAGGAATATAACGATTAAAATAATCCCCGCTCTTTTCATTTTCATTATTATCTTTCTTTCATATTCAAAAAACAAACCGAGTCTTCATCGGTTTGTTTTTGAGAGTATCCTTTTAAAATTCAAATTTGAATTTTAATCCTCCCTCTCCCTCTATTTCTTTTTCCTCTTTGTTTTGTATATCAGCGTGGATATTAGCTTCCGTATCCGCCTTCAAACTTTTTCCCTCCTTTCTATCCTTTTCATTATCTCTTTTTTCTTTATCATTCTCCTTCTTTTCCATTCCATGAGAAGAAGACGCTGACGATGTTGAATACTCAATTTCTTCGGACGACGTCGCGTTTTGATATTCTTTCTCCCTTTCCCTGTCTTTAAGATCTTCAATACGGATGTTGAACAACGCTTGGGCTTGAACAATAGCTTTCGTCTCCTGAGCTTTTTCCATGGCCTCCTTCGCGAGACTAAACGCTTCGCTGTACAGTCCCGCGTTAAGTTTCGCTTTCGCCTCAAGAAGCGTGCTGCTTGCCTCGCCTAATTTATTTTCCGCGTCAGCCGAGGTTTCAGCGCTCAGCTTCGAATTTTTGTTGTTGATGAACTTTTGGGTTTCATCAATGACGTTTCCGGCCGCTTTGATTTTGCCCTCCGCGGCTACTTTAACCGAACTTGACGCGTTTATTATCACCTCGTCGAGATCATGTCCTTCTTTTTCCGTATTTTTGAGTTCTTCTTTTATCTTTTCACGTATAAATCCAATAACATTCTTCAGGTCCGGATCGCGTTTTTCAAGACGCACTAATATTTCATTATGAACTTTAAACGACGACTCGAGTTGTGAATTAATATTCGCCGCCGTCTCTATATTCCCTTCTTCCTTCAACTTTTCTATGTTTTTCTTCACGCTATGCGTATTTTCCTCAAAACGACTCGCGATCTCGGCGCTTGATGTCGCGTTCATTCTTCCCGCCGCGGCAAGCACGCTTGCTTCTTCAAGGCGGCGCGCCGCGAGATCCACGCTCCACTCAGCCTTTCCTTCCGTAGAGAGAGTTAGGTCTCCTCTTATGTTTTCCGTGAGTATCTTCACGGGATACAGCGTTTCTCCGGGAAGAGAGGTTTGCGACGCGAACGCGATTCCTCCTCCAAACATCGTTGTTACTATGGTTATACCCGCAATTAATGGCATAGGTTTAAAAAGATTTTTTGTCTTAAATATGGATTTCGACCTTTCCTGTATAAAGAGACGTTTTATCCACGACCTTCTTACAGGAACGGGAGAGTCCATAAAGCGCAAGAGATTATCACGCATGACCTTTTTGCGAATTTCGTTAAGACGAATTTTTTGTTTCGTACGATTGAGTTTTTCAAAAAAATTATCTTTCATAGTTATAATAATCTCCGAATTGTTTCCTGAGTTTTTTGGTCGCTCTATTGAGTTTCACCGAAACGTTATTCGCGCTTATATTAAATGTTTCAGCGATTTCTTGAGGGGAAAAACCTTCGACGTGGCGCATGATAATGATGTCCCGTTCTTCTTTTTTAAGACGGTTTAATTGTTCCTTGATTTCTTTGAACATAATAGCATGTTCCATGTCCTCCTTGTATTCCGAGGATGGCTCAAACGCGTTCGACTCTTCCATGATTTCATCGAGGCTTGATTCTTTATGTTTGCGGATAGCGTCAATCATGCTATTGCTCGCGACGCGGTAGAGAAACGCTCGTATGTTTTTTATGTCCTTTCCTCCAACGATATATTCCCATGTCTTCATGAAGGCGTCTTGAGTAATTTCTTCCGCCTGGGCGCGGGAATACACGCGAAAAAAGCAGTATCGAAAAATAGCATCCGCATACATATCGTATGCTTTAATGAACTCGTTTTTTTTATATTCATCCATGTACTATGACGTTTTTCCTTGTTTTTTCTTACTATCCTCTTATCCAAACCGTACCGGAATCCTTAACATATTGTCATGTAGACTAGGCGTAGCTAGTCCTCTATTCCTATTAAACCTCCCATTTTTATCATTATCGTATCCCCGTATCACAGGAGATATTTATTGACGCGTAACCTTTGGGATATACGGTAACTCGCGGGTGATCGCAACGAGGTATATTTCGTTCCCCTGCTCCTAACGTGTACTCTCCAGGAGGCAGGGGAAATGAGAAAACCCCATTCGCGTCGCTTCTTGTTATGGTAAAAGCGTGAACTGGGTCTTCTTTTTTGAAAACAACCACAAGAGTTTCGTATGGTTTTTCGCCGCAGTTCGGATCAGGAGGAATTTTCTCTACGGGACACGTCGGTCCAAGCATTACCTTTCCCTTAATTCCTGAACTATATTGAGTCGGACACGCGGTAAATTCACACGTTGGGGGAACGCGGTCGACATACGATCCATCCGGACATTGTTTAGCTTCCATAGTGCAAACAACTCCTTGAGTTCCCCTATCGCCCCAAAACCAAAAACCTCCTATGGCGAGTGATAATATAACAGCCAACGGTATTACTATTTTATTCATCTCTTTTTATTCTAACACGTTCAAATAAAACAAAAAATCGCCTATAATTGATGACGTGAAGGATTTTCTTATCTTCCTATGGATTATCATGGCTTTCGTGGCTATGGCTTTTTGGGAAGCGTACATAGAAGGAAAATACCCTTGGGCAAAAAGACAGGTGGGATGGGAAAAGCGCATCTCGAATCATTGGACTCTTACAGGCTATCATTTCTGGGTCTATGTCATGTTGCTTCTTTTCTTAACTCTCCCTCTCGTGACCTCTGGTTTTTCATGGAGACTATTGGGTCTACTCATATTCGCCGCCTCATTAGGAACCAATCTTGAGGACTTTCTATGGTATGTTATTAACCCCTTTTATGGTTTAAAAAATTTCAATCCAAGAGACGCCCCTTGGTATCGCTGGACGAAAATAGGTCCCGTTACGCTCCCCACAAGTTATTATGTCGCGTTTCTTCTTGCTTTTCTTTCTTGGTTTTTTCTTGTAAGATAGCGCGTGTTGTTTTATTTCAGTTTAACGTATCTTGTGTTATAAAAACTTAATCAACGCAAAGAGGATTAGAAACGGATCCCGGTTTTTCGAAAGCAACCGGCGATATATTTCCGGACTTTAAAACTTTATAAATTACTCTCGTGGGTTTATGATTTCCGCATCCGAATGTATTATTCTGAACGACTTGGACCCAATAGCCGTCACGTACTGTTGATGTGTAACCTTCAATAACATCATTAGAACCAACTTTTAAATCAGGGGTAATAACAGCAACAAAAGAAGCCGCTTCGGATTCACTATCAATGGGGCCAAACGTTTCTCTAAGTTTAGCAGGCGAATCTATTTTTTCGGTTGATGAGCTATTTTTTACTTCAAGCCAATAACCGGTTTTGCACATACCCCCTTCTCTTCTTAAATATGCGGCGTCGTTGATAGAGGCTTTGCAGGGTTCGGTCTTGTTCTCTCTTATAGCGAGACGGGGAACAAATCCATCTAAACGAGAGTGAGTAATCCTATTCCATGAAACATCCGCATATTGCGCTTTATCTTCTAAAGAATTCCATTCGTAACTATTTTTAGTTAATAAAAAATAACCAAGAGACCCCGCGATAACTATCACAATAAATGCCAGAATATACTTCTTATTCATGAATTTATTTTACCATAAATCCCTAAGGAGAAGTAGTGATAACAAAACGCACATGATAATTAGGGTTGGCGGTGAGATCTACCTCGCCTTTTCCATCAAATTCATAGTAGTAAGACCAACAATCGTTATTACCCGAAAAAGCTTCTCCGTAAGGTCCGGCATTTGATATCCGCCCAGCCGTCGCGTTACCGCTTACGGTTTTAAATCGTAGATTATTTTCTTTGTCGGGAAAAATATCTTTAGGAAGATTGATAAAAAGACGGGTTGTTTCTTTAACATTCTCTCTCGATCCGTTTGGAATACCTCCGCATATAAGGATCTTTCCATCTGGCGATGGAACGCTTGAAGACAGGAGGGGTTTTAAAGGGTTGCCCTTCAAAATATCATCTACCTCCCGCCAACCTTCGGGAAAAGCGTAATTGTAGCGGGCGGGTAGCGCGAAAACATAGTTGGCATTATAGCCCAATATCGTGGGATTTATCGGAGCGGCGCCTATATGAAATTTATCACGTACCATCAAATCCCATTGCGTTAGGGTAAAAATCATAATAGGGATGTCTTGATACGGAACTTGAACGGTCCATTTCGGATTCCTTATTAAAACCAAGGGACCTCGTTTTGATGGAACATCTCCGCTTGTTCCCATAGTATATCCCTCCCACGTACTGGTTACGATTGAATATCCTTTCCAATCTTCTGGTAGGGAAAAAGAAAATTCATATCGGGTGTTTTGATATTCTACGGTGGATGTTTCCTGAAACACCGGTTTGATTTCTTTTTTTGATGACGATATATCGTTAAATATGAGATAGCCTCCAACAATGAGGCTAAAGAGAATTCCTACAAGGATAAACTGTTTTTTGTTGATTATGGTCATAATGCAAAGGAAAATGTATTACCTAAAATATTTTTTGAAGAAAGTGATTTCGTTTCTCGTTTTTTTCTGAAGAAGAAAAGGTTTTTTGTTGCTATTTATAATACAAAGTATAACAAAAAAAACTTTTTTCCTCGTCTAGAGTTTTAAAAAAAGACACCAGAGTAGAAAAATGCCAGTAAAATTCGGGAGAATAAGCATGTAGCGGCTGTATAATGAAGAATTTCTGCTACTACTTTAAAGAATACGAATTCCGTTACAACAAAAAGCGTGATATAATATCCATACTAAAGAAGAAATTGCGGAATTTGCTAGTCTAGTGCCTTTTTTAAAAATATGCTTTCCCGATTTTTACATATCGCTAAACTTCCAATATCACTCATTACCATTGGTATTTTGTTGTTTGGATTTTTATGCAATGGAATATTTCACAAAGGTGCTATAAACATGTCCACGATGGATATGGGTTCAGTATCTGTAAAGCAAGATCAGCGGTGCTGTAATCTCACTTCTGCGCACCAGTTCGATTCATGGAAAAATGTTGTTTTGATTGCGCCAGATAAGACGCGTGACAGCTTCAGTTTGCTTGCATTAGGACTAGCTCTAGTATTTACATACGGCTGGCTCCGAAACCGTCATCTATTATTTGATCCTGATTTTGTACGGTTACAACTTTATATAAAACGCAACCCTGACGTCGTACTTTTCGACTCCTTACGACTCGCTTTTGCGCGCGGTATTTTAAATCCAAAAATTTACTAGTGCTTTTCTCATTTGTGTCGATCCGCAGTCGCGGATCACTTTGACGCTGTTTTTTTATTAGAAAAAATTAAACCTAATCACAATTAATTATGGAACACTATGAACAAGAAACAAAAATGACTGGGGCGCGAGCGCCTATCACACTAACCATCCCTATCGCTATTATCGTTGCTGGAGCTTTGATTGCCGGAGCAATATTCTTGGGGCTACGAGGCGATAGTCCGTCTGTCGCGGGGATTGGGGAACCCCAGCAGGCCGCGCAGGAAACCGGCGATCTCAAGCAAATGAAGCCGATCGCGAGCGATGACCATATTCGCGGCAATCCAAACGCACCGGTAAAAATCGTAGAATACTCGGATATGGAATGTCCCTTCTGCAAACGCTTCCACAAAACGATGAAGCAAGCCTCTACCGAATACGGAAATCAGGTCGCGTGGGTGTATCGTCATTTTCCGCTTGACGAGCTTCACTTAAAAGCCCGAAAGGAGGCTGTTGCTTCGGAATGCGCGGCAGAGCAAGGTGGCAACACCGCGTTCTGGAAATACATGGATCGTTGGTTTGAACTTACTCCTTCAAACAATCAAACAGACATAGGTACCGTCCTGCCACAAATCGCCAAAGAGATCGGACTCGACAAGGCAAAGTTCGCATCATGTATCGTAAGTAAAAAGTACGACGCTCATATTGAGGAAAACGTACAGAACGCAACCGCAACCGGTGGTAATGGTACACCATGGAGTATTGTTGTTGGTAAGAACGGCAAGCAATACCCGCTCTCCGGAGCACAGCCTTACTCGGTTGTAAAACAGCTGATTGATCTCGCTTTGCAACGAAAATAATCATGCCATTCCAAGCCCTGCAAAAAGTATTCGGAAGACCAATGTATGTGCTTCTTGCGCTCATCACAAGCGCGGCTGTTTTTGCGTTTGCGGTATGGCTTCCCAACTTGTCTCTCAT
>JAKALF010000043.1 GCA_021813265.1 bacterium
CTTTTGAACCCAAAAAGTCGTGGAAAATTCTCGCCGATTTGCCCGCCGAGGGGCGAAACCCCGAGGCGGTGAACTCGTATCATCCAATCTGGCTCCGTACCCTGAACGAAATCCGAACGCATTTCCGGCAAACCCCCGACGAATGAAGCCGCCCCGCCGCCGCTCGCTAACGCTCGCCAGCCAGCAAAAAAGTTTTCTCTGCTTTTCTTTTGCGCGCGCCGGATTTTTTCTTCTAAAAGGAACAGAAAACTTTTTTGCTGGCTTCCGCTCCTGACAGAGCAGGCGGCGGGGCTGGCCTCTATTTTTTGCAAGAAAACGGCGGAATTCCCCCCACACCCCCCTTCCGCCGTGTTCTTGCGGGGACGGACGGAAATTTTGGCGGCGGCACTTATTGAATTACCACGCCAATTCCTCGCGTTTCTTAAGGAATCCGCTCTCCATGAGCATTGGGATAAGAATCCCATGCTTATGCATGTCTACAAAAAAGTGCTTGAGGGATTTCATTAATTCCTCGTCCGATTGCTTCATTACCTCCGGCCAAATCTCTTTGACTTCTTGGGGCATTTTGTCCATGCTCGTATTTTTCTCGAAGAATGACCTTACCCACCCTTTAGTCATAAGGCGCGCCAATATATTTGATGATTCTATCCAGTCCTCGGGAAATTCGGGAAGAGGTGGTCTCAATAAGTATTTTATTTTATATGCCTTGTAGCCATATTTACTGGTATGCTCCTCAATTATTTCCGCCAAGTCCGTCCACGACGTAAGCACGATATCTCCAACCTCAAGCTCTTTTTTGAATTTCGCGATATTCTTCGATGCCTCTGATTTTTCAAAGTTCTCGCCCATAACTTTCGTGAGTCCTTCCGGATCGTTGACGCCTGCGATTTTGTACGCAAGATGCATGATATGCATACAGATGATAGAAAGGTACGAGAAGTTGGTGATGATGTGCTTCGTATCGTTTTCGTCTTTACCGTAATTATGGCTCCCAAGTAGAGGATGCACGGACTGACTGGTGCGCGAATAACCGCGTCCGTAAGAAATGCCGAGCGCGAGGCGTTCGTCTGCACTCGCTACCAAGAGAGCGTCGAGAAAAAGTTTTTTCTTACTCTCAAAAACGCTCGGCTTCAAATTCTTCAACCTGTCTTTATGCAAGAACCACAACTCCTGCACTCCAAGCGTTTTTAGATCGTTCTGTATTCGTTTTGCATAGTCGTCTATTGAATGTTGCGTGTTAGAAATGGTACGCCTCTCGTAGAGTTCTCGGAAATCTTCCTGCCGCGCCAGAGCCAAATCAAGGTTTTCTGCGGAAAGGAAAATGCGATACTCCTCGTCGCGTTTAGTGTTCCTATCAAACAGGATGAGAAAACTCAACAGTTCCACCATTTTTCGTATGCGGTATGTCTGCGCGTCCGTTATACCGCCGGTAATGATTTTCTCCATGCGGTCGGGTTCTTCTTTCTTGTGGTCGGGAACTTCCTGTAAAAACTCTTTGTCGTTTGTGAGTCCGATGCATGACTTGATGACTTCCTTGCATACGCCATACACAAAGAGTTTTTTAGCATCATTTTCGCTAACCCACGCATAAGTCGCCGTCTCATAAAAATGATCGTCGGTATACAACTGCTTCATCAAGCGATCTGCGGAACGCAAAGGCGCGGTAATGAAGAAATCGAGCTTCTTGTTCTGCTCGTCGGTCAGCTTGATATTGGCAGGTTTTTGCTCCTCTTTTGTCTCGTCTTTTTTGTCCATGTGGATAACTTGCTCTTTTACACTTTCGATTTATTTTCTATAATATCACTATGGTAACAAAAAGGCAAAAACAAGTCCTCGATTTTATAACCGATTATCAGGGGCAGAAAGGATATGCCCCCTCTCTTGACGAGATACGGAAGAAACTAAAACTTTCGTCGGTTTCAACCGCTCATTTCCACGTTTCCAAGCTCCGCGATTTGGGATTTTTATCAAAAGAGGAAAACAAACCACGCTCGATTGAAGCATTTGGCCGCGAGATAATGGTAAAAATTCCGCTTTTAGGAACTATTGCCGCCGGTCAGCCAATAGAGGCAATACAAAATAAAGAAATGATCGCGGTTCCCAAAAGCAAAATTCCTTCCTCGTCAGAAGTTTACGCTCTTCGTGTCGTAGGCAGTAGCATGATTGATGAAAATATAAATGACGGGGATGTTGTTTTGGTACGTCAGCAAGAGACGGCCGAAAACGGACAAAAAGTGGTAGCTCTCATTGATAATCATGAAGCAACCCTAAAGAAGTTTTATAAAGAGAGGGGGCATATCCGGTTACAACCGGCGAATAAAAATATGGAGCCGCTTATTTTTAGAAATGGACGGGATATTTCAATTCAAGGCATTGTGCTTGATGTCATTCGCGAGGAAGTTAGATCGCCGATACATTTTCCCGAGTACAAAGAAACTAAAAAATATACCGAAGTACCACTAAATAAAATTATTTGTGGTGATGCGATAGAGGTAATGCAAGCAATGCCTTCGGATTGTGTAGATCTCGTAGTTACTTCTCCCCCATATGATGAATTAAGAAACTACAACGGCTACGCTTTCGATTTTGAAGGCATGGCAAAGGGCTTGTTTCGGGTTATTAAAAAGGGGGGTGTTTTGGTGTGGGTTGTCGGCGACAAAATAAACAAGGGAAATAGAAGTTTTACAAGTTTCAAGCAAGCCCTATTTTTTCAGAGTTTAGGTTTCAATGCTCATGATGTCATGATTTACAGAAAGAAGAATACTCCTTTCATGCGCTCGAATGCTTACACGAATTGCTATGAGTTTATGTTTGTTTTTAGTAAAGGTTCGCCTAAGGTATTTAATCCCTTGAAAACTAAAACAGTTCGGCAAGGACAAGAAATGTTACCATTCAATAAAAAAGCGGACGGAATAAACAAAAAAACCAAAGGCGAACTAAAGCCAGAAAAAACCTTAACGAATATTTGGGATTACGCCGTAGGGTATGGTGGCTCGACCAGCGATAAAATTGCCTTTCAGCATACCGCAATCTTTCCAGAAAAGTTAGCAGAAGATCATATCCTTTCGTGGACAAAAGCGGGAGATGTTGTTTTTGATCCAATGTGCGGGTCTGGAACAACTTGTAAAATGGCCGCTATAAATAAACGCCATTATATTGGATGTGATATTTCAAAAGAATATGTTGAACTCACAAGGAAGAGATTAAAATATTTCAATCTCTAGTAGTTTTTCTTTAGAAACTCGATCGCACTTTTTAGTAACTCAACATCGTCCTTAAAACGCCCTAGTCCGGTATTACAACTATCACATATCCATCCACCCGGTTTCCCTGTTCGGTGATCGTGTTCAAGAACGACTTTGCTGGTTATGCCAGCAATAGTTCTCTTTTTGCAGACCGGACACTCAAACGGTTCATTGTGAGGTTTCTTTTTAAGCCATAGGATCCTATCTGTCCGAGATACTCCAACCCCCTCCATTTTTACACGGCAATCTTTGCACGAAGGGCGTCTTACGGACCTGTTATTTTTCGCATTCTGATTTTTGGCAAAATCAGTCGTCTTCCTAAGTCTGTGGCAGACATTACAAATTTTCTTGGAAAATCCATCTCCCGTTTTTTTGACATTTATAATTTCAAAATCATTTTGATTTAACTCAACTTGTTTCCAAATCCTAATAAAAAAGATGGATGCGTGATTTTTGTTTTCCGCTTTTATAACGCCAACATCGCCCTTCTCAACCATTATTTCTTGAGGGGCAACTATGTTCTTTTTTGCAACAACAAATTTGTTTTGTGATTTAGTCATTTTAGGAAATGATCAACTGGCTTTTTATAGATAGCCGAAAACTTCTTCATCTCGGCAACATCAAGTCGTCTTTCGCCGGATTCAATTTTTGAGATATACGACTGTGGTTTCCCTAACTTATCAGCAACCTCCTGCTGGGAAAGTCCAGCCTCAATACGAGCCGTTTTCAAGCGTTCTATGATTTCTTTATAGTCTTTTGAGTAAACTGACTTGCTCATACTTGTTTGTATCATATATCCTATTGTGGTATAATCCCAAAATGGGATTATTAATTTTAGGGAGTTCCTTAACCTTTTCCGCGCAGGGAGGGAGGGGCAAGGAAAAGAAAATTGCCGCCGCCAAAATTTCCGTCCGTCCCCGCAAGAACACGGCGGAAGGGGGGTGTGGGGGGAATTCCGCCGTTTTCTTGCAAAAAATAGAGGCCAGCCCCGCCGCCTGC
>JAKALF010000009.1 GCA_021813265.1 bacterium
TAAAGAAAATTTTGAAAAACTTAAAAGCGCCGTGGAACAGGATTCCCGAATACGTCTTCTCACGAGATATTACGAACGTGATGAGATCGCAAGCCTCATGAATGTTTGCGACGCTTATGTGTCTCTTCATCGTTCGGAAGGATTTGGCCTCACGCTCGCGGAAGCCATGATACTGCGGAAGCCCGTCATCGCGACCGACTACTCAGGAAATACCGACTTTATGAACGAGAAAAACAGCTTTCCCGTCCCCTATACCCTCATCCCGCTAACGCGCGACTATGGGCCGTATAAAAAAGGAAACGTATGGGCCAACCCCAATATACGCGAGGCGGCAAAACGCATGCGTCTTCTAGCTTCAGAAAAAGAAATCGCTCTCAAAAAAGCCATGGAGGGGCAGCGATACGTCATTTCAAATCTCAATTCCGGAGTTGTCGGGAAAAAGATAGAAGAACGACTAGAAGAAATAAAAACTCATCTTATTTACTCCAGTTTAAAATAACGTTATCAACCCTCGGGGTATCGTTTTGAAGAAGATTACTTCTTAGCCTCACGCGATATCGGATGTATCTGTAATTCGCGACCTCTGCGGGATCGATACAAACGGGCTTCCCGGGACTCGAACCATTGACCGCCGTTCCCCCGCGAAAACCCACGTCAGAGCAGGAAGCTCCGTAATACGCGGTTTGGTCTCCGTTCGGTCCTTTAAAAACCCAGGGGCCCGAAGAACTGTTTGAAACGGCTACTTGGAAGTCCACGTAGGTTGTGTCCGTCGTTCCGTTCGCGTTTTTCGTTCCGTACCAGGTGACGCTGTTCAATGTTGCCCCGTTTACCGATTGGGTGTCCACGGTTGAGGAATCCAGATACCCTATTGTCGAAGTCGCCGTCCATGACGTGTTGACCCAATACGGGGTGGAACTTCCCGCTCCGGGGTTCGTGTAATTAAAACTTATCCATCCCACCACATCGTTCCACGCCCATCCCGTGAAATCTCCCGCGTTGTTTATCGCGACGGAATAGTTCGATGTTGCGCAACTGTCCGTATTGTAACAGTTAAAGCTTATCCACCCGACATCATCATTCCACCCGTATCCGCTCAAGTTTCCAGACGCGTTCGGCGAGCACCCCGTTGAAGAAGAGTAGACACCGTTACACACGCCATAGTTCGACGAAGCGCAAATATTTCCGTTCGGGCTCGTCGCGCAGTCCAGGGAAACATATCCTTCGGATGAACTTGCCGATCCTTGTATGTTGTGTCCCGTTACGAACACGTCTCCATTGGCATAGAAATCAATCCATCCTACGGTGTCATTCCACGCGAAATGTTTTTCCGTGGCGGAATTGATGTTGGTCGCGGCAAAAACACGTCCAACCATGAGGAGAACGAACAGAATGATAACGATTGTAACGAGTGTCCAAAAAAAGAACTTCCATCGGTTCATGGTATAAGTATACAATACCGTTGTCCCATAGCCGAGGGGGGCGCGTATGCTGTAGTATATATATAATGCTTCTCTATAACACTCTTACGAGAAAAAAAGAAACCTTTAAGCCTCTAAAGGCAAAACGAGTCGGCCTTTACACGTGCGGTCCCACGGTTTACAACTACGCGCATATCGGGAATCTCCGCACCTATATCTTCGAGGATATTCTGGAACGAACTCTTATTTTTTCGGGATATGCCGTAAACCGCGTGATGAACATTACGGACGTGGGGCACCTGACCTCGGACGCGGACACGGGAGAAGACAAACTTGAGAAAGAAGCGAAAGAGGAAAAAAAATCGGTCTGGGATATCGCCCGATTTTACACCCAAGCGTTTTTCCACGATCTCGAGCTCCTTAATATCCGCATCCCCAAACACATAGGGGCGGCAACCGATTTTGTTCCCCAACAACTTGATCTCATCCAAAAACTTTTCAAAAACGGTTACGCCTATGAAACATCAAACGCTGTGTATTTTGACACGGGTAAGTTCAAAGACTATACCAAACTGTCCCGACAAAATATCAAAGATCTTTCGGTTGGAGTTCGAGATGAGGTTATAGAAGACCCCGAAAAACGCAACCCCGCGGACTTCGCTCTTTGGTTTAAACTTGTCGGAAAATTCAAGAATCATATCATGCGATGGAAGTCTCCTTGGGGAGAAGGATTTCCCGGATGGCACATCGAATGTTCGGCCATTTCAACATCATTCCTCGGCCAACCGTTTGATATTCACACGGGAGGCATTGATCATATTCCCGTTCATCATACGAACGAGATCGCTCAATCCGAGGGAGCATATCATAAACCTCTCGCGATATACTGGATGCATGGAGAATTTCTTGTTTTGAAAGATTCTCGCATGGGAAAATCTCTCGGTAATTTTATTACCCTCAAAACCCTCATGGATAACGGATTTCACCCCATGCACTACCGTTATTTCGTCCTCATGGCCCATTATCGTTCCCCCCTTACCTTTACCTGGGAAGCTTTAGATGGGGCGCGGATAGGATATGAGAAACTTAAAAACAATATTCAAACACTTTTTAGCGAACCAGCAGACTTCCCCAAAACGGAATTTTCCGAGAAGCCCGTCTTAGAATTTTCCAAGAAATTCAAGGAGGCTCTTTTTGACGATCTTAATACCGCGTCCGCTTTAGGAGCGTTACAGCTCTTTCTCAAGCTTTGCAATACCCTTCTTGAAACCAAGGATATCAACGCTTCTTTTCTTTTAAAAGCCCAAAAAGCGGTGAGAGAAGCCGATCGGGTCTTGGGACTCAATCTCTTTGAAGAAACTGAGGAAATTCCGAGCCATATCGGACATATGGTAAAAGAACGGGAGATATACAGAGGTAATAAACAGTTTACGCAGGCGGATGCCTTGAGAAAAAAATTGGATGCGTTAGGATACGTTGTGGAAGACACTCCTAAAGGAGCGCGCGTGAGAAAAAAATGACATGTCTAAAAAAAACCAAGATTATTCAACCAGACTCCCCCCCCAAGATCTTGAAGCTGAAGTTTCGGTATTGGGATCACTCATGCTTGATAAGAACGCGATTATCAAGGTCGCAGATTCGCTATCGGAACATGATTTTTATCACCCCGCCCACCAAAAAATCTATGAGGCTATTTTAAGCCTTTTTGAAACCGGTCAACCCATTGATATTCTTACCGTATCCCATGAACTTAAAGGAAAAAAACATTTCAAGGAAATAGGCGGGTCGGAATATCTCGCCGATCTCGTTTCCCGCGTTCCCACGTCGGCCCACGTCGTCCATTACGCCTCGATCGTCCGTGAAAAACGCGTAAGGAGAGATTTGATACACGCTTCCTCCGAAATCAACGAGAAAGCCCTTGAGGAAAAAGATTTTGAAGATCTGCTTGACGGCGTTGAACAGCGTATTTTCGGTATCTCGCAGCGTTCGCGTCCCCAAAAGTTTATTTCTATAAAAGACGAGATACCGGTAGCCTATGAACGTTTTGAAAAACTTCATCGGGGAGAACAAAACGCCTTCCGTGGAATTCCCACGGGATTCACCCAGCTTGATACCTTGCTTTCGGGATTTCAAAAGTCAGACCTTGTGATTTTAGGAGCCCGTCCCTCATACGGAAAAACATCGCTTGCTCTCGATATCGCGAGACAAGTCGCTCTTCAAAACCATTCGGTAGGAATTTTCTCGCTTGAAATGTCTCGGGATCAGATCATTGACCGTGTTATCGCGAGTCAGGCTCAAATTCCCTTGTGGCGACTCAGAAGCGGGAGGATTCACGACGATCTTGAATTTGCCATGGTTCAGCAAGCCTTGGATGAACTTTCCAAAATTCCTTTTTTTATAGACGACACGGGGTCTCCCAATATTCTTCAAATGCGGTCTATGGCGAGAAGACTTCAAATTGAACACGGCCTTGACCTTATCGTCGTTGACTACCTTCAACTTATCCAACCCCGAACGACAAGCGATAACCTCGTCCAGCAAATCACGGAAGTGTCCCGCGGACTTAAATACCTCGCCCGAGAACTTAACGTTCCCGTGCTCGCTCTCTCCCAGCTTTCACGCGACGTCGAAAAACGCGAGACCAAGATTCCCCGCCTTTCCGATCTTCGCGACTCGGGAAGTTTGGAACAAGACGCCGATGTCGTTATGTTCATCAACCGTAAAGACAGAACCCAGACCGATCTTTCCGAAGAAGAATTGAATATGGTTGAATTGATTGTCGCGAAACATCGAAACGGGCCTTTGGGGGTTATAAAGCTCAAATTCGATCCTGAAAAGGTTACCTTCAGAAATATCGACACAACCCATACGTCTTCGGAAGAAGAATTTTAAATCCATGCTTCCCAAAGAAATACGAATCTTTATCGAACGCTTTTCAAAACTGCCCTCCATCGGACCCCGTCTCGCGACGCGCCTCGCTTTTTTTATCACCCATCATAACCCGACTCTGCTTTCCGAACTTGAATCGGCTCTTCACGGACTCTCAAACCTGGAACCGTGCGACCGATGTTTTTCCCTTAAAGAAAAGGAAAGTAAGGCTTGCGATCTTTGTCTTGACGCGGGGAGAAAACCCGACCTCATCGCCATTGTCGAGAAAGAAACCGATCGTTTAAGCATTGAAAAAACCCGAGCCTTTCGGGGCCGATATATGGTTTTGGGAGAACTTTCTGAAAAGGGAGTCTTGAGCACCGAACAAAAAAAACGCATTGAGCGTCTTAAAAAAATCCTTACGGACGAGTGTCATGGAAAAGCGAAGGAAATCATTGTCGCCCTTCCCCCAACCACTTTCGGCGACTTTACGGCCATGCTTGTAACCCAAGCCCTCCAGGGATTTTCGGAAACCATCACCCGTCTTGGACGAGGCATACCTACGGGAGGAGAAATAGAGTTCGCGGATCAGGAAACGCTTGAGAACGCGATAAAGGGAAGAACGTAATATCCCCGCGTTACGCGGGGATACGAGTTATTTCAACTTCGGTGTACGCTTGACGATGCCCTTTTTTCTTCCTATAGCGAGCTTTGGAATGGTATTTAAAAACGATTTTTTTTGAATCTCTGCCAAAGGCTATAACCTTCCCTTCAACGGGTTTCCCTTCTACGCACGGTTTCCCTATCACCACCTTCGATGAATCGGAGGTAAGGAGAACGTTTTTAAAAGAAATCGATTCGTTTTCTTTTGCTTCGTTCAGTTTTTCAATTTTTATTGTATCTCCTTCCTTTACCTTATATTGTTTTCCTCCTGTTTCTATTACGGCAAACATGGAAATAAGGATAACGGGGGGGTGTATAAATGTCAAATTCGATGGGGGTATAAAAAGCGGAAGGCTTGTAACCTTCCGCGAAATTAGAGTTCCTTAATAAAACGAAATTCAGGTTTTTTCAAACTTATACACATTCCCTGAATTCCTGGCATAAAATTAGTTGGAAATTGAAACTACGGCAAAATCGTACTCTATCCATTTTCCATAGACCTTGTAGTAGTTCCAAAACCAAGAATGGCCATCCCATTCAAGACAACGAACAACGTAGCTACCATTTCGGTTGCAATAGATTGTTCCCCAGAAGAAAATTCGCTTGCCTTTCCACTCTTCCGGTATCAGTTCTTGGCGGGCTAATAAATAGTCCAGAACGTTGGCATTTAAAACTGATTGATCGATCAACTCGCTAAAGAGTTCACGTCCATCAATAACTTTATTTTTTTTCTGATTTTCTGAAAAATAAAGTTTAACTTTCTTCGGATTCCAAACAAAGTTACCATCTTCTCTGTGCCTTTGTAAGCTCCACATACTTGGTATGAATGGATCTGCCGAACAATCAATTATGTGATTACTGATAAGGATGCGCGCGCTGTTTTTTAAAAATCGCGCGAACTCGCTACCTGATGTTTGACGTCCGTCAATGATTGCTTGCGCAATCTTGGGATCAAAATTTTCAACTTCCTCTTCCGGGAGGTTATCAACGAGTGTTGTAATAACTTTAAGCAACTGTTTTTTTGAGGTTTTACCCATGGGGCTACCCTTCCTTTTTAATTTTGATCATCTTTTAGCTTCCTACTACCTTTCAGAAGTTAGAGATGAACATTTTTTAATGTTCTCTAATGCTTTTATTTAAAGCTCAAAAGTATCTATCTGTCAAATCTCATCTAAAAAATCTCCCGCCTAAGAGCGGGAGATTCTCACAAACCGCGTTATTCAACGTGTCCCCTAAATTTAGACAGGAGCCCCGCGGCGTAGTCTTTTCCTCCAAGACCAAAGGCGATACCTCCGGCAATCGCTATCATGGCGACAAACCCCGTTACAAGCGATTGAATGATAGCGACGGCTATACCAAGTTGCGACAAGGCCGTCAAAAATCCAAAGACAACCACGGCCCACCACGTAAGGGATCCTAAGAAATTAGCAGCGTGAAGTTTGGAAGCCTTGACGGACGCTCGAACGAGCTTCCTCAAGAAATTTCCCATCACAACCGCCGCGAGCATGATGAGCGACGCCACGATTACGTTCGGAATGTAGAGCAACGCGTCTCTTAGAAATACCGAGAGAGAGTAGAAACCCAAAATATCGGTTGCCGCGAGCAAAAACGCGATCACGAGGAACCAATACACGAGCTTCGCGAAAAACTTTCCACTATTTATGGAAATACCGGCGCGTTCAAAGTGCTCTTCCAAACCAAGGCTTGAAAGCAACGCGTCAAGCTTCACAAGCTTCACAAACCTTTCCACAAGGGCCGAGAGACCGCTTGCGATGATAAGACCGATGACAAGGACGATAAGCGCCCCTACAATATTCGCGAGAACCCCCACAAAACCGGTCCAAACATTTTGCAAGGAATTGACGACTAACGCTGTCCAATCTTGTATATACATAATGTAATATATTAATGACTTTTCTAACTCTTTCTATAAAAACTCGACCTTTAAGCTTCTATATAGTCATTATACCATATTGCGTGCTATAATTCCGCTATTATGAATAAAAACGAATACGCTCTTATTATCTTCTCTATTCTTATATTAACCGGGCACGCCTTTGGAATTTTCCTCCACTTTTATGACATCATACCTCTTTATGATTCTCTTCTTCATGTTATAGGCGGACTATGGATCGCTTCCATCATCTTCTATCTCATAGAAAAACGGGGATCGTTTTCTCTTTCCTTTGTTTCTCCTCTTTTTGCCGTATGTTCCGTCTCCGGAATCGTTCTCTCTTTCGGACTTCTCTGGGAATTTTTGGAATACGCCCTTGATACCATCGCTTTCAACGCGTACGGGATCATGTTAAACATCCAGCCCAGCATCTTTGACACCCTAAAAGACATGGGAGTCGCTTGGATCGCTTCCATGATCTATACGGCCATACTCGTAAAGAAGAAATAATTCCCGCCTAGCGGGAATTTTTCTTTCTCTCGTTTTCCGTAAGATACATTTTTCTGATACGAATGCTCTTGGGCGTTATTTCAACCCGTTCATCGTCTCCGATGTAATCCAAGGCGTCTTCAAGGCTCATTTCTCGGGGAACTTCAAGTCCCTCCTGAACACCAAAATTCTTTGTTCTGAAATTGGTAAGCTGTTTTTCCCTGCATACGTTGATTATGATGTCATTCACTTTCGCGTTTTTTCCGAAAACCATGCCTTCATATACCGGAACGCCCGGACCAATGAAAAGTTCTCCGCGTTCTTGAGCCGCGAGAAGACCATAACTGTTTGACGTTCCCGTTTCCGAGGCGACAAGTGATCCGTGGGAACTCAGCGTTAAATCCCCTTTGTGCGGTTCGTATCCAAGAAAAATGCTGTTCATGATTCCTTTTCCCCTTGTCGAGGTTAAAAATTCATTTCTAAAACCCATGAGACCTCTCGTGGGAATCGCGAAATCCATGAATGTCTCTCCTCGATCAACGCGCATATCGCGCATAATACCGAGACGTCTGCCCATGGCTTCAATAACCGTTCCTGAAAACGCTTCAGGAACTTCTATGGAGACAAGTTCTATGGGTTCCAGCAATATTCCTTGCTCTTCTTTGAAGATAACTTGGGGTTTTGAAACCTCAAGTTCATACCCTTCTCGTCTCATCTTCTCAATCAGGATGGAAAGATGAAGTTCTCCTCGTCCCGCGACGATCCATCTATCAGGGGAATCCGTTTCTGTGACGGAAAGCGCGACATCGGTTTCAAGTTCGCGCGTAAGACGCTCTTGAATATTGCGCGATGTCGTATACTCTCCTTCTTTTCCCATGAAGGGAGAGGTGTTTACGCCGAATGTCATTTTGATTGTCGGTTCGTCAATTTTAATGACGGGCAAGGGAACGGGATTCTCGAGATCTGCGAGAGTTTCCCCTATCGAAACATCCGGAATTCCGTATATCGCGACTATATCACCCGCCCGCGCTTCTTCCGCGTCTATTCTCGTAAGTCCGTCAAAAAGCATGACGCCTGTTACCTGCGCTTTTTTTATCTCTCCCTTACGCGTTATATGCGCGACTTGCGTGCCTTTCTTTAACGTTCCTGAATACAAACGTCCTATCGCGATCTTCCCTTTATAGTTATCATACGCCAAATTTACCGTAAGCATCTGAAGAGGGGCTGACGGATCGATACGGGGAGCTGGAATATGATTGATGATCGCGTCAAAAAGGGGTTCTACGGTTTTCATGTCATGAAGGTCGGATTTTAATCCCGCTTTTCCCTGGGCTCCGCTCGCGTATATTACAGGGAAATTAATCTGCTCGTCGGTTGCCCCGAGTTCGATAAAGAGATCAAAAGTCTCGTTGAGAGCCCATTCCGGACGCGAGTCCGGTTTATCAATCTTATTAATAACCACGATCGCCTTATGTCCCGCTTGAATAGCTTTGCGCAAAACGAATTTTGTCTGAGGCATAGGACCTTCTTTCGCGTCAACCACGAGAAGCACGCCGTCAACCATGCGCATGATACGTTCCACCTCCCCACCGAAGTCCGCGTGTCCCGGGGTATCCACGATATTAATCTTAATACCCTGATATCGCACGGAGGCGTTTTTGGAAAAAATCGTAATACCGCGCTCCCTCTCGAGCTCGTTTGAGTCCATGATGAGCTCCTGAATCGCGTCTGATTTTATCTTAAAATTTTCAGACTGTTTGAGGAGCGCGTCAACCAAGGTCGTTTTTCCATGGTCAACGTGGGCAATAATGGCTATGTTTCTTAACGCGGTTTCCATAATTCAATTATAAAAGCCCGAAGCAGGGGCTTTCATGGTTTCTATCATATGGTTTTTAATTCCTTCTAGCAAGAGAGCGACCCGCGTATAAAGCGGGTCGTCTAAAATCAAAGAACGTGGCGGGGAGTTTGTTTCTGGAATTCCTTTTTAATAAAAAGGGAAATCCCGTAAACAACAAGGTAGAGAAGAGATATGACAAGAAGCGTCAGAAATCCTTCCCAAATTCCTCCGATTCCGCTTAACAAGCTCCCTCCATCTCTCAGCTTTGAAGCAATAGACATGAAGAATCCGAGAATCATGCCCCAGAATCCTATCTTTCTCAACATCATTTCGAGTTCAATGTTGTAGTATACAATCTTTCCCCTTTCCAAATGAAAATTTACCAAGGAAAGGAAAAGGGCCGTCACGGAGGTGAGGAAGAAGATCCTAGCTATAACGATGTCTTCGGCTTTTACCTCGGAAATATTTCCCATTGAAAAAGACAGGAAAAATAACACGAAAAAGAGGAATAGAAAGATTTTTCCTTTAAATCTTACAGTCATACTAACCTCCTATAAATATTACTGTTTCTAGTATGCCATAAAACAAATAAAAAAGCAATATTCCCTCGGGGTACTCTAAAATCACATTGGGAAGTTGACGGTATTACCTAATTCTGTTATTATATATTCAGTAAAATTTAAAATTGGAGGTTACATGAAAGACCAACTTGGCTTTACTTTTATATTCATATTATTGTTCATAATAATCATCGCGCTTGTGAATGATGATAAAAAAGAAGTCTGTACACATAGACATGAGTCTAAGTCGATGGTTACGGAAATGAAGAAATCCGTTTCCTCTCCCCAAACCGTTACAGTGACATATGAGATAGAATGGGGTTCTTATTATACCGGCACCTCATCCCCTATTACCTACTACGGTACGAAGAAGCTTATAGTATCTTCACTTGGTATTGGTAACAATGGATTACCTATTGAATATCTCCTACCAGTTGAAGCGCGCCTGCCGCTCGATATAAATGGAAAGAGAGCCATACTTTACATTCCATGTGTGGCTAATATTGTTACAGGATTCATTAGATTTAATAATGAGGAACAGTTTCATCTTATGACTGTGGAGATCACCCAGAGATACGATGGTATAACAGTCGTCCGCGCATCGCCTTGTCTTTGACGTATTTCGACACCCTGTTACAGATTGTGACGGGGTGATTTATTACACAAATTAATGGTTATTTTTATCTCTATTTTCTCCTTGACATTATATATTCATTTCGAATATAATCGAAATGAGGCTAAAAAGAGCTTTAAAAATCGAAAAGAAACTTACATATGCTTAAAAAAGAGATAATATGGCGTGAAATTTTAGAAAGCGCCATTCATAAAAAACAATACCGATTCACGCAAAAGGACATCGCGAAAAAGCTCAGTATTTCCGTGAGTACCGTTTTTAACGCCCTTCTCATCCCCCGCAAGCAGGGAGCGATTACCGTGTCAGGCAGGGATTTTTCTCTCATTGACATCGAAAAACTTCTCTACATCTGGGCAACCCAACGAAACCTGGCGCATGAAATTTTGTATCAAACCGCGGTTCCTATGAGCGCGAAAGAAATCGAGGGGAGTGTCCCTTCAGGAATTATTTTTGGCGGATGCAGCGCGTATGCGTATACGCATAAAAGCGCGCCTGCTGAATACGATACAATCTATGTCTACGCAAGCGCGTCTGAACTTCTAGAACTCAAAAAACGATTCCCAAAACAATCAGGGAAAGAAAATATATTTGTTCTCAAAAAAGATCCCCTCCTCGAACGTTACGGAAACGGTACGACACCCGACACGCAGACATTCGCCGATTTATGGAACATGAAAGAGTGGTACGCGAAAGATTTTCTCCTAGCGCTCAAGAACCGCATTATTCCATCTTAACTTCCATGCAGTACTACCACGATATCATCACTGAAAAAAGTTTCGTGTTTCTCACGGAACTCTCTAAAAAATTCACATTTACGCTCATTGGAGGCTGGGCGGTTTTTATGTATACACACGCCTTAAAGTCAAAAGATATTGACCTTATCGCTGAATACGCTGAACTGGGAAAAATGCGGGAATTATATTCAGTCACAAAAAATGATCGACTGAAAAAATATGAGATAAAAAGGGGAGAGTTTGATGTTGATATCTATCTTCCCCACTATTCCGAGATTGGCATTCCAGCGGAGGTTATTATGGAACATTCCATGATTCGGGAAGGATTCCGCGTGCCAAAACCTGAAATCCTCTTTCTTCTGAAACTTTACGCGTGGAAGGAACGCGAAGGAACATCAAAAGGAGGAAAGGATAAGATTGACATATTAAGTTTAGCGTTCCTTCCTGAGTTTGATTGGAACGAATGCGACCGGTACGTGAATATGTTCCATCTCAATATTCTATTCGAAAAATTTCACGAACTCATACGTCATACTACGGAAGTGCCGGAGCTTGGTATAAATCAAAACACGATGGCAAGGTATAAGAAGCGCGTTATCCCCCTTCTCGGGTAATTTACACAAATACGCGACCTTTTTGAGGTCGCGTATTTTATGTCTAAACTTCTTCTTTTATTGACCTATTGCCTGCTTTAATAATCCCGCGAAATTCTGAAGTATGATAAGAAGAGAAGCTTGGAGGGACGCTGTGTCTTGAGAATTCATTCGAAAACCGAGTCCAGCACTATTACACTTCACGTATTCATGGGTATGGTCGTCAAAGTATGCCCACATTCTACGAGAGGTTCCATCAAGATTTTTCTTCGTATCCTCATCTCCCTTACCAGGCACGTACCAGTCAGACCAATTACCACTAAACCACTGTATCCTATATTTCAGAATCTCCGGGTGAGAAGATATGTCGAGACCAAGTTTCTCAAAAGGCCCCGTCCCTCCTGGATTCCCGAGTGGCTGTTCCACAATATTGGAGGTTGAGACACACGCGGGCGCGCCTGTTGCCGTCACGCTAAATTGCGCGCTGTCCGTGTAATATCCATATCCTTCGGGCTGGAGACCAATGCGAATTTTGTAATCTCCGTGGGGTAAATTATTCGGGATCGCCCACGAGTAGCTTCCGTTCGCGCCTGGACTTGCTGTACTGAAAGAATAGATATTCCATGCCCCGCCCGTCGGAACGTAGATTGCTTTAATATACGGCAATCCGCTCTCCGCGCCGCCCGAGGCCGTCCAGCTTATCTGATGCGTTGTTCCCACCTGCCATGCTTCCCCCGAGGTTGGCGAGGTAATACTGATTGAATCCTTCTGAGAAGCGGAAGATAGAATATTAAATGAGTCGCTATTATTACCAGACACGCCTGCACCGCTAAACTGAATCTGGTAGTTTGATGCCGGAACGACATCTGACGGTACTGTCCAACTGAACCAGTCTTGTGTGTTTAGATTCACTGTACCAAGATATCTAGCTCCGGTAGATCCAAGCGCTCCGCCAACAAGAAACACGGAATAGCTCGTAATTTTGCTGCCGTTATAGTAGTCCCATCCGGCCCACGTGATTTTATATGTCGATCCTTGGGTTAGATTTGCACCGGCAGATGGATAGGTAATCGTTAAGGACGACTGATTTGTAGCGTTCCAAACATTCACACTAATACTCGTCTTCGCGCTCTGCCCGTTTGAATTGGTAACGGTAAAGGTCGGAGCGTACGTTCCCGTGGAAGTATAACTATGGGTAAAGGTCGCGCTCTGTTGGATATTGCTTGATTCCGACTTTAAGGGACATGGGGAACCGCTCGAGCATCCCTTCGCTACATTATCTCCCCAATCTACGGAATAGGAGAGGGTTCCATTACTCAGATCCGATGCCTGCACCGTCCAGGTTCCCGTCTCTCCCACACTAAGCTTTTGAGGTCCAGAGACGCCGGAGATAACCGGTGGCTGAGACTGAGATCCCCCACCCCCATATGTCACGTGACCAAAATTAATCGGTACTAACATATCACCCGATAGATTAAGCCCTAATTGAGTTGCTCCGGATATTACACCATCTCCCCAACTCACGCTCTTCCATGTTTCCGCCATTACATCCACAGAATTCTGCTCATTTGCCCGCAATGAAAGATTTGAAGAGTCTATTTTCAACACAACTCCTTTTGTTTGACCAGCTGAAACTGGAGTCCCATTTAATACAAAGAGCAAACCACATATACCTCCACTTGATGTACAGGTTTGCGGCATTGAACCGTCATACGTCATACCGGTTGCGGGGTCTATCAAAGACACTAAAAATGGATCTATGAGAGGTGCACCCTTCAAGGTGAGAGCAAGAACTTTTGGACGCACTTCCTGTCCCTCCGGATCGGCTCCTATCTTGATACAGCTTATATAATCATCTGTCGTTCTTGTTCGGTTTGTTGTCGATCCTCCGGTGTAATTTCCGCACGCGCTATCGGAACCGAGAGGAGTCCCCGACAAGGTGAGCTTGCTTCGCAGAGTGGTAAATGTGGCAAAATTCGGAGTTCCGCTCACTTTCACAAATGAGTTAGACCCTTCACCGTACGCAACTACGTTTTTCGTTGAACCAATGTAGATAGAAGTTTGAGTATTTTCAACATTACCTCCTCCAACGGTAAACGGCACGGCGTCACCGCGAAGTTCCACCGCGACCGTACCCCCTTTCGGCACGATAAGACCGGGATAATTATAACCGTAGTTATAATCAATGCCTTTGAAATCAGCGATAAATTCATTATTTAACTTACTCGGCGCTCCTGGGATAGGAGTTAATGAAATGGGGCCCGCGATTATGCTTCCATCCGAATTAAAGAGTCTGAGGTTTTCAAACGCCGCCCCACCCGTCGCTCCAAAATTAAATTTAAGCTCCCCAACCTTGAGCGCCTCCTTGTCTGTTGTGTTGATAAGAAGGAGTTTTGCCAAGCTTACGCTTTTCGCGCCCAAGGGTACCTGGCGTGAAGGTAAGGAATTGTTGTTTGATACGGAGAGGGTGGGGACGTAAGCATCGGAAGAGGTGATCTTGAAATATGAATCGCTCGTATCGCATTCATTGGTGCCAGAGGCGCAAACTTCTATGGTATAAGAACCGTCCGGCACAGTATCAACCGTATCACCCGCCAAAACCCGGCCCACCTTCCATGAATAGTAGCGAGAATAGCCCTGACCAACTACACCAGTGGCAATAGTGTAATCTCGTGAATAGACGCCGGCACATCCCCTATCCGTTTGTTGGGTACATGGATAAATATAATGAAGTTTTATATCAAATGGTCCAGCCGGCAGACTACAACTCGCCCCATCTGGACAAGAAAAATGCGCAGTATCCATCCATCTAATAGTCTGCTCTGTTCCTTTAGACCACGTCTCCCCTCCATTCGGAGAAGTTACGGTGACGGATGGTGTCGAAGTAGAAGTTGATGAACCGATATTAACATGAACAGAGTTACTAACACCCATGGCATTTTGGATATAGACCACGCTGTCTCCCATGGGAGTAGAAATAGAGGAAGGACAAGGAAGACCTGACGCTGCCGTCTGAACCGTGCATAATATACTTGGCACTGTTACCGTGAGTTCTTTGGATGATTCATAGGAAACGGGAAGAAGTCCTTTTTCTCCAACCGATCCAGGCGTTCCTTTACTCAACCAAACTAAGGGATATTCACCGGCGTTAAGATACGATCCATGGATTTTGAGTGACTGACCGATCGCGACGTTCGCGGGGTCTAGAGAGGTAATATACGGAGTCGATGTCAGAATAGGAGGCATACCGCCTTTCGCGCACTGACTAGCATATATCTTTGTAACCAGCGAATCTAACGAACTTCCAGGATTCTCGTTCTGAAATCGTTTGACCGCGGAAGCGGTAAGTTTACCGTAATATCCAGTAATAAGCCTTTCCGGATAATATCCCGCCTTATCAAGTACCGTCTGAAGAAGATAGACGGCGTTCCCTTGAGATCCAACTCCTAATCCCGAAGGAAGCGCGCAAGAAACCGATACGTTTCCCGGTAATTCATCGAGTGTAATAAAACCGCTCTCGGAAGAAGCGGGTTGTGTTACGTTACTTGATGGCGGCGAGACCGTTCCTTGTCCGCCACTGGAACTCGACTGGGTATCCAGCGCGTGGAGTTGAGCCTGAAGAGCTTGCACCTGCCGCATGAGACTCTGGAGCTGTTCAGCGAGCGACTGCGCATGGCTTATGGTGGGAAGCCAAAGACCCGCGGCCATAATAATGGCTACTGCCGAAATGGGGATAATGACTTTTTTCATGGTTTTTATTATATCACATTCGCTTCAAATTTTATTGACTAGAAAATTTATCTAAAAAATCAAAAAGTAACTTATTCATTTCAGAATAGTCATTATTTCTTAACTGTTCTGCAGTTTGTATATATGGTAAATCTTTGTATTCTTTTAACTCGTGCGCGTTATTTTTTATCATCCCTTCAACTGCTTCAGGCGTGAATTCAAAATGACACTGAAAACCGTAAATTTTTGGAGAATAACGAACTATTTGGCGAGGGCAACCTTCGCTTGTTGCAAGGATTTTTGACTCAGTAGTAAGCCCGGGCATATCTCCGTGCCAGTGACCGACCAAAAATTTCTCCGGAAATTTCCCAATTATCGGATCTTGTTTTCCATCTTCTGTAAGAGTTAAAGGAAAAACACCTATCTCTCTATTTGGGCTGTGGTCAAATTTTACGCCAAGCGCCTCTCCGATTAACTGAGCGCCTAAACATATTCCAAGTAAAATTTTACCCTCATTAATAGCTTGCTTAATAAACACGATTTCTCTTCTCGCATCATAGTGTGGACATTCTTTTAGGGTTGTCGCGGGAGATTGTGGTCCACCCATTACAACTAAAAAATCAAAATTGCATTTTTTGGAAAAAGAATCACCTATATATTGTCTTGTGTAGGAAATATCAAAATTTTTTCTTTTTGCCCAAATTTCAATCGCAGCGGGAGATTCAAAACTTTCGTGCATTACAATATGTATTTTCATATATTCATTAAATTATTTTAACAACTCTTCCATTGGAACGTAACGACTTGGCGATTTTTTCAATGTAGGGCTTCTGATGAGGAAGCTGAAATCGCTCCGCTTTCTTAATTCCGACAATGTTTCGTTTGGTGGACCTAGGCAGAATCGAACTGCCGTCCCAGCAATGCGAATGCTGTGTTCTGCCACTGAACCATAGGCCCTAACCTATTACCTACAATACCTAACCCATTATGTCTTCGCAATCCCCCATACTCATTGACTCATCTGTTCATAAAGATATATTGTAATCTTAGAAATTTAAAAGGAGGCTCTATGTCAAATTATAATACAGCCCTCAAAGAAATGGTTTTTTCTCTCAATCTCTCCATAGTTTCTCCCAAGGAAGAATCTCGAAGAGAAGAGCTTTTTGATTTCAGAATTTCTTCCGCCGCAAAAATTTTAGAAGGAATTGAGACGGGAAACACCGCTTTCGTGGCTGATACCGGAACGGGAAAAACTATTGTCGCCTTTCTTGTCTCTCTTTTTCTTCACACACAAGAAGAAAAGAGAACCTTATTCCTTGTCCCCCAGAGAATCCTCGCGGGACAACACAAAGCCCTTCTTCAGAACATCGCGAAAGAAAACGCTCCCGAATCAAGGGTTATCATCGGGACGACAAAGAAAAAGGATAGGGATTGGAATCGTTCCCCTTTCACGTTCGCGACCCCGCAGACGTTTCTGAAAGAAATGGGAAGAGGAAATACTCATCCAACCAACTTTCATTTTCTCGTTGTTGATGAATTTCATAAGGGACAGGGAAAATACGCGTATGTTCCCCTTGTTCATATGTTTAAGGAACATCGTATCCCCATTCTCCCTCTTTCAGCCTCTCCCGGAGGAAACGAAGAGAAGATAGCGATCATAAAGGAGATATTCGGCATTAAACATTGGATTCGCGGATCCATCGCGATGCCCGAAAAGAAAGAGAATGTTACCGTCGTTAATCTTGATGCCGTACTCAAAGTCTTGGATCAGAAATTCCTTTCCATGTTCCGTTCCGCGGAACATCAACTGAAAGAGTGCGGATTTCTTAATTACAAATCAAATCAAATGGATTTTTTCAAGAGCGATTCCAACTTCAAGAAAAAATCCCATATTCTCTCTCAACGCGAGCTTGTTTCCCTGAAGAAAGAGATTGATGAGTTTCGCTACACTCATTATGAAGGTCTATCTCTCTATGGAATATACATGAAACTTCGTCACGCGTATTCTGTATGCATGACGGAAAGTTATCATACGTTCCTATCCTTCACACAAAGACTGGAGGAGAAGAACGCTTCGCGAGGAAGTAGAACAAGTATCCATAGATTTCTCCATCATCCCCATATGCAAGATATCATCAATCTTGCGTACAAACACAAAGACGAACATCCGAAAGCGTTGTCTCTCCTTTCTCTCGCCAACCTTGAAAAGGAGGGTAGGGGCATTATATTCGTGGGAGAAAAAGAAACAGGCCTTTACTTACATGATCGTCTTTCTCAATCGGGACTGAATACCGATATTCTCTTTGGAGGAGTGGGAAAGAGCTTGAAACATCAGAATCAAGTTATCTTATCTCTTACTAACGGGAGTCTTCAGTTCGCGATCTCAACATCGGTCGTGAAAGAAGGTCTCAACATTCCTGAAATAGGGGTCGTCATTCACTACTCCCTCTCAAAAACAGGAATAGAATTGATTCAGGGAAATGGGAGGGTAGGGAGAACGTTTCCCGGAAAAATTCATTTTATTATTCTCTCTCATCCCTTGGATTCCGCCATGTACTGGAGCGCGAAGCGACAGCTTCGCGTCATGCGTAAGGTGATTGAGGAAAAGACGCCTATATTTCAATTCGCATAACCCCTATTTATAGGGGTTTTTATTTTTCCTTTTCATGGCGTTTTCCACTATCTCTTTTATAAAAGCGTTATACGATATTCCCGCCGATTCGCACGCCTGCCCAAATCCGGCGCTCGGATCGAGAAATGGATTCGTGTTTACTTCCAAAACGTACACTCGCCTATTCTCGCTTATACGTATATCAATACGGGCATAGTCTTTGCATCCGATTTCTTTGAATGTTTTAAGGGCAACGCGTTCAATCCGTGTTTTAAGAGACGAGGGAATATTGGCCGGACATATGATGTGTTCCGCTGTTCTAAAGAGCGGACTTCTCGTGTCCCACTTCGCATGATATGAAATGATTTTCGGCTCCCCTTTGGGGAAATCGGAAAAATCAATTTCCCCTATCCCCAGCACCCTAGGCTCCTTGTCTCCCACGACAAAAACAGTCAGCTCCTTACCTTCGATAAATTCTTCAACCAGCGCCGCCTGTTTGTAATCTCTATGTATGGTTTTCGTGAGAATATTGACCTCTTCCGCCGTATATACCACCGATTTGCTGAAAATTCCCGATGACCCGTCCTCGCCCACGGGTTTTACGATATAGGGGGGAGTCAGATCGTCCGCCTTAAATTCTTCTCCGGGGCTTACAAGCACAGAAGGGGGAACGGGGATTCCAATGGCTTTTAATATCTGTTTTGTCTTTATCTTGTTTAACGCGAGTCCCAACGCAAATGACGGAGATCCGGTATAGGGGATTTCTAAAAGATCAAAGAGACCCGCGACATGCATCTCCGATTTACTGTCTCCATTCAATGATTCGCATAAATTGAAAATGACGTCGGGACTTAACTCTATAATACCTTGAACCACTTTGGGAGTTATGTTCCGTATTCCCTGCGCCCGAACCTGAAACCCCATTTCTTTTAAGGCCTTTTTAATGGCCTTCATATCTTCAAATTCCTCAGCGGCGGAATTTTCTTTGCTTATATCCTCTCCTGAAATCTGATCGCTTGAATATTTATTGTAGACGATGAGACACAGGGTATGTTCTTCTTTCATATATTGTTGGTCGGGCTGCTGGGAATCGAACCCAGTCTACACGCACCCGAAGCGTGCGTACTACCGGTATACTACAG
>JAKALF010000010.1 GCA_021813265.1 bacterium
CTCCATAGCGGATGATCCGGGGATCATCGGATTATCAAGCACGTGATACGCGTAATGCGCTTCTTCAATTTCTTCACGCAGTTTTTTTACTCTTTTAGACGCTTCTTCTCTCTTCATATGCCTCATTATACTTTATTTTACGAGGCTTCCAAAAGGTTTTATCGTAAACCCAAAAGGTTGAAATACGCTTTTACAATCGTAAATCCAAAGAAAAACAGGGTCGCGTAGCCTGCTATCATAATAGGTCCGAACGGAACCCTGTCTTTCATTTTTTTTCTTTTTGAAAGCAAAAGATACGTTCCCCATACGCCTCCAATGACAAATGAGAGGAGTGTTCCTATTAAAGAATCCGGCCATCCAAAGATAAGTCCTAAGACAAAAGCAAGTTTCACGTCTCCAAAACCCATTCCCCTTCCTTTGGTTACTACATGCAACATCCAAAACAAAGCCCCAACCACGACGGAACCTATGACGTGGTTTATAACCACGCTATCCAACGATCCGATTGCCCCATAGTTTTTCAAAAAAGACGCGGAGAATATGGGAAGACTACTTCTATATAGCGAGAGGATCGCGGTGATAAAGATTCCCAAAACACCGAGTATCGTGGTTAATTCATCGGGTATTAAAAAGTGTTTTAGATCAATAAGGGTTATGAGAAGAAATACAAGAAAAACGGCTATCCATAGCAGGATTAAAATATAATGCCACCATGGGGCTTCCAATAACAAGAATGTCTTTTGAGAAAAACCCCAAGTATAATTTAAAAACCAAGGAATCCCCGCGACTACCAAACCTGAAACCGCTTCAATGATAGGATACTGTAAGGTAAGACTTGCCCTGCATGTTTTACACCTTCCTCCTTGTATACAAAAACTTAGGATGGGCATCAGTTCATGCCATTTCAATACTCTTCCGCACGCATCGCACTTTGACCTTCCTCTGATACATTCACGATTAAAAACATTTCTCTCCGGATTATATCGAAGAGATAAAACGTTTATAAAACTTCCGAGAGCCATCCCTAAGGCAAATAAGAGAACATAGTAAGCAAATTCCATGCTAGTTTTTACACGTCATCCCAAGAGGCTCTTCGGTGACAAAAGCGGATTTTCCTCCCGATTCAATGCAATAATATTGGATTTGCAAATTCGGCTCTTGTCCAATTTTTTGATTGAGTTGCGAATACATGATATAGGACGTGGATCCCTTTGAAGCGTTTTTTGCTATTACTAAATTCCCCCCTTGAAGCGTGATGTCGTCAACGAGAGCTTTAAGATCAGAGTTCGCTATTTCCCCTATCGAAGGAACAGTTTGAAGCGCGTCATAGGTTCCGTTGTACATCGTCTCGGCAAGCGCCCGAACCTGATTCATTTGTTGAATAATTCTCGCGTCTTTCGCTTTGTCGCGGGCTGGACCAAGAGCCGTGAGAAGCACGGATGAGAGAATTCCTATGATTCCAACGACGACAAGCATTTCAATAAGGGTGAATCCTGATGATTTAGTATTCATGGTTTTTTCATTATATCATATAAATACCATTTCAAAAATAACCCCTGTTCTACAGGGATTATTTTTTATTTCAATCTTATTTTCCTACTAAGGACAAACACCCGTCGTTGCGCTCGTTGGCTCTGTTGACCCTGTTTTTCCTGTACTATCAGAACAATAGTATGTACCCGAAGAAGTATTAAGAGAAGAAGAAAAAGCAACTGAGTTTGCCGCAACACTTACTTTCAAAGTACCCCCCTGACTCGAAACGTCCGCCACTAATTTTGCTATATCTGCTTGCGCAAGGGTAACCGCGGCATAATGATTCGCGCTATTTGAATCATATAACGTCTCCGCGATAACGAGACCTTGCTTGATCGCGCTTTGAATTCTCGCGTCTTTTGCTTTGTTTCTTGATGGGCCTAACGCCGCGAGTATGGTTGCCGAGAGAATACCTACGATCGCGACAACGACAAGCATTTCAATAAGGGTGAATCCTGACTTTTTAGTATTCATAATAATATATTATATCGTATATTTCGACCTTGTTCTTTTTTAGTATATCATATTCCACTTAAAACGTCTGGGTAAGGTTATAGAGCGGAAGAAGAATGGAAGCAAAAAGCATCGCCACCAAACCTCCGATAACAACCATGAGAATAGGCTGAATCAACTCAACGAGATTTGAAACTTTATCCTCAACCTGCCTTCTGTAGTAGTCACTAATCTTTGAAAGAAGGGTTTCAAGACGTCCCGTGGACTCTCCCACGGCAATGAGCTGGGAGACAAGCGGGGGAAAATAGGAAACGTCTTTAAGGGCCTGGGAAAGGAGTTCTCCCTTTCTTACGTTTTGCGCCGCCCCGTGCAAAATTTCACGATATACCGAATTCCCTATCGTCCTTGACGATATCTCGACGGATTGGGGAATGGTGAGTCCTCCTTGAATTAGAACCCGAGTCGATTCCGCGAACCGCGAGAGGTATAAAAATTGGAAGAGCTTTCCAAAAAGCGGAAGGCGTAAACTAAGCTCGTCAAACACCACCTTTCCCTCCTCGCTTCTTATATAGTCAATAAGGACAATAAGCCCGATCACGAAGGCTATAAGAATCGCGATCCACCAGTTTTGAACGATTCCCCCAACCGTGATAAGCACTTGGGTGAAAAAAGGCAACGTTATTTTCGCTTCCGCGAATATGGGAGTAATTTGCGGCAACACCATAGTTACCATAACCATGGCGACAATAATAAAGAGTCCTATCACAAACGCGGGATAAATCAAGGCGTTGCGAACTTTTCCTATAAGAATGGACTGCTTCTCCAAATAATCGGCCAAGAAATCCAAGACTTCCCCCAAGCGTCCCGTTACTTCAGCGGACCGTACCATGTTTACGTAAAATTCCGAAAACACTCCCGGATGCCTTCCTAGAGCCTGCGAGAGAGAAAATCCCGATTCTATGTCGCTTATGATTTCAGAGATAACTTGTTTCAAAACGGGCTTGGTTGTCTGGGCGTATAAATTTCGCAAGCTGTTTTCAAGCGGGACTTGAGACGCGAGAAGCGTCGCGAATTGACGCGTAAAGATCATGAGATCGGCGGTTTTGGCGCGTTCAAAAAAATCAGTTATCCGCCTATACCACGCGTCTTCCTTTTCCACTTCGACACTTAACACAAAGAGCGCGTGGCTTAATAATATATTCACCGCGGCCTCGCGAGAAGCGGCCTCAACACTTCCCACTTGAAGCTCTCCGTCTTTTGTTCTCGCTTTGTACGTAAACTTCATATCTTTACTATACTACATACCAATAACCAAACGCCACTTGTTATGTTCTTTCAAGCAGAATTCTAAGCTCCGAGGGGTTAAGGGAATATCCTTCGGCTTGCTCCAGGGATATTTCTTTCTTCTTAACCAAAGTGACGAGCGATCGGTTCAATGAAATCATACCCTCTTGCATGCTGGTTTCAATAACAAGATCGATCTGATATATTTTCCTCTCACGGATGAGATTTCTAATGGCTGAATTAGTAAGCATGATTTCGATTGCCGGAATACGCCCCCCTCCAACCCGGGGAACGAGACGCTGGGAAATAATACCCACAAGCGTTGACGCGAGTTGAGAAATAATTTGCCCCTGCTGTTCGGGAGGGAAGCTGTCTATAATACGATCGATGGTTTGGGATGCTGAGTTTGTATGAAGGGTTGAAAATACGACATGCCCCGTTTCCGCCGCGGTCATAGCGGTTGAGATAGTTTCAGGATCGCGCATTTCTCCAATCATAAGAAGATCCGGATCCTGGCGGAGAACGGCCCGCAGCGCTTCATGAAACGAGGTCGCGTCTTGCCCCACTTCTCTTTGGGAAACAATACATCTGTCCTGAGCAAAGAGGTATTCTATGGGGTCTTCAACGGTAATAATATGGTTATTTCGTTTATGATTCACCTCATCCAGGAGCGCGGCTAAGGTTGTTGATTTTCCGTGTCCCGCGGGACCTACAACCAGAACAAATCCTTGGTTCAGCGCCGCGAAATCATGGAGGAGGGGTGGAAGATTTAACTCTTCTATCGTTCTAATCTGAGCCTGAATCAAGCGAAGCGCGGCGGCAACGAATCCTCTTTGAAAAAACACATTGACGCGGAATCTGGCCTTGTCTTCAAAGTTGTATGAAAGATCAAGTTGCTTAAGCTGAAGAAATCTCGTCTTTTGTTCTTCGCTCAAAAGAGCGAATACCAACCCTTCGGCGTCTTCTTTTGTTAAAATGGGCTCCTTCACAAGGGGAATAAGGACGCTATCAACGCGGATCGTCGGTCTTCTTCCCACGGCTAGGTGCAAATCGGACGCGTTTTGCCGCGCCGTGGTGAGAAGGAGTTCGTTTAATTTTTGTTTGTAATCCATGGAAATAATTATATCGTTTCTTGGCTTCTCTGTCATGGCTATTCTTCCTCATCTTCCGTTTCCCGTATCACCTCTTCAAAAGCTATCTCTCCTTTCAAGGCCTTTAGGATACCGTCCTCACGAAGAGTTACCATATCTTGTCTCTTGGCTTCCGCGAGAAGTTTGTTTTCCGTAAATCCTTCCGATATGATCTCCCCTAATTCGCGCGTCATCTTAAAAATCTCAATAATAGCTATTCTTCCCACGATGCCTTTACCTTTGCAGATTTTGCAATCTTCTTTTTTTCCCCTCTGATACAACGTGTACGGTGCTTTGTACAATTCTTCCGGTTTTGCTTTTTCCGGAAGATTTTTGAGTGTTTCATTAATGATTTCTTCCGCTTCCCGAGATACCTGAACGGAAACCTTGCAGGCATCACAGAGACGCAACACAAGACGTTGCGCCACCATTAAATTAAGGGCGGAGGGAAGTAAAAATATCGGAACTTTTAAATCAGTCAAACGAGGAACGACCCCTAAAGCGTTGTTCGTGTGTATGGTTGAAAGCACGATATGCCCCGTCAATGCCGCGTTTACGGCAAGTCCAGCTGTTTCCGTGTCTCTAATTTCTCCTACCATGATAATATCGGGATCCTGGCGAAGAATCTGACGAAGTCCGCTCGCGAAGGTGTATCCGATCTCCGGCTTAACCTGAGATTGATTCACTCCGTTCATAAAATACTCTACCGGATCTTCCAGGGTAACGATATTTACGTCGTCTCTATTCAGTTTTTGCATGATCGCGTAGAGTGTTGTCGTTTTCCCCGATCCCGTGGGTCCGCTTATCAAAATCATTCCATACGGACGTTCCGCGGCGTTTTCCAGTATTTCCCTGTTGTAGGCGTTAAGACCAAGACTATCCAATCCTTTTAATCCTGTTCGCGGATCCAGGACGCGAATCGCGACTTTTTCTCCATTCGGCGTTGGAAACGTTGAAACGCGGAAATCTATATCCCTTCCAAAGAGAAACGTTCTGAAGCGTCCGTCTTGAGGAACGCGGTTTTCATCGAGTTTAAGGCGGGCAAGAACTTTCACGCGCGAGATAACGGGCTGAGCGAGATTATCCGGAAGCGAAACAACTTCTTTCAGAGCCCCATCCAATCGAAACCGTATTCGTATTTTTGATTTCTCCGGCTCTATATGCACGTCGGAAGCTCCCGCTTCCACCGCTTGCCTTAGAGTGGATGCGACAATTTTGATAATGGGAGCATCTTGTTCGCTCCATCCTTCTTCAAGCTCAACGGATTTTTCTTTAGACCCCACGCTTCCCACTTCTTTTACGGCCGCCTCTATCTCGCTTTTGTAGGGTTTATATTTCCTCCATATGGCGGCAAGATCCGATGGGGTTATGACATATACTCCGAGACTTAAGGCGTTTTGTTTGGCGATAAAGCGAAGGGCGTCTTGAGCTCTCGGGTCATCCGGACGAAGCATTCCCACAATGAGAAGATTTTGTTTTTTCTCAAGAGGGGCTAGGTTATAGTTCAGGGACGTCTCTTGGGGGATAAGTTTTAAGAGGTCGTCGTTTATCGTTTCCACGTTTACCTTTTTGTACGGAGCCCCCGTTATTTCCGCCTTTGCCTTCGCGATAGCAACCTCATCCCCTACCTGACGTTCGTACATCACTTCTTCAACGGTCCTCCCTGAATATTTAGCGTCTTCAAGAACGCGGGCTCCAGCCCGCTCTTCGATAATGCCCCGCGAAACGAGTTGCTTTACTAACTCTTGATCAGTCATGGTTTAAAAGGGTTGAAACGGGTTACTCCTTCCCGCTTGAGGAAGTATGAGAGGAGTCGTGTAGTCTTGAAGAGATTTGAACGCGGGAAGATTCACCACCTCTCCCGGGTCTATATTGGTTTTGGTAAGCTGACTTACATTCTGAAGACTTTGAGGAACAATCTGATCAATAACTCCCGGATCCTTAAAGAAAACATAATAGGCGCCCATAAAGAGAAGGAGAATAATGACACCTACCGCTATCACACTTATCCAGTTTACCGATTTTTTGTCTTGTTCTATGAGAATAGCCATATTAGGGTTCTTGATAATACATCTCCATTTTTATGACCAAAGCAGAAGGACCGCTGCTTTTGGGTTGGTATTTAAATTCTTGCACGTTTACCACGCGCACATTCGTTTCAAGCAGGTTCAAGAAATTTTTGATTCCCCCATAATCCCCCGTGACGGCTAAATCGACTTGCAGCACTCCTATTTTTTTCAGAAACGACTCTTTAGACGCCCGCTGAGCCACGGGTTTGAAATTCAAAGACGCTATGGTAACAAATGATCGAGAGGCGGCGGCTTCTATTTCACGAACCGCGTTTATCGTATCAACTCCGCTTGGAATGGCGAGAGCTATTTTTTTCTGAATGTCTTTGAAGTTTTGAAAATTGGATATGGTATCCTGTACCTGTTTTATCGCGCTATCCTGATTTTTGAATAACGCCGTCTTTGACGCGAGCTCGGCTCGTTTCTCGTTTATTTCCGTCACGTATCCTTTAATGAATTGCGCGTAGACAAAAAACGCCGCGATGAGAAAGAAACCCGCGATTCCAATACTCAAAATTCTTTTTGTTGATATTCTCATATGGTTATTTCAAAAGATTTCCAAGAAACGCGTTTGTAAAATGAATGGAAAGAGAAAAGGAAACTCCTCCCGGTTGAATGGTGACTCCGTCAAGAACGACGTTAGAAACATCCTTTATGTCTTTCTCAACTATCGCTATCTGCTGACTTAAGTCATTCAACGATCGAGCGAATCCTTTGACGGAGAGGGTCTGTGACGCGGAGGTCATTTCAGCTTCCGTGTAATATACCGAAGCTATCGTGTTGGTTTCCAAAAAAGGGAATATGTTTGCCGTGATACTTCGTTTTTCCAACACGCTTTTTATATTCACGATTTGGGAATAAAAACCAACGTATTCCTGTTGTTTGTCTTTAACGCTTGATGAAAGCGCGTTTATATTATTCGTTATCCGAGAAAGCTGGTCATCAAGATATTTTTCATAGCCAAGTTTGAGTCCCACCGCGAAAAAGATCGCGAGTCCCAATATAACGCCCGAGAATATCATAATGCGCCAAGGAAGACCTACGGGCATGGCTGTTTCCACGAACTGTTCCTGAATATTGGTTTGTGGAGTTTGTGAGTTTGTCATACTCGGAAACGAAGCGAGAGACCGGCTGACACCGCCAAATCTTTTCCGAACGCGCTCCGCAATATATCTATCTCGGGGGTATGGTTAAAGGAATCCAAGACTACCGGGCGCTGTATGGGCAATCCCATCTGACTTTTAAGATACTCCTCAAGCCCCATGAGATTTGAGCCTCCCCCCGTGAGCGTAAGTGTCCTTACTTTTATCCCGCTTCTTTTTTCAAAGGATTTTTTCACGCGTCCGCACTCTTGTATTATAACATCTAAAAACGGGTAGAGCGATGTTGATAACTCATACTCTTTTCCCGAATCGGAAAGTCCCCTTCTTTTCTTTAATTCTTCGGCTCTCATGTTGCTTATATTCAAACTCCTCCCCAAGGCTTGCGTAAGGGTGGTTCCCGCGTAATCCGTCTGTCCAACCTCCTGAACTAAAGCGTCTTGCACGACCATGATGGACGTTGACTCCGCTCCGATATCTAAAACCAGCGTCGGTAATTCTCCTTTTCGGGTAAGGGCGCGAGCAAGGGAATTAGTTTCAACTTCAAGGGTTAAAAGTTTCAATCCCGCCTTCTTAAAAACAGTCTTATAGGTATTGATAAGGACATTGGGAATGCCCGTTACGAGTAATCTTTGAAACCGTTCTCCCTTATCTCCGTCAAATTCCCCGATCTTCACCCAATCAACCGTTACTTGATCTATGGGTATCGGAATATATTGCCTCGCTTGAAAGGAAAGGGATTTTCCGGTTTCCTCGCGGGACATAAGGATCATTTCGATTGGAACAAAAAACACGTTGAACGCGGGAAGCGACGCCACGGCGTGTCTTGCCTTTGTTCCCATTTCTCGCATGGCTAGTTTTAAAAGAGACGAAGCGTCGTCTTCCGAGAGCTTCAGAGAACTTGTCTGGAGAGCCGCGTTCGCCCGTTCCAAATATTCTTTCGTTTGAAGCATTCCGTAGTTTTTAAGGGACAACACTCCTTTCTCTCTTTCAATTTCAATCAATTTTATGGATGCCGTCCCGATATCAACGGATAAAACGTTTTTGGAACTAAAAAATATCCGTATGTCCTCAAAAAATCCTTTTATCGCGTCTATCATACAAGAAAATCATACCACAAAAAATCCTTTTTTGCTTCTTTATGTATAATAATCATACATGACGATTATCAAAAACATACTGTCTATTCTTTTTCCTCAGCAATGCGTTTCCTGTTTCGCGTATATACCCGAAGAAGAGATTCTATGCTCTTCTTGCGCGTCGGAATTTTATCCCAATCATTACGCGTTTTGCTCTTCCTGCGGAAAACGTTCGGCGTTTTCTGAATATATCAAAACGTCTTGTTGCGTTCATTCCTTTCCCCTTTTTGTCGCGACCGACTATGAATTGAAACAAGCTCGAGACCTTGTGCAAGCTTTGAAATACAAGGGTATAACAAGAGCCGCTTCTTTTATGGCTTCCCTCTTAAAACGCGTCATGGAAAATAACAACGCCAAGATTCCCGAAGACAGCGTTATCATCCCCATTCCCATTTCAAAACGCGCGAAACGAAGAAGGGGATATAATCAGGCGGAATGTATCGCAAAATGTTTTTCGGAAGAATCCGGTATCACGTCCCCTATCCGTACCGATATTCTTCTAAAACATAACCATACGAAATCACAAGTGGAATGCGCCGACTCATATGAACGTTCTAAAAACATAGCGGGAGCTTTCACGGTAACCGACCCCTCTTTTGTGGAAGGGAAGACGATTATCCTTATTGACGATGTCTTCACCTCGGGGTCAACTTTAAGAGAAGCTGTTTATGTGTTAAGGAAGGCGGGAGCAAAGGATATCATGGGAGTCGTTTTCGCGAAGGCCTAGTGGTTAAATTGCGTGGCATAGAATGTTTCAAGGATACGCTCCGCTCGTTGAGAAACTCCTATGGATCTCACCTTGAATCCGGCAACTGACGCGTTGTCAAGACACGAAACCCTATTCATGCTCCAATCAACGCACCATAATCTCGTATCATACGTCGCTCCGTTATGAAGCGATCCTGAATCAACGCAAACATCCATAGCGGCGTTATACCCGAGAGGAAAAAGGGTGTCGCCCGGGGTGTGATAATAGCAGGACAGGGCTTTTTCCACTCCCGCGTCCGCCGCAAACCCGGCCATGGCTGATGATGCCGCGTCATTTGAACGCTGAACTTCAAAAAACATGAGAAGTCCCGCTATGCCCGAAGCGGACAACGCGAGTCCTCCCATAATAACCACTATGAGCATCATGATTTGACCCTTTTGTTTAATGGTATGATTCATGTTATTTCGATTTGCACGCGTACGGATCATCTTTAATTTCCGAGGGTATCACTCGCGAACTTACAACCGTCTCCAAGGTAACATCGGGAGTTCCTTCTCCAGAGTTTTTAGGACCCACTTTCATGGAGACAACGATCCTTGCCGGATCGCATTCCGGTCTCGCGCCTCCTCCGCCATATTGAAGAACTTTAAAACAGAGGTTTTTGACTTCCGTGTTTGACGAGGTTAAGAGTCCTGAACCTCCTCCACCCTGCCTTATAATACCTCCGCTCGCGAGAGTATACGTTGTCGTCGCGTTATTCCCCGCTGGATCCGAATATTGGGAATTGGCAAACGTTATGGAACTTTCGCATGATCCTGAATTGGTAAAATTGTAACCCGTTCTCATTTCACGAACCATCTGCTCCAATACGATTCCGGCATTGTTATTGATCGCGACAAGCTCCGTCAATAATCGCTCGCCTTTTAGAGCGTTCACAAAAATAGCGACCGTAATGGTAAGAACGGTTATGAAAACACCCATGGCCACCAAGAGTTCAATGAGGGTAAATCCTTTTTTGTTTTGAAACGTATGGTTCATATTAGTTGGGCGCTCTCCAATTGGTAAACACGTCCGAAACCTTTAGTTCTTTTTCTCTGCCATCTTCATTCCACCCTACTATGGAATCAACCGCGATTTCATTTGACGATCCCTCTACACGTATCGTTCGCGTGAAAACCGTGGGGTTTCCTCCGCCATAACCGTATATACCCGATGCCTCGTCAAAGAGAAGGGGTTTTGTTGATGTCGCTCCTCCTAAATTTACGAGCGTATCTTTGTCCGTATCATATCGAACTTCGTAGGACCCCGACTGCATTGTCGCGTTCCACGAGGTCGCTTGTCCTTGCAGGTAGAGAGCTTGATCGGTATCAATGATGTTTTTCACAACCTCAACGCCTTCGGACGCGAGGTAGGAGGCGATAAATTGAGTCCTCACGTTTTTGTCAACATGCATGGATTTCAAAATAAGTCCCAAAATACCAAGGAGACCTATTAGCACAAGCGACATCGCAACCATGGATTCAATCATGAGATTCCCCTCTTTTGTTTTATGATGTATACTCATACGTTATTATTGTATCGCTGTGATAGTTCCCCCGTTCCCTATCTCTATCACCGCCGGAGGAAGCGACGGGTTGCCTTTTACTTCCAAATCTACATTCCCCGCAGAAAACGTCTCAAGATAGGGGGCCACAAAAAACACTCCCCCATGAGGCGTGACGGATTTAAAGGCAATAGGGTCGTGAAGAATATAATTTTCAAGAGGCGTAACGTCCGAGGGAGGAGGAACCGACGATGGGGCGATGCAAGGAGTCTGATCGTTTGGCGGTTTATTCACTCCAACTAATTCATAGTCTCCCGATCCTGAGTAGTCGCTCCCCCCAACGTAAAATACGACCCCAAATCCGCAAAACCGCGATCCTCCCTCACGATATTTCTGAAGAGCAAACCCTTTTGCTCGATTTAAAACGCCTATAACCTTGGACTGTTCGGTATAGAGGGTGGTTTTCGCGACGCTCGATCGGTTGTAGGCTAAGGTAACGCCAAAAAGAACGGTCATAATGCCAAGTGTTACGACAACTTCAATGAGAGAAATTCCCAACCTGCTTTCAGAATAACGTATTCTCATGTTACTTTTCTATTGTAACACAAGAATGAACGCTACTGGCATTCCGGACCCGAGGGAGATGATGACAAGGTTTTGGTTCTTCCCTTGCTGTCCGCGCAATAGTAGGTTCCGTCGGAGAGCTCGGCGTATAGCGCGTAGGACAAAGCGGGAGAAGCTAACATGATGACCAACTGGCTATTTTGAGCTCCAATATCGTCGCTTACGTTTTTAAGTTCATTATTTTTTGAAACGGATACGTCCGCGTACGGTTCCTGACTGTTTAGATTATAGAGGGTCTCCGCTATCCCTCGCGCCCTCTCTATGTCCGTCTTTATTCTCTCGTCCTTTGCTTTGTTTTTTGAGGGGCTCAAGGCAACAAGCGTCACTCCCGAAATAATGGATATGATGGCGATGACCACCAACATTTCGATAAGAGTAAACGCGTGATTACCCTCCTTATGGTTATACATTTACTGTTCTTTATATATCTGACCCGCGCGTCCCACGTCTCGACACATCGCGTTTGACGAACACTGCTCCAGAGAAGATTCTTCGGTTGGCGTAAGAGAAGAATCAAAGAGTGATTTAAATCCCGTTATGGTAAAGTCGCAATAACTGTTTCTCATGCATACCGCTCTTTTCTCGGGAGTCTCACCCGCGACATTTCTCAATGTCTTTATCGCCCCCAGATTATCCCACGCGCTCTTATGATCTTGAAACACGGCTCTTACTCTATATGCGTAGACGGTATCGGGCTCAAGGTTTTCATCAACATATACGGGGGCGTACACGGATCTCTCAAATTTCTTAAAGTACTCATCAAGGGTGCTTTGGCCGAGAGCCACGTCGGTATGTTGTGAGACAAATCGGGCTAGGGTTGATTCCGCTTTTTGAGACGCGGAATTAATATATGCTTTTGTTTTTCCCCAGAAAGACTCAAGCGTATCTCCTATTACCCTCATATCTTTCCACGCTCCCGAAACAGAATCGAATATATTCGCGAGCGCGCGGTTTAGAAACCCCGCTTGAGATTTAATGAACGTCGCCCCAGCGTTTATATCCCCCGACCCCCTAGTTATCGTAAAGGTACAGGTCGCCTGGACGCATGAAACTCCCGACCATGAGTCAAAGACGAATCCGCTCTTCGGAAGAGCCTTTAGAGTTACCGATATCGTCTGTTGTCCCGTGCCATACGCGTATGTTTGTCTGCAGGTTGTGGGACAGATCGCTTTCGTATCATATTCAATTTCCCCGCTCTGTTGAGGGGTAACGGCTGTATTCACGATCGCGTACGTCGTATCGCTTGAGCTATTTGACGGAAACGAATACACTCTTCCTCCTCCATATTGGGATGGAACATCGTAGAACGCCTTCACGATGAAGGTATAGGTCGTGTTGGAAGACAATCCCGATACGGTGTAGTTCATGGTTTGAAGGTTGTTGTTAGACGGAAGTTCCGGACTTAGCGGATTTCCGTTTTGGTAGATTACGAATCCGTTATTTTTCTCTGAATTATTTTTCCACTGCAATTGAATTTCCGATTCCGAAACCGCTTGCGCGACAAGGTTTGTGGGAGCCTTGGGCGGCGTCGTGGTCGCGACCACGGTTCCGCTATCCGTCGTACTCGTATATTTGCCACAAACCGGACTCGGTTTTTTTACGTTTCCTTTCACGATATCCTGGGTTGGGGTATAGAATTTGGATATATCTCCGTTGTTAATAGAGGAGCAGGCTTGTACGCGGTAGTAATAGGTTGTTGATTCGCTCACGGTAGAATCGTTAAGAGTGTACGACACGGGGGTCGTGGTATTGGGATCCGAGCTTCCGTCAATGCTCGATCTAAACATTGACCCGTCTCCTGGTCCGAAACGCAGGAGAGCGTCAGAAGAGGTGCTTCGTTCGTAATAGTTTCGATACGGAGTTGAGGAGGTTATATTCATCCATTGGAGCGAGATGGTATTCGCAGAAACCCAACCTATACCAAATCCCGCGCTCTTTTGGGGGGTAAGTTTCACGCGTTGAATTTCAAAATGATACGGTTTCGTCGTCGTCGCGTTATCTTTCCAATTTATATATATCTTCTGATCGGAATTCGCGTAAACGTGCGTTCTACTCGGAGCGTCCGACGCCGGCTCATTTTTGGTCGCCACGCATGGACCTACGGAAGTTTCATACGTAAAAGGTTTGGGAGCCGTATATACGGCTTTCAGTTTGTAGAAGTATGGGATATCCGCCGTTACGCTGTTATCCACGCATGAACCGGAACCTGGACTTCCCGTTTCCGCGTTGCATAGTTGATCAATGGGCGGGTTTTGCACTCCTCCATATAAGGTAAGGGAGTGAGGAGCGTATGAGGTATATCCCGGATCCGAAAATCGCGCTTTCCATGAAAGATTCATGCTGTTTCCTCCCAACCCGGAATAACAGGAGAACGCGTAGGGTTCCACGACATTGGTTTCCGCGTATGAAACATTGTTATTCGTCTTGTCCTTCGCGAGAACGCGAACGGTCTTGGTTTCGGAAGGAGCGCTATATATGGTCTGCTCATTAGCCGTGGTATTCTTCGGACTTATACTCCCCAATGTGTCGTTCCCTCCTGGAACATCGCTTCCCAGAACGGACATTACGGTGCTTGGAGTTCCCACGTACCAATCCGCGTCTTTCGTCGCGAAGAAAGGTTTGTGTTCAAAGTACGCTGCGGTAACGGGACCTTGGGGATTGATGCCAAACCCCGTGCTGTCGCAACTCTTGCAGGTAACCTCCTTAAAGGAAATCCATCCCACGACATCGGATCCCCAGGCTTGTCCAGTTAACTTTCCATTTTGCGAATCATATGTTACTCCATACGTTACTCCGGAAGCCGCGTTTGTGATATATATGTTAGCCATCTCGGCAAGGTATCTTCCGGTGTCTTTAACCTTGTCCCATATGCCTCCCAGGATATACGATTTCGGAGCTTCCTCAATCTTTTTATTCAAATATTCGAGCGCCATCTCTTTGGATCCGGAAAACGCCGCGCGACTGGTTCCATCAATCTTTACGCTGTTCAGACTCACCCAGCCCGAAAAAGCGCTTTCTCCGGTTCCATATTGAGGGGAGATAAAACGGGCCCATCCACGAACGCTTCCATCAGACATGAGGCGAGCTTCGCATAGATTTGTCGAATAGTCGGGACATCCTTCAAGGTCGGCTTTGTTAAAGGAAAGCCATCCCCATCCGTTATTCTTAGCTGAATCCAATGAAGCCCAAGCAACTCCAGAGAAAAGACCCGTATCGTCAACTTGAACGCTGAATTTGGGGATAGAGGGAGGAAGAGTTTCCGTGTCCGAATTGAAAACCATCCATCCGACGCCCACATCGTCATACGCGCTCCACGCGACTCCCTTGAATATCTTCGTTATCTTCGTATTTATTTCTTGAGAAGAGAAGTCGGATTTTAGACCGCCAAAGTCCGCGCGCACTCCATAGGTATATATTTTTCCCGCGGGAACGGAATCACGTCCTTCGATGATATAATCCGGATTTCCTCCGTTTTGTTTCAGAAACACGTATGGCGTTTTGGTGCTTGCGTTAAGAACCCCGGTGCCTTCTCTGCGATGCAATTCATAGTCCGCGGACGATTGTATGAACGTGTCCTTAAAGGAGATTTCAACTGCCGCGTCCGTTCCGTTCGTATAGTAGAGACGGGCTCCGAATCCTTGAGGCGCGCTTGCGACAACTGTTTTCCCTATATTGGAAGGAGCCGAACATCCTCCCGAATTAGAGCAGGCAAGTATATAGTATTGATAGGTTTGATTGGATTCCGGATTAGTATCAATATATGATCGTTTACTGCTCGTTTCTTGGGATATTTTTGTAAAGGGATTGGTTGAGGTCGCGCGGTATATATTGAAATAATCAACACCGTAGGTATTATTCTGCGTCCAAGAAAGATTGATAGGACTGGGATTATTGGGAGAATACGCATATGACGAGGAAAGATTGGTTGGCATCGCGGGAACAATGATTTCAGGCGTGTAGGCGGAATATACTTTCGCGCTGCATCCAAAATCGCTTTCAAACGCTCTCATCCTATACTTATACGCCTTCCCCGGATCAAGATATGATCCATTATTGTTATCAACAAAAAAGTCTCTACCATTCAGAAGAGCGATTACGCTTATATATGTCCCGCTCGATTCCGCTCTCTCTATCTCATATCTCCCATATTGCGAAAATTGTCCTATACTCCACGCGAGTCTCACCATCTTTCCGGAATCTTGACCCATAGCGGACACGTTCAATGGAACATTGGGGGTTGTAAGACTGCTTGTTTTTAGGGAATCAGGAGTCGAATACGCCCAACTCGAAAGACCGCTGCCCGAGACGGTTCGTATTCGGTAACGGTAGTCTGTGTTGGGGGTGAGATCAATGTCTTCGTATGACAGTCCGGTTGTCGTGGCAACTAATCTTCCCAACCCTCCAAAAAAACTGGGGGATGAGGTAGCGCGGATCTCGTAATAGTCTAGAGTTCCCAAGGCGGCGTTCCAGTTTACATCAATGGAACACGCGGATCGAACGCCTATGGTAACGTTGGAGGGAGGATTCACGGTATCTTTGGGAGCAAGAGCTGATAACGCGAATTGGGGAACAAAACTCAAAGATCCTAAAAATACAAGTATGAGGAAAACGTAGAAAAATTCTTTCTTCATCTCTTTTATTATAGCAGATTTACTCCCAATGAAATTCTTTTGAGCTAACGTATGCGCTTTTTTATGAAGCATATAAAAACAATCCCCCAGAAATCTGGAGGATTGTTTTTGAAATTTCAAATATTTCTATCTCAAAACTTGTGTTGTATAGGTTTCATATAGTTCTCCTGATTGCGTATCATTATACATGAATTTTGCGGAATTAGTTGGTTTTGCCCCTTGGTTTGAGTAGCTTGGATCAAAATACATGCCCTGACCCAGAACATCTACATATGCGCAATATCCCTCCTTATAGTAAGGGGTTAGTCCATTTGGTTCTATATAAACTCTTACTTTACTTCCATTTTGTCCAGTTCTTGAAAGCCAACCATAACACGATTCCCCATAATTTCCTGCTCCGCTTGCAATTTCCCATCTTGCCGTAGCTGGAGGCCATCCACAGTTTTTAGGAGGAATTAAATCTCCTACCGATGCTCCAATTGAAAAATCATTGTCAAATATGCAAGCGAGTCTATAAGAGGTCGCACCTATCGCGCCAGCATATGACGAACAACTACTTGCCGTCCAAGAATCTGGCACTGGCGTTGTACTCATTACGTTTCCTGTTTCAAATACACACGCTTTTCTCATTACTGCGCTTGTCAGTAAAAGCTTTCCATGTGGATCTGTCGTCAAAAACTTGGTCTGATCATTGTTTGCAAGCGATGAAATTACCACCGATCCATTACTTTTAAAAATAACCGAATTCGTCCCATTATTGGCCGCACCATACCAAAAACGAAGATCCTGGGTTCCAATATCATTATATATCCCCCACCAATTTCCACTTCCACCGCTTTGTAAATCCAACTCAGCGTTCCCTACAATGTTTGAAAGAAAAGCTTTTCTTGCAAATAATGACCCCCCTGGAGTGTTTGTTGCTGCAAATTTATCGATTCGTGGTATTAAGAAACAAGGGTTAGTATTAGCATCGCATGGTTTACTTTTATCAGTGTATGATGCCCCAACATAAAAATTATATTTGTCACTGGTGCCTGGAATTACATAGACACTTGAGGAACAGTCACCGGATGAAAATGTTGAACTATCACAGGGCATTCTATTATCAACATATTTAGTGTCGCCTTTAATCACCCACCAGTCTGTTGGGGGATTGAATTTTTCATCACCATTCCATGGATGACTTCCTAAATTAATACTTAGAGATCCTCTATTTTCATATTGTGTTTGAGATCCTGAGCTCCCAGAAATGGTAACATTTCCAGAAACATCTAGGTTCACCATTCCACCGTTTCCCACCTTTACTGATCCTGATTTTGTCCCTGATTTCAAATAAATATCGCCATTGCCTTGTATATCAAAAATCCCCTGAGGATTGTCCGTCCCTACACCAACCGGCGAGAGAGTATATAACGCTCCTGAACTTGTAACAGACCATTGTCCTCCACTACTACCACCAGACCCTATGACCTTCCACCCCGATGGGTCTTTAAGATAGACGTTTTTGTCGCTGTATGTAATCGTTCCTTCGATTGCGCTAGTCAAACTCGAAGTCGCGACGTTTGGGAGAACTACTCCTTGGGTATTTAGAAATAATGCCCCTTCTGTATTCAATATTCGTGTCTGATTTAATATGCCTCCCACTGTTATTAACGGGAAAAATATGTTTTGAGATGCTCCCAATGAATTAACACCCGATATTGCGTTTGAATATCCAAGTTCCAATGCTCTATTACTACCTAAAGGTTGTATGAGTCGTAAAAGTCCTGTTTTTGTTTGAGTGTTTAAACTCGTATCCAATGGAAGTTCCGGAGCTGGAGCGGTTATTGAAAATGGCTGTGACGGACTCTTCCAAACAGCCGCACCTAACGCAACGTTTGCTAAAAGCAAAAGAATTGTTGCCCCTAGAAAAATATACGTAGATTTCCTCATTACTGTTATTATACCATACCCGTTTTCTGAAATAGCTGTGCATAGCTAAAAACTTGCTCTATTCCGTATTTTATTAGATTATATATTCAGATATTTAATTTAATAAATTCGGAGGTTACAATGAAACTTTTGTTTTTCGTTTTGTTTCTCTCCGTAATGCTCTACGGACAAATATCCACCAAGGATACGGTGGATGGATTTTACGTAAAAAGCGTTACGGGACCCGTCACTAAATTTGATTTCTCAATTTGTGACACGATTGCTTCAGAGGGCTTTCGCTCATTATCACTCCATTATGCCATCTCTGATACCATCGGGAAAATAGTTCTTGAAAAAAAATTAGGCAGGGTTTTTCCTATAACTTTTTTGGGAGTTGATACATATCTGAAGTTTCCTAATTATACAGATGGCGGGATTCTATTATCTGTTTCGCATGGGGACACCATTCAATATTACCGACCATTTACATCCAGTGTCCATTATTGGGATGCTGTATCTATTGATCCTTATCCAAAGACCGCTCTCCAATATTTTGATAAAATTCAAATGACATTACGCTTCTATACTTTTCCAGGAGAAGCTTGGCTTTTAATTGATAATTTGGTGCGTTGGGTTGAAACATGGTTTTCCGAATCTCTTGACAGATTTGGAGATACTTCTACCTTTATCCCCTCAAAAACCTTTCTCACCATGAACAGAACCTCCCCCGTTGACTCCGTTCTCGTAAGGAATGATGGAAATAGCTCTCTCACTATTTCCAAGATCAAAGTGTCCGAACCCTATTTTACCGTTTCTTCTCGGGGTCCCAATGATCGGAATGACACCTTGAACATCAAAAACGGAGAAGGTCGATATTTTTGGGTAACGTTTGATTATAAGAACGCACCCCAACAGATCATAAACGCAAATCTTATAATCTACAGTTATTCTA
>JAKALF010000011.1 GCA_021813265.1 bacterium
GATCCGGTCGTAAAATTAGAATCTTTGGTAAGGTTTACTCCCGTAAAACGTTCATAGTGACCAAGATCAAGATCCGTCTCCGCTCCATCGTCGGTCACGAAGACTTCTCCATGTTGATACGGATTCATGGTTCCCGCGTCTTTGTTAAGATACGGATCCATCTTAATGGGTAAAACCGAGAAACCATGAGATTTAAAAAGCCGCGAAATCGCGGCGACTGTGATTCCCTTCCCAATTCCTGAGACCGTTCCTCCCGTAACAAAAATAAATTTTTTTTGTTTCATATAGCTCTAAGCGTTTGATACGCGTTCTGGGGACTCTTACTTTTTAAAATATAGGAAACGGAAACGAGAATATCGGCTCCTTTTTTCTTTGAAATCTTTCCTGTTTCTTCATTCACTCCCCCATCCATCTCTATCGTAACACGAGGAAATGTTTCCCGCAAAAAACTTACCTTATCCCCCACATCAAGTTCCCTCTGGCCGGAAAATCCGGGAGGAACGGCCAGTATTTGGATAAAAGAGACCCGTTTCAAAAGATTTTTTTTCTCTTCCACGGTCGTATCGGGGTTAAGAGCGAGTCCAAGTTCAGCTCCGTTCTTTTCACATTTCCGTTTATACGACTCAAGCTCATTTTCATCACGCACCGCTTCAGTGTGAATAATCACTCTTTTTATCCCCACGGAAAGCCAATCAGAAAGATAGTTCTCCGGGTTTTTAACCATGAGATGAACCTCGATATTATTCGAAAAACGCAATTCTCGGCAAAGATCTTTAAATCCCTTGGGGTCGTTAAACGTACGGGCGGGAGTAAATATACCATCGGATATGTCAACTTGTACCCATGAAGCGGGAAGGGTTTTGATAATCTCCATGGCCTCCCGCACGCACGAGAGAGTTTTACAATTAATACCGGGAATCGTTGTCATGATTGATATCAAATTTAGTCGCCTGCGAATCAAATATTTCCGCCTCCGCTTCTTGGATTTTTCTGATCCTTCTTTTATGTCTCTCTTCTCCCGAAAATGGAGTTTGAAGCCAGGTGAGGACAATTTTTTCGGCTTGTTCTTTATCGAGATAATTCGCGCCAAGCGCGAGCACATTTGAATCGTCATCCGTTCTGCTGTCAAACGCCTGATCGGGTGTCGCCGTAAGAGCGCTTCTCACGTTGGGATATTTATTCGCAATGATATCAACTCCCACTCCCGATCCGCATATCACGATTCCCTTGCTTCGTTCAAAATCAACACTTACCTTCTCTCCCACTTTCTTGGCAAAATCAGGGTAGTCATCATCTTCGTTATACGTCTCATCCCCAACGTCATAGATCGAATATCCCCTCTCTTTCAAAACTGATTTGATATGCTCCTTAAGCTTGAATCCCCTATGATCCGACGCGATATAGATAACCATATGAGTATTATAGACCAACGGGATGAGGTTGAAAATCGCTATTGATGTTAATAGGGATGGAGACGATATCAACGATCTTTTTGTTCTTTATGGTTGCTTTAAGAGCAATGCTCTCCATGGTTTCACGAGAAAAATCCTGATCAAAAACAAAATTTCCAAGGCTATACGCTATCCACCCGTTTTTGTAGCGTTCCACTTCTTCCACGACATGAGGGTGGTGCCCCACGATGATATCGGCGCCCCAATCAATCATGCTATGAGCGAGATTCTGCTGTTCCAGAGTCGATCGTTTTCTATATTCCACCCCCCAATGAAAGGAAACGACAACGATATCCGCGAGACGTTTCGCTTCCTCTATCACTTTCTTTATACGACCCTCGTCAAAATCGCTTATGCCCCCCGACCTCGGAGTCGCTTTGAGTGTTTTGGGATAGGTTTTGGTATATCCTAAAAACGCGATTTTCGCGTTCCCAAGTTTAACGATGGCGGCAGCGTTCGCCTCCGCATCATTCCGTCCCGCCCCGATCGTTTGTATCCCGCGATCGTGTAAGAGCTCAAGAGTGTCTTGAAGCGCGACGTTTCCCCAATCTAAAATATGGTTGTTCGCGAGCGACATGACATCAAATCCCGCGTACGTCAGAGCATCCACGGTCTTTGGGTCATCGCGAAATGAATATACGCTTCCTTGATTCGTTCCTCTCTCTGATATGGGACCTTCCAAATTTCCAAACGTTATATCAGCCGATCGCAAAAAATCAGCGCTTTCAAGAAACGGAAAAAGTGGATTTCCCGACTCATATATTTTCTTCGCGACGGAGCGAGAAAGCATGATATCCCCCACAAAGAGCATGGAATATTTTTGATCTTTCAACTTCTTCGCGACCGATTGCTGATACGCCATTATAACGCGAGAAGCTTGAAACGAGGAAAGCGCCGCCTCTCGCGCGGCATTCCTTAGGGAATATATATAGGAAAGAGTTACGACACACAATACTACACACATGACACCCGCTCCATATGTCCTATACCTCATATTTCTAGAGTATAGATGATTTTTTGATCAAAGAAACATCATTCTCTAAGTCCCACTTTCATGTACCAATCAACGGGAGCGCTGGGGTAGCCTCCGGAAAACGAGCACGTGTCGCAATTTCCCGCTATTGGAGATTTGGAAAATCCCTTCCCAGCGATTCCTTTAGCATACACATCGGTCCCTGAAAATACCGCGTTTCTCCATGTGTTTTCAAAAAACGCTCTGTTGGTTTCATAACTCACGACATCAAACATAAACCAATATGGAGTGTCCTTTATGAGAGAGACGGCCGAAGAAAACGAAAATGCTATTTCCTGTTCTTCGGTATAGTTTTCCGCTTCCGTAAGGATCGCCTCTCCCATGGGGGCGGTAAAATCGGGAGCGCCTTCCTTATCCTTATATATCGTAAGTCTGAGCGTAGCCGAACCCAAAAAACCAATATGATCTTGCCAAATATTCAGGACGACCACATTTATCTTCGCGTCTCCTTCGGGAACTATGCTTTGAAAACTCGCCGATATGGGCTCATTCAGAGTATGCAAAACTTTCCCAAACGCGTCACTCCATTCATTACGTCTTTCCTGGGCGATAGAGAACGTCGTCGTCGCGTATCTCCATTTTTGTATTTTTTCCTCGGAAGCGTTTCCAAATTCATCTTTAGCTCGAACGCCGATCGTAAACGCGTCCCCGGGAATAACCACTTTTTTGTATGAGGTGTTATTGCCCACGTTCTTCCATAACCCGTTATCTATCCCTTCATACGGAGAGAAATTTATCTCATACGTGATTTTTGAATCCAAGGTGTCCTCGTCTTTCGCTTTCCCCCACACGGATTCTATTTTTGAAGATCTCTCATTAAACGATACCTTCAAATCCCCTTCCATAACGGGACTCTTATGTTCCGGTATTCCTTCCTGAACGGTATATCGCCTCGCGTCCCGAGCGACGAATTTAAACGTTCTCGGGACTGAATAGGGCCAATTGTCATAATACGCGACACTTATATAATCTTTCGATGAAAACGCGACTGAAGATGGAAATTCGATTCTCACGAGATTGTCTTCCAAAAGAGAAAACGAGAAATCTCCGTTATATGGTCCCACGCTGTTACATCGTCCCTGAGAATCCGGCAAAATAATGATATTCGAATCCACTTTCGAATCCGCGCATGTTTTAATATGAGCGGCAAGCATTTTTTCAAGCGTGCTGCTCGCGATTCCATTTTGGTCCGCCACATTGAGATATTCTTCCTTTTCCGCTTCCTGATTTTTGTAGAACGCGACGAGACGCCATCGATCCCCTGGGCTGTAAAGCCGATTGATAAAGGGATACTGTGAATAATAACCTTCAAAAACATACGGCGTTCCGGTAGCCTTCGTATCCTTATATAGATACCCTCTAGTGAAAAAACTCGGAACTTCCACGCTTGAGGAAACGCTTTCTTCCGATCCCAATCCATCTCTGTCAAACGATTTTACCCAAAAGGTGTATGTTTTCCCAATGTCGTCCAGTTTTTTGGAAAACGCCGTCGAAGTCGTTTCCGTGATAACCTCGGAGGAAGACGCTTCAACAATCCGGTACGTTATATCCTTTGAGTTCCCGGAAAAATCTTTTGATGTATTCCAAAAAAATGACATGACGAGTCCTTGAGAATCATACGAAGTCTTGAACTCTTCCGGTTTAGAAGGTCTATTCCTCGATTCTTTGAAACTTTTCGTGTTTTGAGGCGTTGAAACAGTATTCACGTCAAAATCATTTTTATCATTATCCGAATCGCACCCGTTTCCGGAAAATTCATGTTGTGAATCATGCGTGGATGACACGCATCCGTTATTCCACGCTTTCCGTTCCATGCTTTCATGTTTGTCATACGAAAAGAGGCTATAATCCAAGCTATCAATGATATCTTCATCGCGAGATGATTCTATTTCATTCCGGTCTTTCACGATAAAAATCCTGCCTCCCGTCTCAGATCCTGAAAGCGAAAAGGTTCTGTAGGAGAGATCGGGAAGAGTTTTCCCTTGATATCCGTCCTTTCCTTCCCCGTTTTTCCCCCGAGCGATGAGAAAGAATCCTAACGATGGAACGGTACTCGAACTCTCAATGTTTTTCTTGAACACCGTGGACGTTGAAACCTCATTCTTTCCGCTTACGTATTGTATGGACCACTCGGATATATCCATATCGTGATCGGTTGGGTTGTATAGCTCTATGAACTCGTCTCCCGCGTCGTCTCCCTTAACCTGGACTTCGCTTATGACCACGTGATCCGCTTTCTTTCCCGTGCCGGAAATAATCTCGAGAGAAGATGAGGCTGTTGACGAGGCTCCTTTGTCATCAAAAACAGCGAGTATTACCTCATATATCCCCGCTTTCTCATACGCGTGCGTTATATGTTGATTACTCGACGTTGCCGTTTGAACATCTCCAAAATTCCAAGAATACAAGTTTATGGTTCCATCAGGATCCGTGGATGATGCCGCGTTAAACGTAACGCTTTCCCCCGCGGTTTTTGGTTCCGAACTGAAGAAGAACGAAGCTATGGGCGCTTGATTATCTTTCGTGTCTTCGACTGGCTTGTCTTTTTTATTCACTCTTCCCGGCGTGGGAGTTGATTCAATCCATACGGAATCTATGAACTGCAGGGATTTTCCATTTCCATTCGCTCCCGTACTTGAGGCATATGAAATTTGATTAAGAACAATATCTCCTTTTTTCATAGCAATCGACTCTCCGTCATTGCTTAATGAAAATGAGCTCTTCCCCACTATTCCGGAAAATTCTTTATACGTCCCGAGAAAGAGCTCGGGATCATCCGCGATAACGGCGTATTCGTTGGGAGACAGGTTTAACGACGTCGACGCGTTAGAAATTCCATGATTAGTTTCATTCTCAAAGAATTTAAGAGAGGACACATCAAAGGCAGTATCTCCCGTGTTTTGGATTTCTATCCATTCATGTCCGGAATCCGATCCTTCAGTGTTATACATAATTTCCGTTATAGCCACGCTTGGAGTTGGTTCCACAGGAGCGCTTGCCGTTCCTCCTCCCGAGAAAACGTTCTGGGGCGACGCGTTCTGTCCCTGGGGGATAATTTTTTCTCCTTTATTTTTTTCTTCTTTATATTCCGGAATTTCTTCTACCTCTTTTTTCTCTTCTTTAACAGGTTCCGGAGAAATTTCCTCGACAAGTTCCGTTTCCGGTTCCTCGTTCAATACGATGGGTTCAGGTTCTTTGAAGACTATGTTTTCTGGTTCGGATTCACTTGGAGGCGTTGTGGTTGCGATATGTTCTATCACGACATTATCGTTTTCTTTTTGATCATTTCCCAATACGCTATTTACAACATTTTGCGTTGTTTTAGAAACATTACTCCAAAGTCTTAGAATTCCATCTTTCGTTTTCGCCATTTCCGCTAAAAACGAAAACGACGGAGTTTCTAAAAACGAAACGTCGTATTTCACGAGCCGCGGAGGAAACTCCTGCGCGACACGTTCATCTTCCACTTGTTTCAGAAACAGGGTTATAACTCCAGCGCCTTCTAAAACGATTTTTTTGGATAGACGTGAGAAATATGAATCGAGGATTGGAGCATAGCGATTTTTATTTTTAATGGAATATGTTTTTCCTTTTATCCCTTCCTTGTTTGTATCTATATTAACAACTACTAAAGGAAACCAATCCCCATTCTCGTCTTTTCCATAACCAAAATCTCCCTGTTCGGCTAAAATCTTTGGAAATTCATATTTGGGATCATTGATGGTATCCTTTGAGAAAAAATATTTATTCGAATATTCCGCCATGCGAATCAAATATTCTTCTATGGAACCCAATTGGCTAGATTTTCTATTTTCCCTCAAAAGAGTCTCCGGAATACTTAGTTGTTGTATGGTGGTTAAATCCCATTTGGTCAAATATTGTTCAAACGGAGATCCCTCGTCTCCCGTTGTTTCTTTGAGCGGAGCGTGAGTATCGTTTCTTGTGTGTTCCGGAACGGACATATCCTCAAGGAGATGTAAAATATGTCCCAAAATAATCAACCCCCGTTTTACATCTCCTCCCGCGTATTTTTGAAGACCCGTCTTCCATGTTTTATCACCATCATATCGAGAAAAACGAGATTGAATGATTTTGTTATTTGCCCAATTAACGGCGGAAACCGCTTCCTCGGAAGAAACAAGAATTTGAGCCAACGTTCGAACGAGAGAGGGCGACAAGTTTCCGGTATTTTCCCCTTTCCATCCTTCTTTTTTTATGGGGTCATAAAAATGATTTATCCATCTCGGTATGGTATCTTCTTCTATGCTTCCTTGCACGATCCACGCTTTCTCCTGCGGAGTTAATTTCTTTTCCGGATGAAGGATATTGTAGAATCTCACTATTTCGGACGTAAGAGCGGGATGGGTTGTTTCATCGTCATACGCGTCAACAAACCCCGTTGGGACAAGGATGCTGGCTACAATAAAAAGTATTGTATATGTTTTTACCACGTTTCTTAAAAGTTAAATCTCTATTATCTTCCAAATTCCGTTTGGGTACTGTTTGAAGTCAATGAGAACGGGGTTTAGTAAGACAAATCCTTTTTTGTCTTCCGAATAACTTCCCGGATCATTTAAGGCTTCTCTTAAAAAACTTTTGTACTTTTCTAGACCCTCTTTACTAACTCCATTAAAACTCCTCAATTCCCCCTCTTGTTTTGTCCCTATAAAATACTTGCTCGCAAGCTCATAATCGCCTTTTTCAACCGCGTCTATATACATTCTAAGCGTTTCCTGGGGTGTTTTTCCCCCATAGGTATCCGCTAGCGCTCGGGCATAATCTTCACGCTGGGCTTTGTAAAGTGCCTCCACCGCGTTATCAAGCTCCTTTTCGCTAGCAAAACGCTCATACCATCCCAACGCAAAAAAAAGTATCACGTTGACGCCGACGATAAGGAGAATGACAAAGAAAAATTTTCTCGTGCGTTTTTTTGACGCTTTCCTCTCTTTCAAAAATCCCGTGTTTTCTTCCATAGTTTTTTTCACCTCATCATATTGATTATTATCATTCATAAAATAAAAAACCGCTAAAAAACAGCGATTTTGCGGGACAAAAAACCTTTACGCGCAACTATTGAGATTTCTCCTGGATCTTTTCTCATCACACCACTTTTGGGGCTCTCAAGAGTTGTTCTTTATATTATTTTCATTATATCAAAACCAACATTCAAAAACACAAATCTTATCCACAGCTATATTCCCTCCTCATCCCAAATAGTCTTGGGTTTCTTTATAACCTGAACCACTTTTCCGTTGATAAGGAAGTCGTCATCCTCATGGATATAGATCGGGGCGAATTCTTTTGTTGATTGAGACATCAAAACAACCTGATTGTTTTCTTTGTCCAAATAGAATTTCTTTATATTCGCGACCCCGTCAATAATAGAAAGAACGATGTCCCCGTTCTTTACCGCCTTGTCGTCAACGTCAATTACGACGTAATCTCCGTCTTCAACGCGTTTTCCGTCCACCTTAGCTCGGTTCATGCTGATACCAACAACCTTAAGAGCGAAGAGACGATGCTCCCGCGTACGAGAAGGCTTGAGAAGAGAGCTTGAAACTCTCAAAAACCCCTCAATGTTTCCTTGAGCGATTATTTGAGCGGGTCCCGCGTTTGCCGCTCCCAGAATGGGAATGGAAACAAGTTTGGTGTTTCTTGAAACGGATCTCCCCCAATCGTGTTTAGTCTTCTCTATCATCCCTTTCACCTTATCAACCCTAATCAAACCCTTCTTTTGAAGCTCCCCCAGATGATGCTTGATTTTTTGAGGCGAGGCCTCTCCCACGAAGGAGCCTATTTCACGCAAGGTATACGCCCCGAGATTCTTTTCTTGCGCAAGTCGCAACAATGCTTGTTGTATGACGTGCATGTTATTAGTATAGCATATGTACGGATTATTACGTACCGCCATAATTCTTGACATCCGAAGATTTAAAAAAGCGAGGCTATATCCCCGCTTTTTCTTCCTTTACATTCCCCTCATCTTTCCAATATTTCTTCAACGCGTAGGACGTTATGATATATGAAAGAATACCCACGACGGCTCCCCCTAAAATATCTCCGGGCCAATGCACCCCGGAAAAGACGCGCGCCACTCCGTTTATAAAAGCGAAAAAGAAGAGCCATAACCCTATTTTCTTATTAAAGGAAAAAACAAGCGAAGCGATGGAAAAAAGAATAAGAGCGTGCCGAGACGGAAAAGCGTTTCCTGTTTCCGAAAAAAGCGGTTGAAATCCGAGATCAACAAACGGTCTCGGACGGTTGATAAAAAAATGAAGGACGGCCCCTATAATCCCGTAGGATAACACAAGCGTCATACCGAGCGCCAAACATCGTTCGGCTTTTTTTCTCCAGGTTCCTTCGCGAAGAAGAAGGTATACGACAAGTCCTATGAAAATATAGGGCATATAGTTCGCGAAAAAAATACCGAACCAATCAAGAACCTTTGATTGGCCGGCTAAGGAATGAATACTCTCAAAAACGGTCTGATCAAGAGCCACCATATGTTCTATCTGCCAACAAACGGCAAAAGACCCATAACCCGAGCGCGCTTAATAGCCCGGGCAAGTTTACGCTGATATTTTGCCGAAACACCCGTATGCCGAGGATCGATAATTTTTCCTTGGCTTGACATAAACTTTCTCAAGAGTTCAACGTCTCGATAGTCAATTTCTTTTATGCCCCGAGATGAAAAGGGGCATTGTTTTTTTCTTTGCGCCATATGTTGAAATTAAAAAGGTATATCTTCCGGTTTGATTTCTCCTTCCTCAATATCAATTTCCGGCAGTTCTTCTTGTTCCTCATCTTTATGAAAAGCCTCGTTCTGTCCTTTTGAAGGAGAAGTTGAGGAGACGTCTCCCGCTCTCGGCCCTAACTGCATTCGTTCGCTTATAATCTCCGTCGTATATCTGTTTTGCCCTTGCTTATCCTGCCAGCTTCTCGTCTGAATTCTCCCTTCTATCATCACCATGCCTCCCTTTTTCAAAAACTGATTCGCGACCTCGGCCTGTCGTCCCCATACGACGACGTTATGATACTGAACCTCGTTCTGGCGTTCATGCTGCTTGTTTACCCACGTTCTGTTGGTAGCGACAGAAAAAGTCGCGACAGACTGGCCCCCAGGAGTCGTTCTAAGCTGGGGATCCGCCGTCAGTCTTCCTATGATAAATACTTTGTTGAGATTCATCTCTTTTATTGTAATATTTCTTCTATCTTCTTTTCAAGAGCCTCATTGCTCAATACCGGATCGAATGACTTTATCCTCATGGAAGGAGTGGGTCCTTCTTTTTCGCGCTTTTCCGTATTCTTCTCTCCTTCTTTTTTTTCTTTAATGGCGTGTATCATGTGCCTTACGGTTCCCCCCGAAAGCTTGAGGTTTTGATTAAGCTCCCCGACGGAAGAAGGGTCTGTCTCAAACATCATAATCCCGCAAAACGTAAACGATTGTTTTCCAATCGGATATGAAAGCGCTATTTTTGAAAATGGTTTCTCTTCAAGAATAACCCCCTTCATCTTCTCGATTTCCTTCTTTACCGCGTCCGCGTTTTCTTCAAGAACGTGAAACGTTATTTCATATTTTTTGCTCTGTGTGTCCATAGATTCATGTACACGGTATCAAATACCGAAAGCCGCGTCAACTATTCCTCTTTTTTCTCTTCCGATTCTTCTTTAGGTAACGTGAAAAACACTTTTTTCAATTTCTCTATTTCCTCCTCGGGAATACCCCGCTTCCCCGTTCCGATGGGAACGAGTTTTCCGATAATAACATTTTCCTTAAGACCCATGAGAGGATCAATCCTTCCCTCTACCGCCGCGCTTACAAGCACTCTGCTCGTTTCTTGAAACGACGCCGCCGAGAGGAAACTCGTGGAGTTCAAGGCAACGCGGGTGATTCCCATCACTTTTTGAACTGCTTTCGCGATCTGCTTTTTCGCCGCTTTTATTTCCCTATTAGTAGTGATAAAATCGGATTTTTCAACGATATCTCCCGGAGTATATTCCGTATCTCCCGCTTCCTTCACTAAGACGCGCGAAAGCATCTGACGCACGATAATCTCAACATGCTTGTCGTTGATGGGAGATCCTTCGGGAACATAGATTTTCTGAATCTCGTTTATAATATAATGCTCAACGGCTTCAAGTCCTCGATACGCGAGAATCTCTCGAAGATCGAGAGGACCTTCGGAGAGAGCCTCTCCCTTCTTTACCTCATCCCCTTCTTTTACAAACATCGTCGCTCCCGAAGGGACCATGTATTCATCAAGATTTTCCTTTGATTTTTTCTCTTTCTTTCCTTCTTTCCTTACCTTCACTATGGTCGCGAGACCCCGTTCCACGATTTCACTTACAATCCCATCCTCCTTTACAAGCTGCGCCTTTCCTTTCGGAGGACGCGCTTCAAAAATTTCTTCAACGCGAGGAAGACCGTGCGTGATATCAACTCCCGCGACGCCCCCAACGTGGAATGTGCGCATGGTAAGTTGAGTTCCCGGTTCTCCGATAGACTGCGCGGCGATCACGCCCACCGCCTCTCCGATTTCCACCGGAGCGTTTCTACTCAAATCCAATCCATAGCAGGCGGAACATACGCCATGAGGCGTCTTACAAGTTATAGGCGACCTGATTTTCACCGATCCAATATCGGAATCCTGTACGGCTTTTGCCATTTCACGAGTTATCATCTCTCCCGCTTTTACAATCGTTTTCCTTCCTATTTTCACATCCTCAATGCTCGTTCTTGAATACAGACGATCGGAAAAAGGATGGCTGTATTCATCTCCTTCGCTTCGCACGATCGAAATGCCTTCACGCGTTCCGCAATCATACTCTTGGATAATGAGATCTTGAGAAACATCCACGAGACGGCGCGTGAGATATCCTGCGGTTGCCGTTTTAAGCGCCGTGTCCGTCGATCCCTTTCTCGCTCCGTGGGTGGAAATAAAGTACTCAAGAACCCGCAATCCTTCTTTGTACGAGGATTTCGCGGGAAGTTCCATGAGCTCGTTCTGGGTATTGGTAACCAAACCCTTCATTCCCATGATTTGGTTTGGCTGCATCCAACTTCCTCTCGCTCCCGAATCAACGATAGTATAGACCGGACTCTGTTTATCAAGCGACTGGGGAATAAGTTCATATACTTTGTCGCGCACATCGTTCCATACTCCGATGATTTGCTGTTTTCGTTCTTTGTCCGTCAGAAGTCCCTCCCTGTATTGAGATTCAATGAGAGCCACTTTTCTATCTCCCTCTTCAACCAGTTCTCTCTTTTTTACGGGAGTTACCGTATCTCCCATGCCCCACGCTATGGCCGATACGGTAGCGTACGAGAACCCCATGTCCTTGATCCTGTCGAGATAGGTGCTCGCCGAATGGATTCCATAGTGGTCAATGATTTTCGCGACAAGTTTTGAGAGTCCCTTTTTATTAAGAAGACTATTCACGAACTCAAAATCATCGGGAAATATTTGATTGAAAATGAGTCTGCCATAGGTTGTCTCCATCATCTTCCCCCTGACCGAAAGACGTATGTTCGCGTTGATATCAATAAGACCCGACTCATACGCGAGCATGGCTTCGCTAAAACCCGAAAATATCTTCCCTTCTCCTTTTACCCCTTCTTTCATGTTCGTGAGGAAGTAGCATCCCAACACGACGTCTTGGGTTGGAGTGACAATGGGGTCTCCGCTCGAGGGTTTCAAGAGATTTCTGCTCGCGTCCATCAATACCTCCGCTTCATATTGAGCCTCGACGGTAAGGGGCAAATGCACAGCCATCTGGTCTCCGTCAAAGTCCGCGTTAAACGCCGCGCAGACAAGCGGGGGAATTCTAATCGCGAGACCCTCAACTAAAACGGGTCTAAACGCCTGAATACCAAGGCGATGAAGCGTGGGAGCGCGATTTAAAAGCACGCGTTTGTGTTTGATAACTTCTTCAAGAATCTCCCATACTTCGGGGAGTCCCTGCTCGATAAATCGATTCGCTTGTTTGATATTGTACGCGAAGTTGCGTTCTATGATTTTATTAATCACGAAATGCCTGAAGAGTTCGAGGGCGAGATTTTTGGGAAGTCCGCATTCGTTGAGTTTCAATTCGGGACCGACTACGATAACGGATCTTGCCGAATAGTCGACGCGTTTTCCGAGCAAGTTTTGCCTGAATCTTCCTTGTTTTCCTTTCAACATATCCGCGAGCGATTTAAGCGGTCTTCTTCGGGTTGAGAGAAGCTGGTTTCCGAGACGAGCGGAGTTATCCACCAAGGCGTCAACCGCTTCTTGAAGCATTCTTTTTTCATTCGTGATAATAACTTCCGGAGATTTGAGTTCTATGAGTTTTTTCAAACGGTTGTTGCGATTGATCACCCTGCGATACAGATCGTTCAAATCCGCTGTCGCGTATCTTCCTCCTTCAAGAGCAACCATGGGGCGGAGGTCGGGGGGGAGAATGGGAAGCACCGTCAAAACCATCCATTCGGGACGAATGTTGGATTTAATAAAGGACTGGGCGAGTTTCAATCTCCTTAGCGCCCGTTTCCTCTTGTTTTCGTCTCTTACGGTCTCAAGTTCTTTCTGAACTTGGCGAACGAGAGCCTTAAGATCCAGAGCTTCCAATATTTTTCTCACGGCTCCCGCTCCCCGATCGGCCTCAAACACGTCTCCGAAACGTTCCGCGAGCGTGAAGTATTCCTGTTCGGTGATAATAAGGCCGGGACGAAGGACGGTTAACACTTCTTTGAGTTTTTTCACTTTCTCCCCTACCTCGTCAATCGTTTTTTCGTCTTCTCCTTTCATAGCCTTGAACTCTTTCTGGATCGCCTCAATCGCCCGTTTTCTGTTTTCTTCATGCACGGACGTCACGATATACGCCGCGTAGTACACGACTTTTTCGATTTTCGCGACCGAAAGATCGAGTAAAAGACTTAATTTGGAAGGGACGGTTCTTAAAAACCAGACGTGCGCGACGGGCGTCGCGAGCTTAACATGGCCCATGCGTTCTCTGCGAACAATGGCGCGCGTCACCTCAACGCCGCATTTTTCACACACGACTCCTTTATATCTAACTTTCTTATACTTCCCGCAATAACATTCATAGTCTTTGCTGGGACCGAAAATACGCTCTGAAAAGAGGCCGTCTTTTTCGGGACGCTGGGTTCTATAGTTTAAGGTTTCGGGTTTCAATACTTCTCCATGAGACCAATGTAAAATTTCCTCTGGAGACGCGACGCGAACGGAAATGTATGATTGTGGTAATGGTTTTTTCATATAGGTTATATTATTCCTCTCGCGGAGACGTTTCCTCTTCATGTTCTCCGTGATAATGCACGTTCAACCCGAGCGATTTCAATTCGCTCACGAGCACGTTAAAGGATGCCGGAATATTAGGTTTTTTGATGGTTGTTCCTCTGATGATGGATTCAAAAGCGGCTGATCTTCCAAGCACGTCGTCCGACTTTATGGTAAGCATCTCTTGAAGCGTGTGAGAAGAACCATACCCTTCAAGAGCCCATACTTCCATTTCCCCGAAGCGCTGTCCTCCCAACTGCGCCTTTCCCCCAAGCGGCTGCTGAGTTATGAGAGAATAGGGTCCCGTGGAACGCATATGAATCTTGTCTTCAACGAGATGGATAAGTTTCATAATATAGATATATCCGACCGTCACCGGTTCCCTGAAGGTTTCTCCGGTTATTCCATCAATCAGTTTTACCTTTCCACTTTCGGGAAGTCCCGCGGCTTTCAATTCGTTTCGTATATCTTCTTCGCTTGCTCCCACAAAGTTTGGAACCACGGCTCTGTACCCGAGTTTCTTCGCCGCGAACCCGAGATGAGTTTCAAGAATCTGTCCCAGGTTCATGCGCGAGGCTACCCCCAAAGGATTCAATATGACATCAACCGGCGTGCCGTCTTCAAGACAGGGCATGTCTTCCACGGGTCTGATTTGGGATATCACTCCTTTGTTTCCATGACGTCCCGCGAGTTTGTCTCCCGCGCTGATCTTTCTAAGCTGCGCTATTTCAACCTGAATTTTTTTAATAATTCCCGGTTCAAGTTTGTCTCCTCTCTCGCGCGAAAACACCTTTATTCCAATCACCCGTCCATGTTTTCCGTGAGGAAGGGTAAGCGAGGTATCTTTCACGTCGCGCGCCTTTTCTCCAAAGATGGCTCTTAACAATCGTTCCTCGGAACTTAACTCCGATTCTCCTTTGGGTGAAATTTTTCCGACGATAATATCTCCTTCCCGAAGCTCCGCCCCAATCCTTACAATCCCCTCTTCATCAAGGTTTCGCAATTTATCCTCCGAAACATTCGGAATATCGGGAGTCGTGATTTCCGGACCCAGTTTGGTATCGCGAACCGAACACGTATGGGTTTCGATATGAATGGAGGTAAAGCGATCATCTCGAGCCACTTTCTCGGAAAGAATGATGGCGTCCTCAAAGTTTCCTCCCCGCCAAGGCAAAAACGCGACGAGAAGATTCTGTCCAAGTCCCAACGCTCCTCCGTCCGTCGCGGGACCGTCCGCGAGCGGCGTTCCCTTACTTACCTTCTCCCCAATCTTCACGATGGGTTTTTGAGAAATACACGTCGCGTGATTTGAATGTTTGAATTTGATAAGGGGATAGGTCAGGGTTCCGTTCGTTCCCTTCACGACAATCTCTCTTCCATCAACCTCCGTGACTACCCCGCTTGATTCGGAGATAACCATCTGCTGCGAATCGCGCGCCGCGACTTCTTCCTGTCCGGTTCCCACAAGAGGAGCCTGGGGACGAAGCGAGGCGACTCCCTGTCTTTGCATGTTGGATCCCATGAGCGCGCGGGTCGCGTCGTCATGTTCAAGAAACGGTATGAGAGCCGTCGCGACGCTTATCATCTGATCCGCCGACACGTCAATAAAATCAATATGTTCTCGCGCGCAAATTCCCGGAATCCCTTTATTCCTTCCCGGAACCGTGGATTCGGTTATATGTCCCTTTTCATTAATTTCGATATCAGCTTGGGCTATATTGTGTTTTTCCTCCACTGTCGCGTCAAGCCAGACAACCTCTTTCGTTACCACGCCTTTTTTCACGACAAAATACGGGGTCTCCAAAAAACCAAAGTCATTCACCCGAGCATAGGTTGAGAGTTTGCTCACGAGTCCGATATTCGCTCCCTCGGGCGTTTGAATCGGACAGATTCTGCCATAGTATGAGGAATGAACGTCGCGAACTTCAAATCCCGCTCGTTCTCTCGTAAGGCCACCGGGTCCCATGGCTGAAAGCGTCCGTTTATGTTCCAATTCAGCCAAAGGATTCGTGTTATCCATGAATTGGGAAAGCTGGGACGAGGAAAAGAAATCCCGCACGACGGCCGTAAGGAGCTTGTAATTCACGAGCTGAACCGGTTGAAGAGTAGCTCGATCCAAGGTCGACATCCTGTCTTGAATACCTCTCCTCAAACGAGCGAATCCGATTCTCAATCTTGATTGCACGAGTTCCCCGACCGCGCGAATTCTCCTGTTCCCCAAATGATCAATATCATCGGGATCCGCGCTCTGATGGTTATTCAAGGAAATAATCTCGCGGACAATGGCTAGAAGATCATCCTTGTCGAGTACTCCCTCTTTCTTTTCCTTCATTCCCAAACGCTGGTTAAATTTGAATCTTCCAACCGGACTTAAATCATATCGGTCGAAACGGAAAAAGATGGATTCGATAAGGGACTTCGCGTTTTCAACGGTCGTAAGGTCTCCGGGTCGCAGACGTTGGTGAATAGCGAGAAATGATTCCTCTTTGTCTTTCGCGTCGTCCTTTTTGAGAGTCGCGAGAATGGATTTGGACTCTCCCACATCGACATCCGAGAACGCGCGTATGATGTCTTCCTGCGTTTCAAGCCCAAAAATACGGAGGAGTTGCGTCACGGGAGCTTTTCGCTTTCTGTCAATTTTGACCATGATAGATCCGTCGGCCTCCGTCTCAAATTCAAGCCAGGCTCCTCGGTTAGGGATCACTTTCGCCCCAAAAATTTTCCTTCCTCGGAAAATATTCCCGCTGAAATACACCCCCGGACTCCTCACGAGCTGCGAGATAACGACACGCTCGACACCGTTGATGATAAAGGTTCCCCGCTTGGTCATAAGGGGAAAATCTCCCAAATATACTTCCTGCGTGTTCGCGCTCTTCATCCCTTTATCCATCAACTTCAAATTCACTCTGAGGGACGCCTCATATGTCTGATCTTTTTCTTTCGTCTGTTCTTCCGTGTATTTAGGTTCGTCAAATTTGTAATCCAAAAAATGGAGTTCCAACTCCTTCCCCGTGTGATCTCGAATGGGAGATATCTCGTCAAATAATTCACGGAGTCCTTTCTTCAGGAACCACGAGAATGAATCTCTCTGTATCTCAATGAGATCGGGAACGGGAAGACTTGGACCGTTATAGTGTGAAAATACTTTTGTTTTCATGGTTTCGTTATATATAGTACGCGCCTTCCGTTACGCATATTGGGTTTCCTACGCGCAAACGTTTAACACGCATTAAAGGTTATAAATATTTTGCTCGATTGTTGTTATGTTCTTCTAAGGTTTTTGAAAAAATAGTTTCCCCCGTGTTCCTCGAAAGATAATATACATAGGGACTTTTGAGGGGGCTCTCCGCCGCTTGGATGGCAGACTGTCCCGGATTCGCGATGGGCGTCGGCGTCCATCCCAATTTCTGATACGTGTTGTAGGGCGAAGGTATTACCGTATCACGCTTTCTCACCCGCTCCTTGCAACCCCTAAACGCTTCTTCGCACATTACATACGTTATCGTCGCGTCGACCTGAAGGGGCATATCGCGCGCGTAGCGCTTTAAGAGTATTCCCGCGACCATTCTTCTATCCTCAAAATTCGGAACCTCACGCTCCAAAAACGACGCGAGGGTCAGGATCTCATACCAATGATTATCTTCTTTGAGAAGAGGCCAGGCTTTGGCCACAAAGGTATCGAGAAAAATCTTCGCTACTTCTTCGGGAGACGAATCACGCTTCAATCGATAGGTGTCGGGAAAGAGAAGTCCCTCAAAAGACGAAAGGTTTTGAAACTCGGGATATTGAGAGAGTACGCGCGAAACATTAAGGGAAGAAAGGGTTTTATTTTTTAACACCCCGGATGATATAAGGGTCGCGTCGATGTCCTTTACCGTGTACCCTTCGGGGATCGTGACGGTTACGTCATTTTTTCCTCCCTCGGTCAGAATATCGACAATCTGAGGAACGCTCATGGTTCCCGAGAGCGTGTATACTCCCGGTTGAAACATATGAGCCTTGCCAACGATAAATGAATATATTTTAAACACGGAAATGGATTTGATGAGTTCATCTTGAGAAAGACGAGACCCGATATCTTTAAACGACTCTCCTTTTGTTATCACAACCTCCACCGAACCCTCTTTTCCTCCTTCTCTCGCCATCACGGGTTGGAGTCCATAAAAGAAATACCCCAAAAAAAGCAAAAAAAACAACATAACGCCCAAAAAGCTTAGGAGACGCAAGCTTATCCCACCTCGTTGTTTATCGTGAGGACTCAAGTTTAATATGTTCTATGATACTTATGACAATCGCGGTCGTCAAGAGGTTCGATCCTCCATAGCTTAGAAAGGGGAAGGTAACCCCCGCGACGGGCAAAAATCCCAAATTAGCTCCTATATTAACAAAAAAATGAACGACAAGGAAGAGGGCTCCTCCTAGAGTGATGAGTTTGAAATAGTTATCCCTTGCCCCTATCCCGATGCGAATCACGCGAAACACAACGAAGAAAAAGGCCGCGATAACGACTATCCCCCCTATTACCCCCCATTCTTCAACAAACGCGGCGAAAAGAAAGTCCGTCTGGCTTTCCGGGAGGAAGCGAAGCTGCGTCTGCGTTCCTCCTCCGAATCCTTTTCCCAAAAGCCCCGCCGATCCTATTGCGATCTTCGATTGTATGACGTTATAGTTCACCCCCAGAGGATCCGCCTCGGGAGAAAGAAATCCCGTGATCCTGTCTTTCTGATACGGTTTCAAAAACGAAAACCACATAAGAGTCATGATGAGTATCATTCCCGCCAAACCAATCAAAAAACGCTTTATCTTTATCCCGCTCATTAAGAGAAACCCGAGCCAGAGAGAACTTACGATAAAGGTCCCTCCAAAATCGGGATTTATAAGAATGAGAAGCGCGGGAACAAAGAGATACGAGAGAGAAATCGCGATATTTTTTCCTCTCCACGCGTCAACGTGATGTTTGGAAAAAAAATGAGCGAACATAAAAATGAGAGCGAGTTTCGCGAGTTCAGAGGGTTCGAATTGCACGGGACCCAACGTAATCCAACTCTTCGTCCCCCGAATCGTCCCCGACTCGAAATGGGAAACCAAAAGAAGCAAAACGCTTAACCCATAGATTCCATATCGAAACCAGCTTTGAGCGCCGAGCCACCGCCAATCAAAAAAACTTCCCCCA
>JAKALF010000012.1 GCA_021813265.1 bacterium
GGTCAGGGGATTACCTTCTATGCGAATAGTGCTGCGTCGACCGCGAATACAGCTTTCACTCCTACTGCGCGGATGATTATTCAAAATGACGGCAACGTCGGCATCGGGACGACGAACTTGAATTATAGAATACAGGGGTTAAGCGCTGATTACCAAGCGAAGGTAATGATATCAAGTAGCGTAGCCGATGATGGATTAATTATTGCAAATACTGGCGCAGGTCAAGGTGGTAGTCTTTTGTTTACGCAATTAAATAATAATTCTAATCAAGTATTAACTTCCGCTATTGAAGGATTTATGTCTGATAGAACAGTTGGAAGTGAAAAAGGATCTTTATCTTTTCAGACTAAAACAACTGGAACGTATATAACTGAAAGAATGAGGATAACAGATACCGGCAACGTCGGCATCGGGACGACCAGTCCGGGGGCATTGTTAGCCTTGCAAGGGAACACGCCAACGGCCTTAACTGGTACATTGGCTGTCACCAATCTCTCGACCACAGTCACGGGAACAACTACTGCCTTCACCACTGAACTTAATGCTGGCGATGCTATTAAAATCAGCGGAGTCGTCTATCAGGTTTCTGCCATCGCTTCCGCCACTTCTCTTACTTTGACCACCGCCTACGCCGGGGCTACCGCTTCCGGACTTACTGGCTATAAAGACGCGAATTTGTTTGCCGTCAATAATGGTTTTGGAACGAATAAAGTGACAATAGACAAGAGCGGCAACGTCGGCATTGGGACGAGCATTCCGGGCTATAAATTAGAGGTCGCGGGAAATATCGTAAATTCAAATCCGTCGAATGGATGGATAGGTCTTACCGGTGACCTCCCAGGATATGCGGGTGGGGTATATCCAACCCTGAAAACCAGTGGTAGCTATTTGTACTTCTCGGTAGGAAATGCGTATGTCGGATGGTGGAATAGTAGCGGTGCCGTTGCGGCTTCAAGTTTTGTGAATTTTAATAATAGTTCGTATGGGTTAATGGGCAATGATGGATATTTAGACACCGTAAACAGTGGAGTGGTGGGTGATCCTCTTGAATTGGTATATCGCAGGGGAAATGGGATTAAAGTTTGTGCGGGAGCGAATACGGGACTTGACTGTTCCGCCGTGATTTCGGGAAATACAAGCGGAGCCGTTGTTATTGGCGGAGGTTCCGGGAAGGTAGACGCGGGAACCATGGACCCCCCCTATACCATCGGAGGCCTGAAATATGCTACCTACAGCCCCGCCATGACGGGAGTAAAGGAAGAGACAACGGGTGTCATTGCCCTAACCGAACACTCGGGATCTCGATATACCGCTACCCTAGACCTATTCCATGCCGAGAAAGGTTCCGATCTCTGGCTCTTCGCGAAGACAACGAACCTTGAGAAAGAAGGGTTGAGAGACGTAACCGTTCTTCTCTCTCCCGAATTTGACGGGAGGGTGTGGTATGAAAAGAAGGATAGGACAATAACCCTCTACGCGGAACCTAACGTGAAAGAGAAGTACTTTGAAGTTTCATACCGATTGACCGCTCCTCGCTTTGACCATGAGGGATCTTTGTTCCTCAAGGAGGGGGTAAAGACATTCGGAAATATTCGTCCCATGACCGATACCTCGGAAGGATTCAATCTCGACAAGCTTTTGAAATAGATATGGTATACTGGATATATGGAAAAAAATAGAATTATCGGATACGCGATCGTTTTTCTTGTCGTTCTTCTCGTGGTCGTAGGATATATCTCCGGTCGGCCGGGTTCAAAGAAAAATATGACGAAAGAGCAGACTTCTCCCACGCGATCCGAGGTTCCTTCTGGTATCGTGGTTCCGGATCAGAACGCGACCAATACCCCTAAGGATATCGCGGTTCCTAAGGTCTCTATTCCCGCGGCTCCCGGCGTAACCTCCCTGCTTCGGGTTTTTGACATCAAGGCGGAGAAGGGAGTGTTTTCTCCCTCGACCGTGACAGCCTATGTGGGCGACGTGATTCACGTGAATTTCACGGCGGTGGATAAAGGATATGATATTACCTTTCCCGATTACGGAATGAAACAGGTAGCGGGGAAAGGGGAGACGAAGGTCTTGGAATTTCAGGCGGGAAGTTCGGGCAAGTTTACCTATTACTGTAATTCCTGCGGAGGATTGGATTCCCAAACGAAAGGGTACATCATCATTGTTCCTAAAACCTAAATCATGCGGACGACATTTTGGATTCTGGGGATCATAGCGGGGTTGATAGCGGGATATCTGGGAGGATATGGCGCGGCCAAGTCAACGTATGAAAAGAAAATAGAATCGGCTCAAAAATATTTTCCCTCTGTTACCGATATCCGATCGCTTTCGGGTACGGTGAAGGAGGTAAAGGGGAAGACGATAACCCTGGAGACGGGGAATCTGGGAAATCCCTTCGAAGATATTCCGACGGCGCGAGAAGTGCGGGTTACGGATAATACCAAGATAATCAAACAAGAACCCCTAGATCCCGTGAAGTTCAGAAACCTGCAAGACGCGTTTCAGAAGGAGATGAAAAAAGTTCAGGATGAAGTCGTAAAGTCGGGGAAACCCGCCGCCTCGGGCGCGTATCCCACGCCTCCCATGTCTTTTACGGTTCTTGATATAGCCGTTTCGGATATAAAAAAGGGGGATACGGTTATCGTGAACGCGGATTATAACATAAAGATGGAGAAGAATTTTGACGCGGCTTCAATAACGGTAACGTCTCTTCCCGCTCCGGTGGGAGGTTTCGCTCCCGTTCCCCAAACGGCTCCAGCCCCCGCTCCGGGAGGAGTCGTACCCCAACCCGCGAAACCCTAATAAAAAATGTTTTGACCATTAATATATGCAAACTATTCAACTTAAAAAATTTGGTAATATCTTGATGTCTCGCCCTTTAGGGTTAGAGGCATTTAACGCGATTCGTCCCCAACTAAATTCTGAAGTTCCTATCCAAATTGATTTTGAGGGCGTCCTGACTGTCGCTCCTTCTTGGCTTGATGAATTTCTTATACATCTCGCTGAATTCAATAAAGGCAACGTGGAATTACTTCCCACGACAAATCCTTCCGTGCTCGCTATCTTACCGGTCATCGCGAGAGCCCGACAAGACTTAGTGGCGGAAATAGCAACTCGAGCTCTTAAACAAATATCATAAACAGTTTCTCCATCCCATGGCAAAGAAAAGCCGCTTCTGAAAGCGGCTTTTGGATATAAAAGCGTATCGCGGATAGGTAAACAGAATTTCACTGTTTTTTCAGGTATTCTCTTTTTTGGGATGACGGCCAGTCTTTTCCAAAGGAGATCCCGGGTATATCCGCGAATATGCTGGATGAAAAATCGGTGAGTGGAGAAAAGGGAGATAAGGAAGAAATTTCTTTTCTCCACTCTGATGAGGATACTCGTCCTGAAAGAACCGATACATAGAGTAGCGGAAGGTTTGGGGTATGTCAATATTTTCTTTGATTCGTCCCTGTTTTTTTCAAAATCTTGATGTTGCGAATATGTTATATTCTCAGCAAACGTTGCGTTGGAGCGTAGATTATAAAAAGTTGAAAGAATTGTGAAAAGGAGCGCGATCTCAAAGGTATCTATCCATAAAAAGAATTCCCACGCCGAAGCGGGGAGAGGTTTGACATTAAAAATGGTACGTCTTTTCCGAACGCCTTTCAATAGCAAGGATAAAAATTTTGGAATGCTCATGTACACGATAGATGATTCTGATATTTCCCTTTCGCACTCTGAAAATATCATCTCTACCCTTTAACTTCTTTACATCCAAACCCATAAATTCCCCTCTTTCCATTTTTTTGAGAATAACCAAAACTACCCCTCGTTCTTTACGGTTCAACCTGGTGAGAGCCTTTTTAATCGTATCCATTAAAGTCGCGCCAAAATATCTTTCAGTTTAACCCCGCCTCTTTTAATTTGAGTGAAATCAACAACTTCCTCCCAAACGTTTTCTCCCTCTTCAATGGGAGCGATACGGAAAACGGGTCGAGATTTGCGAACCACCACAAAACTCTTTCCTCGGCTCACTTCCTTCACGTATTGCTCGGTTTTTTCTCGAAGTTCTTTCAACCCAACGATTTTATCCATGGTTATAGGTTAATCTAAAGATTAACTTTGTCAAGTGTGCGGACTCTTCTTGTATCCCTACATGGAGAATGCTCACGGCTCCGGTATTTCTGGGGATAATGTAATTTGGACTTTCTAATTTCTTTCTAGTATACTAAAGACACATATAATATGCTCACCAAACGCCAAAAACAAGTTCTTGACTTCATTGCCGCCTACAAGAAACGGAAAGGATACGCTCCCGCGCTTCAAGAAATACGAAAAAAGTTTGGATTTGCTTCCGTTTCAACGGCCCATTTCCATGTTTCCCGTCTCCATGATTTGGGATATTTGAATCGAGAAGAAAACAAGCCCCGCTCCATGGACGTTGTTGTTTTTGAGACGATGGTAAAGGTTCCCTTGCTGGGCACGATCGCCGCGGGAAAACCGATTGAAGCCATGGAAGAGAAAGAAACGATAGCCGTCCCCACAAGCAAGATTCCTCCTTCCTCTGAAGTCTACGCCCTTCGCGTAGTGGGGAATAGCATGATCGATGAACATATCCACGACGGAGACGTTGTCTTGGTAAGACAACAGGAAACGGCGGAAAACGGACAAAAAGTCGTTGCGCTTATTGACAACAGCGAAGCGACGGTAAAGAAATATTACAAAGAAAGGGGATATGTTCGTTTGGAGCCCGCCAACAAAACCCTGGAGCCGATGATAATCCGGAACGGGAGAGATTTCGCCATACAAGGAATCGTGGTTGATGTTATTCGAGATGGTACCGCGAGAGTTGAGATAAAGGAAATCAAACAAACGGACGAAGTAGTTCCTGGCAAACCGTATTTTGAAGCGGATACTATTTTGATATACAAAGATGACATTTTAAAAATCGATTCGATTCCCCATAATTCAGTCGATTTAATTGTTACTTCACCGCCCTATAACGTGGATATTCACTATAACTCGCACTCTGATAATGTAACGTACGCGGAGTACCTAGAGTTTACCCGAAAGTGGATTAAGAAATGTTTTGATGTAACGAAAGAAAGCGGACGATTTTTGCTTAATATACCGCTTGATAAAAATAAAGGGGGACAGCAGTCGGTTGGCGCGGATATTACAAAAATCGCGAAAGACGTAGGTTGGAAATATCACTCAACGATTATTTGGAATGAAGGCACTATATCGCGCCGAACCGCTTGGGGTTCGTATATGTCCGCCTCGGCTCCTTATGTTATCGCGCCCGTTGAACTGATTCTCGTTTTGTATAAAGGTAGCTGGAAAAAATAGGTGGCAGTCGAAAAAATGATATAACCAAAAAAGAGTTTATGGATTGGACGAATGGAGTTTGGACCTTTAATGGCCAGAGCAAAAAAGGGGCCGGCGGACACCCCGCTCCCTTTCCCATTGAACTCCCGCGGCGTTGCGTAAAACTGTTTAGCTTCGTCGGCGATACGGTTTTAGATCCGTTTTTAGGTAGCGGATCAACCCTTATCGCCTCCTACCTACATGGCAGAAAAGGAATCGGCGTTGAGATAGATAAACAATATTGCGATATTGCCATAGATCGCCTAAGACGAGAGGCAAAAGTCGGACAAGAAAATCTATTGTAATATGAGACAGAAAAACACCCAAACAGGAAAAACCCAGCTTGATGTACTCATGGAGTATTTTAAGAAACATCCAAACCGAGATATTCCCCATCCAAACATTGTTGATTGGGCGACGCGTGAATGGAAAAAACAGACGGGCGGGGTTTTTCGAGATCCAGATCGAGGAATACGCCGTTTACATCAAGATGGTTATTTAATTAAAGTTAGAAAAGGAGTTTATCGCTATAATCCAAAAGCTGTGAAGCGAAGAGAGTTAGAAGATTTTACTCCCACTCAAAAAGCATCCATATTGAAAGGAGATAAATACAAATCCGTTATTTGTGGCATGGGGAGAAAAGAAGGATTTGAACTGCACGTTGATCATATTAAAGCAAAAGATTCGGGAGGCAGAGCAATAATAGAAAACGGGCAAACCCTTTGTTCTCATCATAATTTTATGAAAAAGAATTTTAAGCAAACCGAAACCGGGAAAAGAATGTTTATTCATCTTTATAATCTCGCAAAAAGCGAAAATAACAAAAAGCTCATGAATTTTTGCGTTGGTATTTTACATGTTTACAAGAAATATAATATAAACGGTCATATAACTTGGAAAAAATAATCACTTCAGAAAAACCCGAACTTCAAAGATCCATTTTTTCCAAAGTTCAGGATTGTCCATGAGAATAAGAAGGGTATTAGAGTTTTTTAGCCTAAACGAACTTTTGAAATAGGTATGACACATAACCAAACTATTACAAAAATCGCGATCTTTCAGAAGAAAGAGATACGCAAAATTTTCCACAAAGGCGAATGGTGGTTTTCCGTTATTGATGTTATTGAAGCGCTTTCAGATACCGATCGTCCGCGCAAATACTGGAGTGATCTCAAGAAAAAACTTATACAAGAAGGGTTTCTTGAAGTGTCCGAAAAAATCGGACAGTTCAAAATGCTCGCACCTGACGGAAAATTACGCGAAACGGATTGTGTTACCACCGAGACCATGTTTCGTATTATCCAAACCCTTCCGTCTCCAATGCCGGAGATGCGCGCCGCAAACTCGAGCAAAAAAGCGGCAAGAAAGTTTCCACGAACGAAAACTATCTACCCGCTTCGCGCGGGAAGAAAATCCCATAGGTACGTGAAATATATTAAAGATCCATTTTCCAAAGTTCATGGTTGTCCGTTAGGACAAAAAGGGTGTTGGAATCTTTTACCCTAAACGATGTTATGTTACGCGCGAGAACGCTCATGGTGATAGGTTTAGCGTCGTCTATTTCCAAGACGAAAAGATCACGGTCCTTCAAAAGAAGAAGATGTTCGGAATCAAGCCACGCGAGGGAATGATAGGTTCCTTGGGGAAGGACAAGGAGGGTTTTCTCATAAGGTTTTTTTCTCAAATCGTTGTTCCAAGGATCGAGGTAGGTGATAACGATGGTGTTTCCGATACGTTCCGCGATGCGTTTTTCTTCGGGAGAAAAGAGGAATTCGCTGGGTTTTTCTCCGAAAGCGCGAAGAAGGTTTGTATCTCGGTTATAACGGAAGAGAAATCCGTTAGGATTCAAAAAGAGAATGGTGTTTCCATCCGAACTCGGCAGGATATCGCGCGCGGTCTCGGAGGGGATGGTGTAAGACGTTAAAGTTTGAAAGACGAGATTCAAAACAACGAATCGGGTTTTGAGATTTATCACGACGTCGGAACCGGTGGTTTTGAAATCCACAATAGGGGAGCTCGATGAAAGGAAGAGCCGATCCAAAGAAGGTCGTTTGGTGTCTAAAAGATACAAAGCCGACGGGGTGGAGATAAGGACTTTATTGGAACTAAAAGGATGGAGTTCCATATGAACCGCTTGGGCGGTTACGGGAGGAGTAAAACGTTTTTTGAGCGTGTCAAAAAGCTTTATGACATTCAAAGAGGAAGACGCGTCATTGAGGTCAAGGGAAAAAGAAGACGTTTGAGAACGCGCTAAAGCCGATGTTCCCCGTATAGAGACGAGGGAAAGACTGGGAAATTCGGTTTTTCCGTAAATGAGCGTCCCGCTCGTGTTTTGAAACGCCGGTTCCTTGTCGGAAAGCCAGAAAGAAGAAACGGACTTGGCAATAAGGGTGGAAGAGGGATCTTTGGGAAAAAGGCGGATCGCGGTTCTCGGCGTTACGAGACCCGACGAGACGTCCAACGTTTTTTCCCAAGACGCGTATCCGGGTTTTGAAAGAAGAACGTGGTACGATCCGGGAGCCAAGTTTTTAACAAGCGTTCCTTGGTTGATAAAGGTCGTTCCAATCTTCTTTGTAACGCCGTTTACCAAAAGACTCGCGTCTTTTGTGGGTTCAAAATCAAGAAAAATAGCTCCCGTTTTTACCACATGAAAGGTTTTAAAATCCAAGACATACCCTTGAGCGATGAGAACGAGATAGGCTCCGAATACAATGAACATAAGGGTGGAGAGATAAAACATTCCCCTGCGCGTGCCTAATTTCATATAAGGGGAGTATAGAAGAAAAAAGAGAAAGCATAAAGCATAATAGGGCATATTTAAACTTCCAGCGTAACTTTTGGATAACCCCCGATAATTCTGGTATAATAAACGGGAATTATCTCATGATTAACCTTCCTCCAGAAAAATTGAGAGACATTCTCCTCAAAGCGGGAGTTATTGACGCGCAGTCGTTTGACGAGTTAAGAATTGAAGCTGAACGCAAACAGCAAAACGTCGTTGAAACCATTCTCTCGAAGGGAATCGTCAATAAAGATTATTTCTACCTCCTCCTCGCGAAGTCGTTGGGCGTACCGAGAGTCAATCTGAGCGTCGTCAAAATAGACGAGACGGCTTTGCGTCTTCTGCCCGAAGAGCTCGCGAGGAAGAGGAAGGTCATCGTTTTCGGTGAAGACGAGATGACGAGGAAATACAAAGTCGCGATGGAAGATCCGATAGATCTCGAGACTGTTGATTTTCTCTCCCTTCGCCTTGGAAAACCCATTGAACCCTTTCTCGCGACCGAAGACGATTTGAACCAGGGTTTTTCTCTTTATGAACAAAGACTCACGGAAGATTTTAAGACATCGATCGAGCAGAGCGTGAAAGAATCGCTTCGGGCGAAAGCGCAGGGAGCAACCTTGGAAGAAGCCGCCCAAGACATTCCCATTGTGGCGATTGTTGATAACCTTCTCTCATACGCCATCTCGTCTCGGGCGTCTGACATCCATTTTGAGGCCTTGGAAGACGGAGTTTTGGTTCGATACAGGATTGACGGAATCTTGCATGAAATTATTCGCATGCCGAAAGAAATTCTCCCCGCGATTGTGGCGAGGATCAAGATTCTTTCAAGTCTCAGAATCGACGAGCATACCCATCCTCAAGACGGAAGGTTTAGGTATAAAATCGGGGGGTCAAGCGTTGATATACGCGTATCCATCATTCCGACCTTTTACGGAGAAAAAATGGTGCTCCGTCTTTTTACGGCCGCCCAGAAGCCCGTTTCCTTAACTGACTTGGGACTCTTTGAAGATCAGGTAAAACTCATTGAAGACGCTATAGAAAAAACGTATGGCATGGTGCTTGCCTGCGGACCCACGGGATCGGGAAAAACGACGACGCTCTATTCTATTTTAAATATCTTGAACCGTCCCGAAGTGAACATCATAACTGTTGAGGATCCCATTGAGTACGATATGCGGTACGTAAACCAAATGCAGGTGAATAATGCCGCGGGGATCACTTTCGCGAACGGATTGCGATCCATTCTCCGTCAAGATCCCAATATCATCATGGTGGGAGAAATCCGAGACGGAGAGACGGCGAACATATCGGTTCAGGCCGCCCTTACGGGCCATCTCGTTCTCTCAAGCATTCACACGAACGACGCTCCCACGGTTATTCCCCGTTTCGTGGATATGGGAGTCCAGCCCTTTTTGGTTTCCGCCGTTATCAACACTATCCTTGCCCAACGTCTCGTGAGAAAAGTGTGCATTGACTGTATCGAGTCCTATGTTCCAAGCAAGGAAATGCTCGCGTCCATTGAAAAAGAACTCGCGGATTTGAATGTTGATCCGAGGAGCGTCAAACTTCCCGGCACGTTCTATAAAGGAGCGGGATGCAAGGTATGCAATCACACGGGATTCATGGGAAGAATGGGAATTTTTGAAATTCTGAATGTTTCGGAAGAAATACGAAAACTCATCATCAGCGAGAGCTTCAATCTTGATAACTTAAGAACCCTCGCGAGAAAAGAAGGAATGAAAACCATGTTTGAAGACGGGCTAAAAAAGGTTGAACGGGGCATGACGACCATAGAAGAGGTGTTCAGGGTCATACGGGAATAAAGTCACGTACATCATGAGATATAAATATATAGCGTCACAGTCAAACGGAGCCGTCGTGGAAAATGAAATAATCGCGAAGAATGTCGCTGAGGTGCTCACCTTTCTTTCAAAGAACGGATTGAAACCCGTAAGCGTGAAACCCATCGAAGAGAAAAAGAATGTCGTGTTGTTTGGTCAGAAGATAACGATTTCGGATCAAATCTTTCTCTCGAAATACCTGGCTCTCATGTTGAAGATAGGGACGGGTCTCATGGAAGCCATCAATATCTTGATAGCGGATTTTGATAAAGCGGCCGTGAGGAATATTTTAATAGAGGTACGAAGTTCTCTGGAACAGGGGAATCCGTTCTACACCACTTTCGCGAAATATCCCAAGGTGTTTAGTCAAGTCTACGCGAATCTTGTGCGGGCGGGGGAGGCGTCGGGAAATTTGGAACAGGTTTTCGGAAATTTAACCGAGATGCTCTCGAAGCAGAAAGAGCTTCGCGATCAGATACGAAGCGCTCTCATCTATCCCACCCTGCTCTTCGTGGGTTCCATCGCTATTTTGATGTTTTTAGTTACCTTCGCGTTGCCCAAAATCGCGAACGTTTTCTTGCAGGGGGGATTTCAACCTCCGGTATTCTCGCAGATCGTCTTCTCCATCGGTCTTTTTATCAACGCCTACAAATTCATTATCTTCAGTTTTCTCGGGGCGGTCATATTCGGTTTATTCTATCTTTCCAAAAGTTCTCTGGTTTTCAGGAAACTGATCTTGAGCATCATGAGCGAAATTCCCGTCGTGAAAGACGTGATAAAAAAAGTCGCTCTGCAGCGTTTCGCTTCCATTTTAGCTTCTCTCATTCGGGCGGGAATTCCCATCAATGAGGGGCTTGAGATAACGGCGAACGCCGTTTCAAATGAAAGATTAAAAGAAGCGCTCATCAGAATTTCTCGCGAAGGTCTCGCGAAAGGACTTACGATCGGGGAGGCGTTCAAACGAGAATCCTTTTTTCCTCAGACGATCACGAACCTCATCGCCATATCGGAGCGAGCGGGGCATTTAGAAGAAGTGCTTGAGACTCTCGCGGATTTCTACGTGAAAGAGATCGACAGTTCGGTAAAGTCCTTAGTGTCGTTCCTTGAGCCTATGCTCTTGCTTTTCATCGGTATGGTTATCGGCACCATAGCCCTCGCTATCATCGTTCCCATATACCAGCTCACGACCCAGTTTTAACATGTGTACTTCTCGTTCCGGTTTTACGCTCGTTGAACTTCTAACAGTTGTCGCGATTACCATCGTTCTCGTTGTCGTGGGTTTTGTTAGTTTAGGGAGGTACAAGGGAGCCCAGAGCATACGCCTTACGCTCGATGAAATTTCAACGGCTATGCTTGACACGAAAAACAAATCCATCTCCCAGTTAAACGGAAGCGCGTGGGGAATGCGCGTGGTGAATAGCGCGAGCGTGCAAAAATACGAGGTGTTTGAAGGATCAAGCTACGCTTCGGGAACCATCGCGGGCGTGTATCCCTTGACGGAAGGGGTTCGATTTTCAAACCCGTCTTCATCAAGCACCTTGGATATCGCGTTTTCTAAAGTAACGGGGGCGCTTTCGGGGAATCAGATTGTTTCGATCGTGGATGGAGGAGCCGACAACCTCGTTGGTGATGTTATCCTAAGTTCCTTAGGAGGGATAACCCAGCGTTTTGAGACGGGTGTCTCGGGATACTGGCATCTTGACGAGTCGACATCAAGCGTGGTGTATGACGCGTCGGGAAGCGGAAACACGGGAACGCTCGTAAACGCGTCATGGGCGAGCGGATCAAATTGCAGAGCGGGAAGCTGTCTCTCCTTTAGCGGTTCGAACAGTTATATGAACGCGTCAAGTTCCGAAAGTCTCAGTCCTCAATCGGCTATCACGATTTCATTATGGATTAAATTAAACGCCATTCCCTCGGGGACCTATAACGAAATCGTGCAGAAATACGGAGCGTATGGCCTTAAAATAGACGCCGTGACGAGTAAGGTAATAGGGTACGTGTGGGGAGCTCCCGAAAATCACTATTCAACCACGGCCCTTACGACCGGAACGTGGTATCATATCGCTATGACCTTTGATGGATCGGTTCACAAGATATACGTAAACGGCGTTAATGAAAATTCCGAAAATGACGCGCGTTCGATACCCGTAAGTTCAAACCCTTTGCGCGTAGCGGGGAGGGAATCTGCGGGAGCGGGGGAGTATATAAACGGGATACTTGATGAAATTCGGATATATAATCGGGCGCTTTCGGCGAGTGAAATTAAAGCGCGATATAATGATCTCAAACCATGAGAAAGAGAAAAGGACAATCCCTTGTTGAAGTCTTAGTCGGCCTTACGATCGGCGTCGTCATTATCGGTGTCGCGGCGTTCGCTATAACGGGAACCTTGAGAGCGAACGTGGGGATCGATCGAAATCAGTCGGCCCTAAACCTCGGAGGAGAGCTCTTGGGGAAGATACGTTCATGGAGCAGCGCGAGTTGGCAGAACATATATGGTCTTACGAAAGGCCTCGGTACGTCGTATTTTTTGAATGCCTCGGGATCGGCCCTTTTCGTCGTAAGGGGTTCTGAAGGGGTGTTGGATAACGACGTGATAAATGGACTCGTGGGAGAATGGAAGTTTGATGAAGACGTAACTTCAACGAGCACGACAACGTATGACGCCTCGGGAAATAATAACCACGCGACGCTCTATAACACTCCGGGGAGGGCAAGTTCAACATGCGTGATGGGAAATTGTCTAAACTTCAATGGAGTGAATACGTATGGATCAATAGCCGATCCGGGAAGCGGCATTTTGGATCCGACGACACAGTATTCCGTGTCCGCCTGGGTTAAAACAACGTCAACCAGTACCTCTCAATTTATTGTTTCCAAAACCAATGGAGGAGCGGGCGGAGGATATGAACTCTTTATGACAAACGGAAAGGTTCGGTTCAGCTCTTGTGACGCTTCGGGAGTATGCTCGGGAGGGTACTTCGATATCACGACGGACGGAACCTACAGCGATGGCTTGTGGCACTTTGTTTTGGGAACGGTGAAAACGGGGAATACGGCGGATATATACGTGGACGGAGTTTTAGTGAAACAATCGGGAACGGTTACGCAGAATAACATTGTAAATAGCTATAACCTCATCTTGGGAGGCAGAGGTCCTTCGGGGTCGAGTCCCTTTAACGGATCCTTGGATGATATACGGATATATAACCGTGAGCTTTCCTCCGATGAGGCGAAACAGTTATATGGAGCCAAGATATTCAACCGATCGTTTTCGGTCGAAAACGTGTGCAGAACGAACGACTCGACGAGTACCATTTCGGGAGTTTCTCCTTGCGCGGGAGGGTCAAGCGATGATCCTTCAACCCAAAAAATTTCCGTGACGACAAGCTGGACTTCAAATGGGGCGACGGCGCAGGCGGTTTTAACGGATTACATAACGCGCTGGCAAAATGCCGTTTTTGAACAGGATGATTGGACGGGGGGCGTTGATACGAGCACCCTCTTTACTCGTTCCGCAAGAACCTATTCCTCCTCGACCAACATGGCGACGACAACGGGAGGGTCGATACGGTTACAGGGGATATAGGTTCATTATTTTTGTTTCTTGTTCTATAATAACCATAATGGTAAAAGTTCAGCATTTCAGCGAATCCCTCGAAGGAAATTTCCGCGAACTTGGAATTGAGATTAGTCGTCAGAAAGAAAACCCGGAAAGGGCTAAACTTCCCGAACGGGAAATCGTGAAACACGCGATACAGTCCATAGCCGTTACGGATCCCGAAGAGGTAAAACGGGAAGTGGAGAAAAAGTCGGAGTCGTTGCCCTCGTATCTCTTAAGAGACGAAAATCCGGATCTCGCGAAAGAGGTTGAAGATCTCGTGACTCTCGCTTTTCAGGACGGCATCGTGGAAGCCGTGAAGAAAGCGAGAAAACACCCCCCCTTTGTAGAAGACGCCCTGCATGACGCTCTAGTCGACAAGGTGATTCCGGAACTTAAAAAACGAGGTCTTCTCTAGCATGCCATATCTTTATCTATTCTTGGTTTTGTTTTTGGGAGGAATTCTGGGAACGGGGATATACGGTTTCTCTCGGAAGCTCTTGAAGAAAAAACTCATGGAAGAATTGGAACTGAAGCTGTTTCTGATTCGTTTCCCTCGAGAAAGCCCTGAAGGAAAGGACATGAAAAAAGAAATTGCTCGAACCGAGCAATTGATCACGGCTCTCGCGTCCTTCAAAAAACCCTTTATTTTTGAGATAGCCGTTCCGTACATAGGGGAAGAAATCCATTTTTATGTCACGGTTCCCGGAAGCATGAGTGACGCGTTTATAAAACAAATCCAATCGCTATGGGAACACGCGGACGTGTCGCCCGCGGAGGATTACAATATATTTAACTATCAAGGGACTGTTTTGGGAGCGTGGATAAAGCAGAAAGAATTTTTTGGATTTCCAATCAAAACGTACGCCGAATCCGAATCGGATTCTTTCACTCCCATTTTAGGGGGACTTTCGAAGATACAGGAGATAGGGGAAGGGGGAGCCATACAATATATCGTTCGTCCCGCGTCAAAGTCGTACGCGAAGGAAATACGATACGTGTTAGAGGAGATAAAAAAGGGAAAAAAGCCGAAGGACGTGATTAAAAAATCTCCCTTCGCTGAAACCGTGAAGGCTTTTTCGGAAGCCGTATCAAAGAAAGAGGAAATAAAAAAAGAAGAAAAAATCATTGATGAGGGATCCGTACGGATTCTTGAAGCGAAGCTTTCAAAACAACTTTTTGAAGTAAATGTCCGCGTTCTCGCTTCGGCTCCGAGCGAGTTTCAATCAAGCTCCATATTAGACGGACTCATGGCTGGGTTTTCTCAGTTTGAATCGGTCGGAAAAAACGAGCTTTCTTCCATGAAGCCCAAACATACGCGCGATCTCGTCTCGGCCTTCTCCTTCCGCGAGTTTGATTCGCAAAAATCCATGATATTGAACGCCGAAGAGTTCGCGAGCTTGTTTCATTTTCCAACAGCCTTCACGGAAGTTCCGAAAATCAAAACCCTTAAATTTAAAGAAACCCCTCCTCCCGCCCATCTTCCCAAAGAGGGAAGCGTTTTGGGTTCAAGCAGGTATCACGGGGACTCTCGGGTCGTTCGAGTTACGGAAGAAGACAGGAGACGCCATATCTATATCATTGGTCAAACGGGTACGGGAAAATCGGTGATGCTCAACAACCTCGCGACGCAAGACATAGAGTCGGGAAGGGGGTTTTGTCTCATTGATCCGAACGGAGATTTGTTTTCCGATATGCTTCACAAAATTAGCGAGAAACGCGTTTCTGACGTTGTCGTTTTTGATCCTTCGGATCTTGAGCGTCCCCTGGGACTCAATATGCTTGAATATGATCCGGCCTTTCCCGAACAGAAGACTTTTATCGTGAACGAGATGCTTAATATTTTTGACACGCTCTATGATTTAAAAACAACGGGAGGACCCATGTTTGAACAATACATGAGAAACTCCCTTCTTCTCCTCATGGATGATCCTTCAAAGGGATTTACCATTCTCGAAGTTCCGAGAGTTCTCTCGGATAGCATGTTCAGAAAGAGTCTTCTTGAGAAGTGTCGTAATATCATCGTGAAAGATTTCTGGGAAAAAGAAGCCGAGAAAGCGGGAGGGGAAGCTTCGCTTGCCAATATGGTTCCCTATGTAACCTCGAAATTCAATACCTTTATCGCGAATGACTATGTCCGTCCCATTATCTCCCAATCGAAAAGCACCCTGAATTTCAGGTCTCTCATGGATGAGGGGAAGATACTGCTCGTGAATCTCTCGAAAGGACGCATAGGGGAATTGAACGCGGGGCTCTTGGGGATGATTGTGATAGGGAAGCTCACGCTTGCCGCGTTCTCGAGAGATAACATCCCCGAAGAGAAGCGCCGGGATTTCTATCTCTACATTGACGAGTTTCAAAACTTCACGACTCCCAATATCTCCACCATCCTTTCCGAAGCGAGAAAGTACAGGCTTTGCCTTACCCTCGCGCATCAGTTCATAGCTCAGCTCAAGGAAAACATCAGGGACGCGGTTTTTGGAAACGTGGGATCCTTAGTCGCGTTTCGGGTGGGTCCCACCGACGGAGAATTTTTGAAAAAACAGTTTGCTCCCATATTTGACGAGAACAATCTCATCAATATGGATAATTTAAACGCGCACGTGAAGCTCATGATTCGTGGACAGGTGTCCGATCCCTTTGTCATGAATGTTCCTTTACCCGAACGGGGGAAGGAGGAAAACGCGGAGAGGGTAAGGGAAGTGTCGCGTCTTTCCTATGGAAGGCATCGCGAAGACGTCGAACATGAACTCTACGCTCGATTGAAAAACCAACCATGAAGTATTTTATCGCGAACTGGAAAATGAATCCGGTAACGGAAAAAGAAGCGATAGCGATCGCTCAAGACATCGATGAGGAGAATGTTATGATCGCGCCTCCTTTCGTGTTTTTAAAAACTCTCGCGCGACGCGTTAAAAAAGCGTCTCTCGCGGCTCAGGACGTGTTTTGGGAGAATCCCAAAGGAGCGTATACGGGAGAGATTTCTGCGGGGATGATAAAGAGTCTCGGGGTTTCCTCGGTTATCATCGGACATTCTGAACGAAGAAGGTATGGAGGAGACACGGATGAGAGGGTGAATAGAAAAACACGGGCGGCTCTTTCTCAAAATCTTTCGGTTATTGTGTGCGTGGGAGAACCTGAAGTCGTCCGAAAAAAAGGAATGAAAAGCGCGGAGCGGTATGTTAAAGCTCAACTTGGAAAAGATCTCGTGGGAATATCAAAAAAAAATCTGAATCGCGTTACGATCGCGTATGAACCCGTATGGGCGATCGGGACGGGGATGAGCGCGAAACCCGAAGAAGCGTCTTCCATGATGCTCCGTATCAAGCGGTACATGAAAGAACGATATGGCGTAGGAATTATAAAAACCATATATGGGGGATCCGTAACCGAAAAAACTATCAAAGGATTTATGAAAGAAAAAACTATTGAAGGTTTTTTAGTGGGAGGGGCGAGTCTTAATCCCCGGTCTTTTAAAAACCTCATCCAAGCGGAAAAAAGACCATGAAACGAACATCTAAAAAAATGATATACGGGGTTTTCTATATAGCCCTCTTGGGCTTTTTGGGTATGGGGATATATAACGGGATATTCGCTTCCGCTCCCACGTGTTTTGACGGAAAACTAAACCAGCATGAGACGGGGGTGGATTGCGGGGGAGAATGCGAGCCGTGTTACCTTAAGAATCTTGAAAGTATAAAGACGATGGGATCTCCCGAAATATTCAGTCTTGATTCGGGGAGGGCGGTTATACTCTCGAAGATCGTAAACCCGAACAGCGCGCAAGACGCGGCGTCGTTTTCGTATACCCTCAATATATATAACTCATCCGGTGATATCATTGAGAAAGCGTATGGCGCGGATTCTCTTCCGGCGTCGCGAACAAAATATATCGTTGAATCCGGTATCCGTGCCCCGTTGTACGACATAACGCGGGTCGATATGACGTTTTCCAATATTACATGGAATCCTAGGGGCGCGTCCCTTCAAGAAAATCTCACCGTTTCTCGTATCGTAACGACCCTTGAGGGTTCTCAAATCGCGATATCGGGTGAGGTGAAAAACGAAAGCGCCATTTCTCTAAGAGACATAAAACTTGTCGGAATACTCTTTAATACCTTTGGACAAAAAATATTCGCTTCCCAAACTCTCGTTTCGACTTTGGGATCCTTCAAGAGTATACCGTTTGTGATGCGTATTCCTCGTGACAGTCACACGGAAAGCAATGTCGATCTCGCGGCGACTCAAGTATTCGCGTATTAATTTATGATGGCTAGATTGCGATATTTTGATTGGGGAATTATTGCGGCGCTTTTCATTCTCGCGTCGGCAAGCCTTCTTTCTCTTTCGAGCTCAAGTCCCGCGTTCTTTTGGAAGCAACTCATATGGTATGGGGTCGCGTTTATCATTATCATCGGGGGAAGTTTTTTTGATTGGCGGTGGCTCGGCGCTCAAAGCTGGTTTCGATATGGAATCTATGGGTTAAGCGTTTTGCTTCTTTTAATTTCCTATTTCGAGTCGGGGACGATTCGGGGGACGAAGAGTTGGATTACGTTGGGTCCCGTGCAATTCGAACCCTCTGAACTCGTGAAACTCGCTCTCATTTT
>JAKALF010000044.1 GCA_021813265.1 bacterium
AAGCCTCGTAAAATAAAGTATAATGAGGCATATGAAGAGAGAAGAAGCGTCTAAAAGAGTAAAAAAACTGCGTGAAGAAATTGAAGAAGCGCATTACGCGTATCACGTGCTTGATAATCCGATGATAACCGACGCCGTCTACGATTCTCTTATACACGAACTTCTGGAACTTGAAACTCAATTTCCGGAACTAAAAAGCCAAGATTCCCCTACGGAACGCGTGGGAGGATCCCCGCTTGAAAAATTTGAAAAAGTTAAGCATGAAAAACCCATGACATCTCTCAATGACGCGTTTTCACGGAAGGATGTTGAAGATTGGATTGAACGCTTAAAGAATTTTTTTGAAAAGAAAAAAAGAGATATTCCGGGTGATTTGTTTTCAGATTTTTATTGCGAGCTTAAGATCGATGGCCTGGCAATCGAGCTTATATACGAAAACGGAGTCTTAAAACAAGGACTTACTCGGGGGGATGGTTTTGTGGGTGAAGACGTGACTCAAAATCTGAAGACCATTAACTCCATACCCTTGAAATTCCTCTCAAAAGAGAAAGCGGAGAAGAACATAAAAAAACTGTCGTTAGACCCATCGAGATTTGAACTTTTCCCCAAGCATCTCATTGTTCGAGGCGAGGTTTTTATTACCCAAGATGAATTTAACCGTATGAACAAAGAACAGGAAAGGAAGGGAGAAAAGCCGTACGCCAATCCGAGGAATATAGCGGCGGGATCGGTTCGCCAGCTTGATCCTAAAATAACAGCGTCAAGAAATTTGAATTCATTTCAATATGGGATCATAACCGACATAGGTCAAAAAACACACGAAGAGGAACACCTGTTGCTGGAAGCTTTAGGTTTTGTGACCAATACGAATAACAGAAGGATAACGAATTTGGAAGAAGTATGCGCGTTCCGAGATTATTGGGAAACTCATAGGGAGAAACTTGATTATGAAATTGATGGGACGGTCGTCATGATAAATAAAAACGCGTATTTCGAAGAAGCCGGAATTATCGGAAAAGCTCCGCGAGCGGCGATCGCGTACAAATTTTCCCCCAGGGAAAAAACCACCCTACTAAAAAACGTGACGGTTCAGGTTGGAAGAACAGGAGTACTTACTCCCGTCGCGGAACTGGAGCCCGTCATCATCGGAGGAGTCCGCGTGAGGCACGCGACGCTTCATAACTATGATGAGATAGAGCGTCTTGGGGTAAAAATAGGAGACACGGTTATCGTGACGCGAGCGGGAGACGTCATTCCTAAAATAACAGGCGTCCTTACCAATCTTCGCTCCGGCAAAGAAAAGAAAATTATTGCGCCCAAAGTATGTCCGGTTGACGGATCAAGCGTAATTCGAGACGGAGCGCTCTACAGATGTTCCAACCCTCTCTGCGGAGCTCGTTATAAAGAAACGATATATCATTTTGTTTCGCGCTCCGCTTTTGATATTAGAGGATTGGGACCTAAGATTATCGACGCCTTTCTTGAAAATGGTCTCATAACCGACGCCGCCGACCTTTTTATGATAGAAAAAGAAGATATAGCGGTTCTTGAACGCTTTGGGGAGAAATCCGCGGAGAATATCGCGCGGGAAATCGCTTCAAAAAAGGAAATCTCGGATTATAGGTTTCTTTTCAGCTTGGGAATTCCTCAAATAGGGGAAGAGACCTCTATAGCCATCACAAAACATTTCCCGCTCGCGGAAAAAAAATTAACGCCTCGAGACTTTTTGAAACGTTATAGCCCTCTCGCCATTGAAGACTTTCAAAGCGTCAAAGACGTGGGACCTAAGGTTGCCGAGAGCGTCTATTCGTGGTTTCAGGAAAAAAGAAATCAGGTATTTTTGGAAAAATTGGATCGGGCGGGTGTTTGTATAGTATCGGAAAAAAGAGAAAGGGTTTCAAAACTGCGTTCGAAAACCTTTGTTCTCACGGGAACACTTTCTTTTTTTTCGCGTGATGAAGCGAAAGAAAGGATTCGGGCGTTAGGAGGGGAGGTTTCGGAATCGGTTTCTAGAAATACGGACTATGTCGTTTTAGGAGAAAATCCAGGGTCAAAGTATGAAAAGGCGAGAGATTTAGGTATCGCGATACTGAGTGAGAAAGACTTGCTTGAGCTTATCATGTAAGACACGTATAATCAAACAATCATGATTTCCAAAGAAGAAGTAAAACGATTGGCAAATCTCGCGCGCGTGGAAATAAACGAAGAAGAAACAAAGAGCCTCGCGGGAGACCTTGAGCAAATTTTACGTTATTTTGAAGAACTCAAAAAACTGGACACTGAAAATGTCGTTCCGGTAACGGGGGGAACGGAAAACAAGAACGTGTTTCGGGAAGATGAGACGGGCGGTGAATTTCAAACCGAATGGTTAACCAAACAATTTCCTGAAGAAAAGAAAGGGTTTTTAAAAATTCCCAAAGTATTTTCTAATGAAGAATAATATGAATATAGAGAATCTCACTATAGCGTCGTTTAAAAAAGGCCTTGAAGAAAAAACCTTTTCCGTGGAAGAAATCACGGAAGCGTTTTTGAAGCGTATTAAAGAAGATAACAAGGAAATAGGGGCATACCTTTCCGTTTTTGAAAAAGAGGCGAGTGATCGAGCGCGCAGGGTTGATGAGGGTATAAAAAGAGGAGAAGCTCTTAAGAATCTCACGGGAGTTCCCATAGCCTTAAAAGACAACATGCTTTTGGAAGGAACAAAGACGACGGCGGCATCAAAGATACTTAAATCGTACCGGGCGGCATATGACGCGACTGTGGTGCGGAAATTGAAAAATGAAAAAGCCGTTATATTAGGGAAAACGAATATGGACGAGTTTGCTATGGGAGCGTCAACGGAGAATTCGGCGTTTTACGTAACCCAAAATCCCTATGACACATCCCGAGTTCCCGGAGGATCCTCTGGAGGAAGCGCCGCGGCTGTGGCGGGGAATCTCGCGCTTGCGGCATTGGGATCGGACACGGGGGGATCCATCAGACAACCCGCGGCTTTTTGCGGCGTTGTGGGAATGAAGCCGACGTATGGCGCGGTATCGCGTTTTGGTCTCATAGATATGGCATCGAGTTTGGATCAGATAGGGCCTATTACCAAAACCGTGGAAGACGCGGCCATCGTATTCAACGCGATACGAGGAAAAGATTCCTACGACCCGACAAGCGTGGAAAAAGAATATAACGAGGATATTACGAAACCCGATTTTGATGAAGTAAAAAAACTGGTGATTGGAATTCCGAAAGAGTATTTCATAGACGGACTAAGCCATGAAGTTAAAAAAGGAGTGGAAAAGGCCATGGGGAGATTTAAAAAATTGGGGATTTCATTTAAAGAAGTAACCCTACCACATACCTCATACGCGCTTTCCTGTTATTACATCATTATGCCCGCTGAAGTAAGCACCAACCTCGCTCGTTTTGATGGCATACGATATGAACGAACTAAAGATGACGTTAAAAACCTAAAAGACGTCTATTTCAAAACAAAAGGAGAAGGATTTGGAGCGGAGGCAAAAAGAAGAATTCTTTTGGGAACCTTTGTGTTGTCTTCGGGATATCATGACGCGTATTACGCAAAAGCCCAGAAAGTTCGGCGTTTAATAACAGATGATTTTAGAAAGGTTTTTGAGGGCGTTGATGTAATTCTTGCTCCAACAACGCCGACGACGGCGTTTAAAGTGGGAGAAAAGAAAGATCCGCTTTCCATGTATCTTTCGGATATTTTCACGGTTTCCGCGAATCTCGCGGGGCTTCCAGCCATTTCTATTCCCGTGAAGAAATATATAAAAGGAAACGGTGAACTTCCCGTGGGATTTCAGCTCATTGGAAAACATTTTCACGAACCCGATATCCTTTCCCTCGGTATGCTCTATGAAAAAGAA
>JAKALF010000013.1 GCA_021813265.1 bacterium
GGTACTCCAGCCTCGATACTTAACTAGACGGACCGCCTCCATTCTTAGCTTTGGCATATGATGATTTTTGGTATACATGACTTGGATTCTAACCCCTGTGGTGATTCCAAGCTATTGGGATATTACGGTATATTTGACCTTTTAAATATTTTATTGCACCATTAAATCGCCTTAAAAGGCGTACATAAACAACTTTATATCAATAAAAGAAGGAGATAACGATGAAAAAAGAATCATTGATTATGTCAAGAAATCCTAGGGGAACGCAATTTCTAAATCTTTGCGCCACGGTGTATGATAAAGCAAGTCTTAATGATAAACAGACTCAGATGCTTAATAAGCGAGGCGGAGAACTTCAAGATATTCTTAAAAAAGCAATCGAAGAACTTTCTCTAAAAGTTCCGTCTCTCCCTCATCTCATCTTCGCTCTCAAACTGGATTGGACAAATTCGGACATTACGGAGGCGAATTTTCCCGTTCAAAAGAAAGATAATGATTCGCCAAAGAAATATAAAATATTTCGTTTCAGTACACATACGTCATCGGAAAACGCCATCTCATGTTGGATGGACAGGACTTTATAAAACAATTCATTTCTGATTTACGAAAGGACGTAAAAGATCTGGGTGGTAATGATCAGATATTTTACGAGGGAATAAAAAGCGATAGCAAGATCAGGAAAGAATTTGCAGAACTTATTGTTTCAAAAAAACAAATAACTTTATCTCTCCCTTATCTCATTTCTGCTTTAAAATTGGATTGGGTAAATTCAAACATCACGGAAGCGAATTTTCCCATCCAGCCTGAAGACAATAATTTTCCGAAGGAATATAAGGTATTCCATTTCAACAAAGACATCTCATGGGAAAACGTCATTGTCGAGATGAAAAAAGAAGAGTTCCGCCCTGCGAGCATACGGGAATTGCTTATATGGGGAAAGGACAACCGGAATCGCAAGGATTGGATTGTCGCGCTAGGTTGTTCGGACTGGTTGAGTCCTCTTCCCAGCGTGTTCGTCGCGGTTTTGCTTCAGCGTGGCGTGACGTGCGGGCTGGGCTGGACTCGGTTCGGTGATCATTGCTCATTTCTTGGCGTCCAGAAATAAATTTTGGGACTTTGAAGACTTTAATCTTCTTAGTCCCTTTTTATTTCCCAAATTGCCCTTTCTCTTTCTCTACGCTATGATTCTTTACATATGAAACATAAAGAATTTGAGATGGTAAAACTCAAGAATGGTCTCCGCGTGCTTCTCATTCCCGAAAAAGACAGCCTTACAACCACCGCTCTCGTCATAGTAGCGGCGGGATCAAAATATGAGACAAGAGATATTAACGGAATCTCGCATTTTTTGGAACATATGTGCTTTAAGGGGACCCAGAAGCGTCCCAGTCCCATGGTTATATCCGAAGAGCTTGATGGATTGGGAGCCGAATACAACGCGTTCACGAGCCATGAATATACCAGTTATTACGCGAAAGCAAAAAACGAAGCGGCTCCGCGTATTTTGGAAATCGTGTCCGATATGTATCTAAACCCTATATTCAATCCCGAGGATATAGAACGGGAAAAGGGAGTTATCATTGAAGAGATCAATATGTATGAAGACACTCCAAGGAGGAGAGTCCAAGAGCTTTTCATGGAAGTAATGTATGGAGATCAACCCGCCGGATGGAGTATCGCGGGAGAAAAGGAGGTGATCCGGAAGGTAAAACGGGATGACTTTCTCGCGTACCGAAGCAAGCACTATCTTCCTCAGTCAACGATCGTCGTGCTTTCGGGAGGATTTTCAAAAAAAGATATGGTAAATCGGGTCCGTAAATATTTTGGAAACATGCCCGAAGGGGAAAAAAGCGGGAAGATAAAAGTAAAGGAAAGCCAAGAGAAGCCCCAGGAAAAACTCTTTTTCAAAAAATCAGATCAAACACACCTATGTCTGGGTTTCCGCGCTTTTGATGTGTTTGATAGACGGCAGTACGCGCTTGAGGTTCTCGCTGATATATTGGGCGGAAGCATGAGTTCGCGTCTTTTTAATACGATTCGTGAGAAAATGGGAGCCGCGTATTATGTAAACGCGTATACGGATTTGTACACGGACCACGGATATATCGCCATGTCCGCGGGAATTAACCATGAAAAGATGAAAGATGTCATACGGGCGTCACTTAAGGAATTTTCTAGTCTTAAGAATAAATTAGTGGGAGAAAAAGAATTAAAACGGGCCAAAGAACATCTCGTGGGAAGTCTGTTTTTAGGACTTGAGACGTCAGAGCAGATCGCCTATTACTACAGCATTCAGGAGATTATGAACAAACCTCCCATACCTCCAAAAGAACTTGAACGAAAGGTGAGATCAGTGACCCCGGAAGATATTCGCGGGGTCGCTCGATCCCTTTTTAAAGAGCAAAATCTCAATCTCGCGGTCGTGGGACCTTTCAAAAACATCTCGTTTAAAAAACTCCTTAGGGTGTAACCATGGAAAAGAACTTTTATATCACGACCACGCTTCCCTATGTAAACGCCGCCCCTCATATCGGTTTCGCACTTGAAATCGTACAAGCCGATATCATCGCGCGATACGAACGCATGAAAGGATCTAATGTTATATTCAACACCGGTACCGACGAACACGGGGTAAAGATATACAGAAAAGCCCTCGAGGAAAAGAAAGATCCCCAAGTGTATGTGGACGAGAACGCGAAAAAATTTGACGAACTGAAACAGGCTCTGAATCTGAGCTACACGCGGTTTATCCGCACCACCGATCCGCATCATATAACAGCGGCTCAGGAATTTTGGAAGCGATGCGAAGCTTCGGGAGATATTGAAAAAAAGATATACAGGGTAAAATACTGCGTCGGATGCGAACTTGAAAAAACCGACTCGGAACTTCAAGACGGAAAATGTCCCATCCACCCCAATCTCGAGCTTGAGGAAATTAAAGAAGAAAACTACTTCTTTAAATTTTCAACATATGAAAAGAAACTTTTAGAATGGTACGAAAATCATCCCAACTTCGTGCTCCCCGACTTCCGCTTCAACGAAATAAAACAGTTCGTGAAAAATGGACTTGCCGATTTCAGCATTTCGCGCCTTAAGGAAAAGATGCCGTGGGGGGTTCCTGTTCCGGGGGATGATACGCAGGTAATGTACGTGTGGTTTGACGCGCTTGTAAATTATGTTTCAACGCTTGGCTGGCCAGAAGACGAGAAGACCTTTGAGAAATTTTGGGGAAGGCGTGATAACCCGAACGCCGTACAAGTCGCGGGGAAAGACAATCTAAGGCAACAATCCGCCATGTGGCAGGCCATGCTTATGTCCGCCGGCCTTCCCCCGTCAAAGCAAATTATCATCCATGGTTTCATCATAAGCGGGGGGCAGAAGATGGCAAAAAGCCTTGGAAACGTGGTTGATCCGTTTGAGATCGTGAAAAAATACGGTACGGACGCCCTTCGATTCTGGATCGCGCATGAGATGAACACTTTCGAAGACGGAGATTTCACGGAAGAAAAATTCGTTGAAAGCTACAACGCGAATCTCGCGAACGGTATTGGAAACCTTACAAGCAGAATCATGAAAATGGCGATAAGCAACGATATTTCCGTTTCCCTTCCTTCCGAGTCGGATGGGTATAGGAAAGCGGTAGAAATTCTTTCGGATCTTGAGGAATTTTCCATAAAAACGACGATTCAAAAGGTATGGAACGAGATACGCGAAACTGACCGCTATATTCAGGAAACGGAGCCCTTCAGAGTTATTAAAATAGACGAAAAAAAGGGTAAAAAGATTATGGAAGAACTTGTGTTAACGCTCTGGAATATTTCCTTTATACTAGAACCCTTTCTTCCCGATACCGCCCTTATCATACGAAAAATGATACAAGAACGAATAGTGCCGCAACCCATGTTTGTTCGTAAATAAAACCATGTGTAAATACATTGACACGCATACCCATCTTCAGTTTTCGGCGTATGATGGAGATAGGAGTGAAGTCATAGAACGCATACAAAGAGAACAAATCGCGATCATAAACGTGGGGACCGAGAAGAAGACTTCGGAAGAAGCGATCCGGCTTGCGGAAGAAAACAAGAATATGTACGCGACCGTGGGACTTCATCCGATCCATACGTCAGAAACTTTTCATGACGATCAAGAAACCAAGGAAAAGACGCATGAAGTCGGAGAACGGTTTGATTATGATTATTACAAATCCCTCGCTCTTCAAAAATCCGTGGTGGGAATAGGGGAGTGCGGTCTCGATTATTTTCATCTTCCCGAGAATATTCCCGACGCGAAAGAACGGCAAAAGGAGGCCTTTATTGAACAGATAAAACTCTCGGAGGAAACAGGGAAACCCCTCATGGTCCATTGCAGAAACGCCTATCACGATCTTATACCCATCATCAAAGAACATCTTTCAGAAAAGGAAAATCCCGGAATCATTCATTTCTTTTCGGGAACGGTAGAAGAAGCGCAGATACTGCTTAATCTCGGTTTTTCCTTTACCTTTGGGGGAGCCATAACCTACCCGCAGAAAAAGAATGGAGCGGATTATGAAGCCATACTAGGTATCGTACCTATGGATTGCCTACTTTCTGAAACCGACGCGCCCTATGTGGCTCCCGTTCCCTATCGTGGAAAACGAAATGAACCCCTCTATGTTATTGAGGTGGTAAAGAAACTTGCTTCTATGAAGCGCGTATCGTTGGAAACTATGAGTTCTCATATTTTAAGGAATGCCGAGCGCGTGTTTGGTTTGTCGTTGTAAAGAAAATTGAGTATAGTAATTCACCAAGCAATTTTCCCGGGACGGGAGAAATTGTTTAGTAATTTTTTTCAAAAAAACAAAAGCCGCGGGAAACCCGCGGCGGCACTAAATATTCTTTAATCAAGAGACTTTCTTTTTCTTTTCATATACAACAACTCTAACGATAGTATCGGGACCACTATCACGTTCCCCCAAATAAACCGCGTCGGTGAGTTTAAAAATATTTATATCACCAAGAGTTCTCACATCTTTATCAAGTTTTTTGAAGGCGCCTTCAAAACCATCAATCGAAACCAAAGATGTAAAGCTTACTACTTTCATTTTTAACCTCCTAAAATTTTACTATTTTGATGATGGCATTTTTGAAATAGAAAGTCAAATTTTACGAATATCTTTATTGAAAGCTTTCTATTTGTAAAAGAAACTCTTTATCTAAATTTAGGATGACTTCTGTTCTAGTCGGTACATTTATTTTAAATAGATTGAGAAATCTCGTCATTTTAGCTAGAATAAACGCATAATATCCATGCCTAAAAAAACCAGACAATACGACTTTTCCCTGATAGAAAAGAAATGGCAAAAGAGATGGAAAAAGGAAAAAACCTACGAACCCGACCTCAAAAACTCTAAAAACCCTTTCTACAATCTCATGATGTTCCCGTATCCTTCCGCGGAAGGACTTCATGTAGGAAACATGTATGCCTTTACGGGAAGCGACATCTATGGCCGCTACAAACGCATGAAGGGGTTTGACGTGTTTGAACCCGTGGGTCTTGATGGGTTTGGAATACATTCCGAAAACTACGCTCTTAAAATCGGGACGCATCCCATGAAACAATCGGAAATTTCCGAAAGACGTTTCTATGAACAGCTCGAGATGATAGGGAACGGTTTTTCTTGGGATGAACGGGTCGAGACGTACAAACCCGAATATTATAAATGGACACAATGGCTTTTCACGGAAATGTGGAGACAAGGACTCGCGTACCGCAAAAAGCAAGCGGTCAATTGGTGTCCGTCATGCAAAACCGTGCTCGCGGATGAGCAGGTGATAGGAGGAAAATGCGAACGGTGCGGAACCATGGTTATTCAAAAAGAACTTGAGCAATGGTTTTTTAGAATTACGAAATACGCGGAAAAACTCCTTAAAAATTTAGAAACCATTGATTGGTCCGAGAAGGTTAAAATCGCCCAGAGGAATTGGATAGGGAAATCGGAAGGAGCTATGGTGACATTCAAAATTAAAAATAGGAATGAGAAACTCGAGGTTTTTACTACAAGACCCGAAACCGTATTCGGGGCCACCTATATGGTTCTCGCTCCCGAACATCCTCTGATTGAAAGTTTGAAATCGGAGATCAAAAATTACGACGAGGTCAGAAAATATCTTGAAACATCAAAGAAAAAAACAGACGAAGAAAGAGATAAAGAAAAAACGGGAATAAGACTCGAGGGAGTGAAGGCTATAAACCCGGGGACTGGGGAAGAGATTCCTATGTTTGCCGCGAACCATGTTCTTTCGGGATATGGAACGGGAGCTATTATGGCCGTTCCCGCGCATGATGAGCGGGACAGGGAATTCGCTGAAATATTTAAACTTCCCATTCAAGACGTTATTGACGAAAAGGGAAGAATAAAGAATTCGGGAAAGTTTGATGGACTGGAAGCGGAAGAAGCGAAGAAAGAAATAATAAAACACATAGGCGGAAAATTCCACACGCAATATCGTCTGCGAGATTGGCTCATATCGCGCCAGAGATATTGGGGGGCGCCCATCCCCATGATATATTGCGAAACCTGCGTGAAAGCGGGAAAGGGAGAACGGAAGGAAATGCCAGGATGGTACGCGGTTTCGGAAAATAAACTACCCGTGGAACTTCCGTTTATTGAGGAATTCAGACCCCAAGGGCATGATCAATCTCCCCTCGCTTCCATTGAATCTTTCCACGATGTTTTATGTCCCGCCTGCGGTTCTGAAGCAAGAAGAGAAACGGACGTGTCAGACACCTTTTTGGATTCTGCGTGGTATTACATCGGGTACCTCATGAAACATGAGAATTGGAAATGGGGCATGCGGGATAAAAACACGAAAGAGCATATAAAGAAATGGCTTCCGGTAGAGATGTATATCGGCGGAGCGGAACATTCGGTTTTGCATCTTTTCTATTCCCGTTTTGTCGCCATGGTGTTGAAAGACGCGGGAGTCCTTGATGTTGAGGAACCTTTCACTCACTTTCGAGCCCATGGGTTGCTCATAAAAGACGGAGCGAAAATATCCAAGTCCAAGGGGAACATCATAAACCCCGATGAATATATCAAAGAATTCGGAGCCGATGTGTTTAGAATGTACCTCATGTTCCTCGCTCCCTTTGAACAAGGAGGAGATTTCCGCGATCAGGGAATTTTAGGAATTGATCGGTTTGTAAAACGCGTGTACGCTTATTTTTTGAGATTCAAGGAATCGGAGAAAAAACCAGGGGAAGATACGGAACGACTATTGCAACAAACGATAAAAAAGGTTGGGGAAGACATAGAAGCCCTGAAATACAATACGGCGATAAGCCAGCTCATGATTTTATTAAACGCTCTTGAATCGGAAGAAGCGTCGGACCATGTATTAAACAAAGAAGATCATAAAAAAATTATAAAACTCCTTGCTCCATTTGCCCCCCATGTGTCGGAAGAACTTTGGGAAATGTTCGGAGAATATGAATCGGTTCACAAAGCCAAATGGCCGGAATACGATATAAGTCTCATGGAAGAAACAACAACGCAGATTATTATCCAAGTGAACGGCAAACATCGCGTGACGCTAACGCTTGAGAAAGGAACATCACAAAAACAGGTTGAGGAGGAAGCAAAGAAGAATCAATCTGTTCAAAAAACCCTGGACGGAAAATCTCTAAAAAAAGTGATTTTTATAAAAGACAAACTTATCAATTTCGTTATACAATAAATCTATGGGAAAACACGGCAGTTTCATGATTATATTGTTTATAGCCGGCCTCCTCATTTTCCTCGCGTCTCAATTGCTTTCGGGGAAAATAAAGCCGGAAGGAGCCTTTTCTATTTTAAGTCTTACCCCAGGAACTAGTACGCCAATCATTGTTCCTCGTGAAAATCCTCCCTCGACGTCCAAGGGGGGATCGCGACACATTGAGAAAAAAGAAACCGTTATTCCCCCTCCCGGATTCACGGTAAATCAACTCTCTCCCTATTATCAAAAAGTCCGTGTTCAGTCGGTATATGGAACGTCCTATCTAGGGAGCGTAAGTACGTTTACGCTTCACGCCGACTATAACAACCAGAATCCCATAAACATAACGGGATGGAGAATAAAGGGAAACAGAGAAGAAATATTAATTCCTCAGGCGATTGCCGACTATTCCTTCTATGGAGTCCTCTATCCCACCGACATAGCGGTAGAACCCAATGATTACATATACGCGTATGGGACGAACGCCCCCGCGGGAGAAAATTTCCGTTTAAACAAATGCATAGGATATTTAAATGAAAAATATGCCTTTAATCCCTCGCTTTCAGGATCCTGTCCCTATGTGGACAGAGGTGAAATAGGCGGTTTTCCGGGAGATTGTCAGTCATATATATATTCGCTTTCAGGATCCTGCAGGACTCCTAAGGCTGACGAGTTAAATCGTTTTACCGCCCAAATCTATGACGCGTGCAGAAGATACATAGAAACGAATTTCAATTATGGGGCGTGTTATAGGGCTCATAGAAGCGATAGGGATTTTTTCTCTCATGAATGGAGAATTTGGATAGGGAGACAATTTACTTTTGATCCACAACACGACGTTATCCGCCTTTTTGATAAAAGCGGATTACTGGTTGATCTATATACGTACTAAAGACGTTCGATAAGGGTAAGGTTCTTTTGAAATGTTTTAGTTCCTCTCAAAATTTCAAGGGTTGCCACGTCTCCAATAGAACTATTTTCAAGAAAGTCCGGAATGCTTTTTGTCGCGGTTATCTTTTCCTTGTTCCAAGTGAGGATAATATCATGTTCCTTAATTCCAGCCTTATCCGCGGGGCTTTTAGGTATGACAGCGAGATCAAAGAAATGTTCTTTTAGAACCAAGGCGCCATAATCGACGGGAAGATTGAATTTGTCTTTTATGAACGCGTCAATGGTTACATAACGAACGCCCATGAGAGGCCGTCTGATATGTCCGTATCTTTTTATATCTTGAAGGTCGCGTTCCGCGGCATGGATGGGGATGGCGAAACTGATGTTTTCGGCTCCCGAAACAACAGCCGCGTTGATTCCGATGACGTTTCCATAGATGTCTACTAAGGGACCCCCTGAATTTCCCGGGTTGATTGACGCGTCGGTTTGTATAAGTCCCCGAAGTTCCTGAGGTTTTGAGGAAGGATCGGACTTAGCCGATACGGATCGGAAAAGGCCCGAGACAATACCCCTTGAAACCGTGTTGTTGAAAAGTCCCAAAGCGTTTCCAAAGGCTAAAACAGTCTGTCCTAACTCAACGCCTTTTGAATCCCCCAACTTCAATGTTTCAAGTTTTTCTCTCGGAGTTATGGAAAGGATAGCGATGTCGTTTATGGGGTCTGAAGCGACAATCTTGGCGTCATACATGTTTTCGGTGGATGTGGTAACCGTGTATGTTACATTAATATCACTTATTACGTGTTTATTGGTTAGAATAATTCCCGACGCGTCGACAATAAAGCCGCTTCCTCCTCCAACCTGAACCATGCCCTTTGAGTCAATTTTGTCATCGGGTATGGAAAGACGCATTTTTTTACCCCTCTTCTTTTGGAGAGCGGAAACTTCTTTTTGTATATCGGTAACCTTTTTTGAAAGGGTAATGGAAACAACCGCGGGCATGACCTGTTTTACGGTTTTAATGATGCGGGATTTTTCTTTTCTCATTACATACATTTTATCAGAAATGATAATGATTAGCACGAAAGAAAACATCCCGGAGATCCGGGATGTTTTTGAAAGAGAATTATCTCTTTTTCGCGGCTTTCTTTCTCTTGACTGGTTTCTTTGCTACGTTCTTTTTCTTCGCAGCGGCTTTTTTCTTTTTCATCATGGTTTATATAAGGACAAAGAGTCCGATGGATTAAGCGCGTTGTCGACCTCAACGACTCTTTCTTTTTGTATAGTAGTATTATAAAACAACTCTATCGAAAAAAGTAAAAAAACTGTGCATAACTCTGTTTAAAATCCAAAGAGTAAAAAAATTTCTCCGAACAGAAAATTATGCATTGAAAGTCGAATGGTTATTCTTCCAGTTTTTCCGAAAATCGCTTCGTGAGTTTTCGGTAACCATAAAACGTGAGCCAGGCAAGAATGATAATAATGCCGATAGCGTAAAGAGCGTTGTTGATGTAGTTGGAAAGGGTTGAATACGCGTTTCCAAAGAAATATCCGAGAGCCATAAAGAGAAGAGTTTTAGGAATGATAATGATTGAAATGGAGATAAAGAATTTTTTTACCGACATTCCGCTGCTTCCCGCTATAATAAGTCCGGGCATGGGTATTATGGGAGAGAGCTTTATCGCCATGAGTGTTTTTATAGGATGTTTTTCAAAAAAATAGTTTAATGTTTTCACCCTCTTTTCCGATGATTTGAAAATATGTCCGAATCTATTGATAAACGCGATTGTGCCGAAACGGCCGATAGCGTACCATATAAAGTCACCCACTATATCTCCCAAAAAGGCGAGGATAAAAATGATTCCAAAGTTGAAATAACCGAATGTTATGGCAAATGACATCGCGGTAATCGTGATATGGCCCTCGAGAACCATCGCGAGAAATATAAAAGGATATCCATGATTCGTCACCCATTGGAGCGCAAGAGGAAAAGTTTGATTAATAAAATCGGGGAGGATCATGTGATGTTAAACCTAAGCATATCATAACGTAGGGTGTAAACCATTATGTGTTTGTCATTAAAAATAAAAATTTTTTATGGAGCAACCCTTTCAAATCGGGAAGTTTCTGTTCGTGTATTCTGATATATAAAAAACAAACAGTTTTTAAAAAGAAAACAGACATCTTCTTACGAGAAGACATATAAATTATTGCAAACGCAAAACAAGAATAAAATTATCTAATTAACTGTCGTTTCTCATAGCGTCGGGCCAGTTACTCTTATCCAAATCTTTATGATGAATAAGTGATGCTTTAAATTCAGGTTTGTATCCAGTTAGTTCTCCTAATATATCTCTAATATTATGATATGCATCCAACGGTATGGCCGCAAACATTTCAGTTTTCTCACCTTGTTCTAGCTGATCAATAACCTTTACAGATAGAGTGAGTATTCGATCCTCTAATCTATTTTTTAAATCATTAAGACGTTCATCTCTTAATTTCTTTTCTAGAGCTAATCCTTCAGCATCTAACTCAAAAAAATTTCCAGTTTCAAGAAAAGGATGTTTTTCTTGCATATTGTTAGTATCACCTACAAATTTTAGTTTTATATTATCAAAATAACCTCTGTTGGTTTCCGTCGCAAAACGATTTCCATAAACATTGAATTCTCTTTTTTCAGGCATAGATTGAGGTTCTATTTTTTCTTTCATAATTATTTCTTCTTTAAATTTAATTGATTAAATTATGTACGACCTTTTATTGATAATAAACATACTTAACAAATTTATACAAGCACTTACCTTCTGAAAAAATTTCTTTTGCTTTTCCCAAATATGGTTCGAATTATTTTCAGAATACACCATAATTCAGAATTTCGCAAGTGGAAAAAGGAAACCTTGCAGCGGCAAAGCCGCCGCGGAGCAACCCTTTCAAATCGCGAAGTTTCTTTCTGCGGAAGGGGTGGGATTCGGACCCACGTGGGACTTTCGCCCCCAGCCGATTTCGAGTCGGAGCCGTTATGACCGCTTCGGTACCCTTCCATGTTTTTCAAGAACCGGTGCCCCCGGTAGGAATCGGACCTACATTTTGTCCTTAGGACGGACCTGTTCTATCCATTGAACTACGGGGACTCTCTCGTGCTTTCCCCTGTCTCAAATTATACATGTAAGAGAAAACTATACGAGAATACCACTATTTATAAACCAAGTTGCTCAAACTCTCAAGATTTGATATTATTTGTCTGTTTATGTCTGAAAGATTTTCCAAACTCGAAAAAATATCTCCAAAAACGAGAGAAAACGTCTTTAAAATCATCAGTACTTTGAGGGAGGAGTTAAATATGGATATTGACATCGAAGAAACTCCCGATATTTTTACCATCATCAGAAATGAAGAAGGGGAAACGAAAGAAATAAATTTTACGAAAGTCGGCGACAAGATGACGGTTGGAAATTCTTCTTTTGATCTTTCAGAGGTAATTGAGGCAAGAGTCAGGTTTCCGAGTGATGGTGTTGCTGACGCGATAGAAAAGCTGAAATCTTTAAAATAAATATTGCGCCCTTAGCTCAGTGGTAGAGCGTTTGCATGACACGCAAAAGGTCATAGGTTCGATCCCTATAGGGCGCACATACCTAAGGGCCGTTAGCTCAGTTGGTAGAGCACTACTATGGCATAGTAGGGGTCACCGGTTCAAATCCGGTACGGTCCACAAGGGAGGGGTGGCAGAGCCCGGTCGAATGCGCCGCACTTGAAATGCGGTAAATCCGAAAGGATTTCGTGAGTTCAAATCTCACCCCCTCCGCCAGTTAGGAAATGAAAAAAAGTTTTCTTCACATTTTTTGATTTTATGTGTGATTTCTTTTTTTAAATATAAAATAAGTTGTTACGCAAAATAATACAGTTTTACCTTCTCATTGCCGCAATCAAATTCTGACTACAATAAGAGATTTTTCTTTTACCCACTCCATTTCTTTGAAACGTTTACCGAGAATTTTTCTAAGTCTTCCTTCAATTACCTCGACGCTTGCTCTGCCATCAATATGATGACCCTCAAGCGCTTTTCGGAGAGGAGCGGTTTTTTTCTCGACAACATTATCAACTATCTCACGTAGCTCTGATAATGATTTTAGATGGGTAAGTTTCTTTCGGAATTCTGGAAGTGTAAGGTACGGAGCGAAGCCGTCGGTGTAAAGCACGACTACGTCACGCGAGGAAAGGCGATATGTTCCCGATTCGACATAACGTTCCGCTTCAGGTTCACCCGTGATCACGCCATATCCGAGCAATTTATTCTCTTTACTGATCGCGTTTCGAACGAGTGTTCGAGCGAAGAGCGTCCATGTGCTCGATTCATAACCACGAACATCATTCGGCCATGGGAAATAATGATGGCAGCCATCTTTCTGTAATTTTACCTTTCCATGTGTATCTATTATCATCACACCCGCGTCGCAGATATGAGCCCAATTGAGAATATGACCATCAATGCGCGCCATCGCGGCTGTTGCGGCGAATAGACCGCGATGTTTGCGAAACACGTCGTATTTCGAACGGTTGTGATTTACTTTCTTTGCCGCGGCATTGCCCACTCTAAAACCATCTATAACCTTCGCGTCAGGATTCCGTTCAAAGTGATGAACAAACGCCCCACAAAACGCGCGACTTAAACGACCGCTTCCCGATGACCTTGGATACTTACCCGCGTATTCAATATCTTTCCAAAGTCCAACGCCATCAGCTACCGCAAAAATTCCTCGTTTGGTGTTATACGCGAGAAAATCCTCACGCGATCGCTCTTTGAAGAACGACGCGTTTTTCCAGATCGAGAAGACGGTTTTCATACGGTTTATTATATCATTTAAAAAATTTACTAAATCGGTCGGCAGAAATCTGAAAATCAAATTTTACTGCTACATCTTAAAATAATTTGAATGCACTTCGCCGTTGAAAATCGGACCTCTATCAACTATTAAAAATCTCCACCCAGAAGGCGGAGATTTTGAAATTATAGGAGCGTATCAAGAGCCGCAAGATTTGCGGCAGTTTTCCTGGCATACAACCTCGGTCGCCAGGTACACGAAATGATGTAACTCCTCCTTGCGTTGTTTTCAAGCCAACGGAGCACGGCGCCTTCCGCTCCATGTCGTCCATTCGGGAAGTTGTGGGCGGTAGCGATATATTGAATGACCTCCGCATGCCGTGATCGGTATATCCGCATAAGCAAACTGAGTTGTTTTTGATTGAGTTTCAAAACCAATTTTGCCGTGTTATCTACAGCAAAAAGAAATGCCGCGACATGATGCTCATTTCCCCTCAACTTTGATACGCTTCCATGGAAAATCGGGTGTTTGAGCGCGGTATTCACTCTCGATCCTCCGCGACATTCACCACCGGCATCGTACCACGCATACTGTGTAAATTGATACGGCCCGAACGATGTGTAGTCGTCGTAGAGCGCGGGTATGGATTCAATAAATTTTCGACCCGCGTTTCTCAAGAGAAATCCATATACATAAGCGTTGAACATTCCGTCGGTAGTTGGCATCAATTCAGTCATTGAGTATGCCAAAAAATCCTTTCCCGTGAACGTTGCAACAATTTTTTTCACAAGTGCAAGCCGACGCGTGTCGAGCCCTTCTATTTTTCCAACCTTGTTCCAATCAAGATCACGAAATGTTTGTTCAATGTCCCGCTGTATCAGTTTTGCGTATTCTTTCAAGGTCATAGTGCCAGGAGACGTTGTTTTGTATTCCTGAACAATCTTTGTCGCTGTTCTCGAAACTACCAGATTACGGGACCTGTTCTCTTTCATCTTCCATAAGCGCTCTAGTACGTCACAGAAATTGATGCGGACGATCTCTGGAGCCTGACCGTGAATCCCCGTGAGATCATAGAGAAATCCACTAAACTGCCGCCCCGCAAGTGGCCCCGTTTTATATTCCTTCTTCACGCATTGGGAGTGCGCGCACGACATTACAAGAAACCATACTAGAATTATCATTTTCACTCCTTTATATTGTTAATCTATTTCTGTTAGATAATATAATATTTTTCCACTACTATTGTCAATGTTGCGGGGGTATTCCGTTCCTCCACACAATTCTATCCCTAATTCGTGCGGCCCACCTTCTGGCTCTCAAAAAGCCGAAAAGTTTTGTCTTGGTGCCCGGGGCCGGACTCGAACCGGCACGCCGTTTTACCAGCAAGGGATTTTAAGTCCCTAGTGTCTACCAAATTCCACCACCCGGGCAATTATCCGAAATGAGGCCACGGGGAGAATTGAACTCCCGTATAGGGGTTTTGCAGACCCCTGCCTTACCACTTGGCTACGTGGCCGCCTCTTCAACTCTCTCTATTTGGAAAGAAATATGGGGCATGGGCCTGATATGTAAAAGATAGGTTAACTTCTTTTGTATATCACGCTGTGATTTTTGGATCATAAAAAAGACTTGAGGCCCCCGTTCTTCAGGAATAATACCAAGTTTGACAACGGCGCGCAATAATTTCTCGTCAACAATAACCTCTATCACGGTTACCATCGCTCCGCCGAAATCAAAGTCGCGGGAAAAAAGGAGACTGAGTTCCTGATTGATGCGTTCCGCAACTCGGAGATTCCTATATGTTCTCATATTGCCTATGACTCCGCGTCAAAAATAAGGAGGTTACCGACGCGAATCTGATCGTTGGTTTCGATAAAAATCCCGACTTCCTGTCCCTCGTTTGCCTCTTGTATGTCTTGTTTTTTTGATTGAAGATTTAAGATCTTTCCCGATCCTAGTTGTTTCTTTTCCTGCCAAATCTCGAATTCCGATTGGTTTTTTATCGCCCCCTTTATTACCCTCCCTCCCACGACTTTTTGCTTGCTTTTCTGATTGCCAAAAAGAGCGAGGACTTCAATGGAATTGACCTCCTTTTTAATGACTTTAGAGGCGTAAAGATTAAGCGCTTTTTCAAGTTCGTAGATAATAGGGGAAACGATGATTTTTATTTTCTTCGCGTGGGCGACATTTTCCGCCGCCTTGTCGGTTTTAGTTCTGAAACCAAGGACAATCGCGTTTGAGTGTTCCGCTTCCTTGAGATCTCCCTCATGAATGTTTCCCACGGACGCGTTCATGATGGTAAAGGGGATGGATTCGGAATATTTTTCAACGAGTTCCCGGAGAGCCTCAAGGGACGCTCCCTCGTCCGCTTTGAGGATAAGGGGGATGGATTCTTTGGATTCTAGTTTCTCTCTCTTTTTTAAAGAAGGTTTTTTCGGTTTTGAATCCCATTCTTTTCTTACATATTCCCGAGCGCGTCCCTCATCTTTGTCCGCGAAAAATATCTCTCCCACGTTAGGGAGATCTTGGAATCCAAGAACCTCAAAGGGAGCGCTCGGACGGATCTCTTTTTCTTGCTTTCCTAAGAAATTTTGAAGCACGCGAATTTTTCCTGATACGCTTTGAGTCGCCATATTCATAGCGGGCGTGAGGACGCCGCTTGTAAGTATTCCTCCCACTATAACTCCCTTCTTTGGATCTTTGCGCGCCGAGGTTATGATCCCTTGGGCGCAATCGTGTTTTTCCCCCAAGTCTTCAAGTTCGGCGGCAAGCAAGATAAGATCCAAGAGTTCTGAAACCCCTTCCCCTGTTTTCGCGGAAATCGCGTGCCATGAGATATTTCCTCCAAATCCCTCAAGATAGACCCCGTTTTGAGCGAGATCGTTTTTAGTTCGATCTATGTCCGCGTTCGGTTTATCTATCTTATTAATCCCGACAATAAAGGGAATATTCGCGGAAGTTATCGCCTGAAGAGCGTCTTTAGTTTGAGGTTTTACGCCGTCTTCCGCTGAAACGACAAGAATAGCGAGGTCGGCGATATTCGCGCCATGCGAGCGCATGTTGGAAAAAGCCTCATGCCCCGGAGTGTCGATGAAGGTGAGTTTTTGTCCGTTTTCGGGGGGATGTTGTATTTCGTAGGCTCCGATGGATTGGGTAATGCCTCCCGCCTCCCGTTCGGCAACTTGGGTTTTCCTTATGTAGTCAAGAAGCGTGGTTTTTCCATGATCAACATGACCCATAATAACAACAATAGGAGGGCGTTTTTGCATAGTGATTAGAGGTTATCAGAAAAACCGCTTGAATACAAGGAAAATAACATACTTGAATACACGTATATATTTGTGTACTCTGACTAGGTTGTTATGCGAATGGC
>JAKALF010000045.1 GCA_021813265.1 bacterium
GGAAGTTTCGGAGGTATTGGAGCGGAAATCGGTATCCGGGGCGGTCAGTTAATGGTTATTTCTCCCATTAAGGATAACCCGGCCGAGAAGGTTGGTCTTAAGGCGGGTGATAAAATTTTGGAAATTGATGGGAAATCAACGACTAATATCACTATTGATAAAGCCGTGGAACATATTCGAGGAAAAGAGGGAACCGAGGTAAAACTCTTAATCTTCCGGGATGGATGGAAGGATAGTAAAGAATTCAAAATAACCCGAAGTATAATCAAAGTTCCGACCATTAACTGGGAAATGAAGGATAAAACTATCGCCTATATGCAAATCTACAACTTCAACGCGAATGCCTTCGCGCTTTTTAACGAAGCTTCTTTTAGCGCGATGAGCAAGGGGGCTAAGGGAGTTATCGTTGATTTACGAAACGATCCCGGGGGTTTTCTTGATATCGCGGTTCAAATCGCGGGATGGTTTTTAAACCCCGGGGACGTTGTGGTTCAAGAAAATATCCGCGGGCAAGAACCTCAAACGCTGAAAGCGGACGGCAATGGATACTTTTCAAAACTTCCCATAGTTGTGCTCGTAAATGGGGGATCAGCGTCGGCATCAGAGATTCTCGCGGGAGCGCTTAAGGACAATCGCGGAGCGAAACTTGTCGGAGAAAAAACCTTTGGAAAGGGGAGTGTGCAGGAAGTTGAAAGTCTGCCGGGAGGGTCAACTATGAAAATAACAATTGCTGAATGGCTTACCCCCAAAGGATCTCATATCAACAAAAAGGGTATAAAACCCGATTATGAAATCAAGATGCCTGATAACGGTGAAATTAATGGGAAAAACGATAAACAGCTTGAAAAAGCTTTGGAAATAATGAAATCCGAACTTGTAAAATAATGAAAGTCATCCTCCTTCAGCATATAAAAAATATTGGAGACAAAGGAGACATAAAAGAATTGAATGACGGATATGTCAGAAATTTTCTTTTACCTAAAAGACTTGTTCAACTGGCAACTCCCGAGGCGCTTAAAAGAAATGAAGAAGAAAGAACCAAACGAGAACAAGATCATTGGAAGTTTGTAAATGCGCTCAAAAAAGAGGCTGAAGCGATAAAGGATATTAATCTTGTTTTTGAAGTTAAAACAGGAGAAAAAGGGGAAGTATTCGGTTCTGTAACCGAAAAGGATATAGAAAAAGCCTTTCACGAGAAAGGATTTTCTCATATTGCTATAAAAGAAAAACACGTTCTAAAGAGCGTGGGAAGCCATAGTATCAAAGTAAATCTTGGAGAGGGAGTTACGTCTCAATTTACCATTACCTTGAAACCTGAGGAGTAATGACGTTTACCGTCTTTATCAATTTCTTTGATCCATCAAAGTGAATCTTGCGTTTTGTTAAAAATTTAACTTTTCCGGTCGTAAGGGAATAAATAGTATCATCTCCTCCTTGCCTTACGTTCATGCCGGGGTAGAATTTAGTTCCCCTTTGACGAATAATAATGTCGCCGGGCTTTACGACTTGTCCATCAAAACGCTTCACCCCAAGCCGTTTTGATTCTGAATCTCGTCCTAATTTAGTTGAGCCTTTTGCTTTGGTATGTGCCATATTAGTCTTAAAATTCGTTTGTTATAAGATCTATTTTCTAGTAAACACATCACATTCTATTATATAATCAGGCTATATGTCAAATACGTTTAAATGGGGAATAATTATAGCTGTTTTGCTTCTTCTTGTCTCCACGAGCTTCGGCGCCGGGTATCTTATCGCGAAGCAAGCGAATCCCGCTCCCATTATCATACAAAAATGCTCGGATATCGGAAATTAACTCTATTGAAAACCAGCTTTATTTTTTGTACTATTATTTCGTTCTTTAACGCGCGGGTGGTGAAACCCGGTAAACACGCCAGCTTGAGGTGCTGGTGCCTGCATAAGGCTTGGAGGTTCAAATCCTCTCCCGCGCACCAGAAAGGAAATTGCAAGCCAGAGGAAGCCGCCAAAAGGCCCGGAAAAACAATTGGCTTGAACCATGTTTTTAACGGAAAGAAGAAAAGAAAATTTTTTAATCTTTAAGTCTAAAAGGTCCTTTGGTAAATAATCAACCAACAAAATTATGAGTGAAAAATTTAGTGAAGAAAAAGGTCCCACTCCAGAAAATCTAGAGGACCAAAAACATCGAGAATTACGAGAAGCGATAGATGAAGAAGATCACATTATGGGAGAAATCGACAAGGTTCTTGCTAGTACACCAGATAGAGCGGGGGCAGAGAAAATCGTGCTCGAAAAATGGGCTCCCTTAATGGACGGAGCTATGAAAAAATCTGGCGAAGCTCTAAAGGCGTGGTTGGATACAATACGAGAAACCAGCGAACGGGAGAGAAAGGAGTTGGATGACATGGAAAAAGACTTGGGTAAAGAATAATTTGCTATCTTTATTTTTAATGTTTTTGTTCATTATCGTCAAAGAACTTGTAAAAACATCGGCTCAAACCATATTTTGATTTTGGAGAAGAAAATTTTTTAATCATAGAAATAATTTATGCTATCGATTTCGCTTTTTATTCTCATTGCTCTCGTTATGCTGGGTATTGGTTGGCTTGCTGGAAGAAAACAAGATGACGAGGGATACAATTTGTATAACCGTAAACTTCCGACTTTAGGATACTTGGTTTCGTATGCGGCAACTTTCATAGGGGCTGGATTTTTCATAACTGGCACGGCTTACGCTTATCGTTATGGGCTAGGCTTGGTTTGGTTTTTCCTCGGAATGATTTTTGGGATTATTATTTTCGGTTTTTTCGCCCACCATCTCAAGGAAAAGACAAAAGATTTGGGGTTGCATACTCTGCCTGATTTTTTCAGTTGGCGTTTTGGCGTGAAGGCGGCGAAGGTTCTGACATTTATCACTCTTTTCCTATTAGCTGGCGACATATCCATACAGTTAATCGGCGGTGGAAAACTTTTACAATCTCTCGGGGTCATGGATTATTCATTTTCTGTCGCTATTACTGTTTTAGTCGTTGCCGCATACTTAATCTTCAGTGGCTTCAGAGCCGTTATTTGGACTGATTATATACTTATGAGCGCAATTATCATTCTTACCGCCGTTCTTGCTTTTTTTAGCGGAAAATATTTTCAGCCGACCGCCGAGCAATTAAATCTTTTTACTGTTCCTATCGGTACGACCATTGGCTTTTTCTTATTTGGTTTATTCGGACCTTTCTCAATTTCAACTTATTATCAAAGAGTTTTTGCCGCCGACTCCGGTGAAACCGCGAGAAAGGGGACTTGGCTTAGCAGTTTGGCGATTTTATTGCCAGGAGCTGGATTGTTTATTATTGGCATGGCGGCAAAAAATCTATTTCCCAATATCGATCCCGACCTCGCCTTTCTCCACGTTATCCAACTCGGAGGGCAATCAATAGCATTAGTTGGCGCTCTTGTTTTGTGGGCCGCTCTTATGAGCACCGTCGATACTCTAACGTTTGCTGGAAGCCAGATTTTCAACAAAGATTTGCTCGATAAACCACTAAGCAGAAAAAATGTCGGTGTTGGGATCGTTATTTTGCTGGGTCTCGGTTTGATCATAAGTTTTGTTTTGCCGTCTGTTACTTCTGTTGCCCTGATGTTCTTGGGCAGTGGTAT
>JAKALF010000014.1 GCA_021813265.1 bacterium
ATATGGCAAATTTGTTGTCGTGAAACATGAAAACGGTCTTACCACCCTTTATGGACACATGTCAAAGTATATCGTTCGTATCGGAGATGAAGTTAAACGAGGCCAAATTCTTGGTTATATCGGGAAAACAGGATACGCGACAGGTCCCCATCTTCATTTTACCGTATTTGCTTCCCAAACCCTCGCGCCCGCGCGACCAAGATTCCCGGAAGGATCTCAGCCCTCAAGGACCTGCGGACCTATGCCGGTCGGGGGAGATTTAGATCCGCTTAATTATTTCTAACATTATGAAATTTTTTCGATTTAAACGCGTTATACGGCTTCTAATGGCCTTGGGGGTCATAATGATACTTGTAGGGGAAATAAGCCCCGTAAAAGCTCAAAATATAGGGCAAAATAGTCCTATTATACCCCAAACTATTATGATGCCGTCCTTAGATGGAGTCTGGTCATGGATTAAGGTCAATTTAACTTTTGAGTCGGCAAAAATCTTTATTACAAATTCGTCTAAAGAAGTTTGGTATTATAACCTTCCTATTTTTGAAACCACTATGTCGTCTATGTGGCAGAAAGCTAATCAGTGGTTAGGAATTCAATTTCAAGGTATAAAAAGCAGAATCCATTAGACTATATAACTGTCGTAAAAGGTAGATTGTGCGACAGTTCATTTTATCACTATAGTCCCTTCCCCATGAATCCAAACCTATCTCTAGATGAATTTAAAGAAAACTCCGGATATCAAATCGGAAATTTTTGGTATCCCCGTGTCACTAAAATTGTGGAAATAAAATCAAAGCCGGCGCTCTATAGATTTTATGGAACCATGGCAAGCTTTGCGGACGCTGAACGGGTGAAAGAACGTTCAGCTACTGAAGGTACGTTAGTTCATAATACCATTGAAGATATCTTATTGCGTAAAAAACCCTCTATTCCCCCATCCATTGAACCTTCAATTAAATCATTTTTAGAGTTTGTTATGACTCGTAATATCCAAGTTGATCCGAGATACGTGGAACATCGTCTCTCCAACCATGAATATCGTTACGCGGGAACTCTCGATGCTATAGCGACCATAGATGGAACATTAGGTATTTTAGATATTAAAACTTCTCAAGAAATATATCGGGATTATAACCTTCAAACATCCGCTTACTTTTACGCCATGAAAGATGTTGTTCGGGGTCTTAAAACCCGCTGGATATTAAGAATTGATCAGCGACGCGTTTGCGCGACGTGTGGAGCCTTACTCAGAAGCAAAGGCGGCGTTGATAAGGTAAAAACGGAATGGAATAACAAAGCCATGAAAATATGTAATCATACATGGGGACCTCTTGAAGGAAAAATAGAACTTAAGGAGTTTCCTTATTGGGAATCAGACTTCGAGGCTTTTTTGGGGGCAAAACGATTATGGGAATGGGAACACGAAGAGATGCTAAAAAAAATTGGATATTTGGAATAAGAAAGCCATCAGAATACTGATGGCTTTTCAAATGTTTTTTCCCCTATGATAACGGGAATCGCTTTTTCACATTTAGGGCACCAAAGATGAAAGGCGAGAAGGTTTTTGTTATAATTCACCGTTATGATAAATTCAAAAAAGTCTCTTTGATCCACGTCTCCCCTTCCCTTTATAAATACTTCTGAAATGTGATCAAAATCACTGCTATTAAAATTACTTTCCTCTTTAATCTCAATGATCTTTAACTCGTCTATAAGGCGAGAAGAAATTCCTAAGGGATTGTCACACGAGGGACATTTCAAGACAAATCTCATAACATCCTCCTTGTTTATAAAACTGAGAATAATATTACATCATTTCCCGTAACTTACAATATTTACAGTCTTTTCTATCGCACCGCTCATTCACAAAGGAAAATGACATTATTTTTTCAGCAACTTCTTTTATAAGTGTCTCTAAAGCTTTCACCTCTTGAAGAGAGATTTCAAATACTTCTTGTTTATATCTCCCTTTATCATCGGGTTCTATAAAATCAATTATTCCGGTTTTCATGGTATATTTCCCTTCTTCATATCGCTCTAGGAGTAATTTGTAAAAAACAAGTTGACGTTTAATATCACCTTCAGAATTTTTAGTTTTTCCCTCTATTTCGTTTCTTGTTTTGGGTTTGCTGGTTTTATAATCCGTAACTATGACAGTATTTTCATCGTCTAGTATATCCATTCTGTCGATTTTTCCGGTAAGGTTAATAGATCCGAGCATTATCCCATGAACATTTTTCTCGGTAATAATCTTTCGCGCGTTCCATAATCCGTTATAACAATCAAACCATCCTCTCAGCGCTCTCTCCCCTTTTCGTTCGGATTCCTTGAAATCACGTTCCGAAAAATATTCTTTTTTCAAATGATCTTTAAATCTTTCAATAAGTAGCTTCTTTTTAGGTTTTTTTCTTGCGTCAAAATCGTCAAAAAAGTCTTTGAGTGTTCTGTGAACCGCAATTCCGTACATTTGATGTTTTGTCGGAGCCTGCGGAATGCGGAGAAGATTAACATAGAAATATTCCCATGGACATCGCAGAAAATTGTTTAAATGAGTAACCGCGAATCCCCGTTCTTTAAAAAGAATTTGGATGTGTTCTTTTTGATTTTGATGGTTTTCTTTCGCGCGCGGGATCATAAAAGACGGACGTTTCGCATATTGAGATTCAAATGTTTCCATAGATTTTGTTTCAACCGTAGATTCATCAAGTTCATAAAGGAATTGCGAGGGAAGCAAACCGTTGCCTTCATTATTCTTTAAAACGTATGATATGGAAACGAATTGTTTCGCCCGCGTAAGGGCGACATAGAAAAGGCGACGCTCATCCTCAAGGTTTCGCATTTCCTCTTCACCATTGTCCGTAAGCGAGACGAGGGGCAAAAGATTGGGTTTTCGTTTATTTCCCCATTTCCCGTCGTTCGCGTGGATAATATAGACATATTCAAATTCTTGACCCTTTGATTTGTGGACTGTCATGAGTCTCACGCCCCCCTCTTTGAAGATGGGTGTGACTTTTTTCACCGAAAGATTATGATCTTCGAGTGTTTTAATGTATGAAAAGAGATTTTTAAGCTTTGCTTGTCTGCGTTGCATTACGATCATCTTTATCTCATCAAATATGATATGGTTTTTTTCGATTTTAGACTGGGCGTCTCGAAGAGAAAGAATATGAGTCATATATCCCGAGTTTTGGACAACATCTTCAAAAATAGAAATAAGGCCTTCATTTTTATCCATCCGCTTCCAGCGAAGGAGATTGTTGTATAACGAAAGGAGGGCGTCTTTTGAATGAAGTAAAAGAACGTCCAGATGTTTTTTGTTTTGAATGATATCAAAAGGAGATTCTCTGTATTTTGTTGAATGTTCCGCGAGGGTATAGATATCAAGAGGGTTGATGTTTAAAAAATCAATATGGAGAGTCTCAAAGAATTCTTCCGCGGAACCAAAATGTTCGATGAGGTTTAAGATGAGAATGAGTTTTCGTATGTCATTATCCTCAAAAATGTTTTGGTCCGATTCAAGCGAATACCCTATCCCCGCTTTTTCAAGATGAGCAGTGAGAGAAAAAGCGTCTTGATTATCACGATAGAGTACCGCGATTTCATGGGGGCGGATTCCTTTCTCTATATTTTCCTGTATATGAGAAGTAAGCCAAGAAAGTTCAACATCTTCTTGAGAAAACGATGTTAGAAAAATCTTTGCTCCTGAGGGTCTTCTGCTTTTTAATAAAACCGGGGAGTTACCCATCTTTTTTGCCATACCATGGACGGAATTTAAGATAGTTTGGGTAGAACGATAATTTTCCTTAAGAACGATTTGCTTTGTGTCGGGATAACGTTTTTGAAAATAGAGGAAATTTTCAAGCGAAGCTCCCTGAAAACGAAATATGGCTTGCTTTTCGTCTCCCACGATAAAAAGATTGGGAATTTCATAAAATCCCGTGAGGAGTTCTAAAATCTTGTTTTGGGCGTTGTTAGTGTCTTGGTGTTCATCAACTAGGAAATATTGATATCGTTCTTGAAGTGTTAATAAAAGGTCGTTATTTTTAGAGAGTGTTTTTGACACTTCCATGATCATATCGCTGTAATCATAGAGTTTCAATTTTTGAAGTTCACGTTCATAGCGTTTGTATACGCGAGAAAACTCTTCGTTTTTTAAAATTTTCTTTTCTTCTTCTTTATATTTTCCTTTCATAGTTCCCGTAAGGGATCCGGAGGTATGATATAGACCTTCTTTTTCTAGAAATTCCCGTTTCTTTTGTAACACCATATTTGAAAATTCATCCGCGTCTATCCCCTCCCGTTTTAGATTGTTAATATTTGAAAGTATTGAGGGAATATAATAAAGCGGGTTTCCGAAGGGTTTAAGAAGAACGAGTTTTGACAGCTGAACGATGTTTTCAATAATTTGTATTTGTTCAACCTCCGTGATGTTTCTTGAACTGATAATTCGAGGGAACTCTTCAGAATGTTGTTTTATAACATCATTGCAAAACGCGTGGAAAGTATAGATGCTTACATAATATGCGGTTTCTCCTATAATTTCAGAGAGACGTTTTCTCATGGCAACCGTTCCCGCTTCAGTAAACGTAAGCGCGAGGATACTTTGAGGATTAGTATCCGTTTTTCTCAGAATATTAGCGATACGAAGGGTGAGAATTTGTGTTTTTCCCGTTCCAGGTCCGGCAATGACCATAACTGGACCTTCAATTTCATTCACGGCCTGTTTTTGCTCGGAGTTTAATTTGTTATAGTATTTTAGAAAAACATCTCGTTTTTTTGGCATAGATATATGTTATTGTAATGCTCAATGAGAGAAAACAAAACCCGCCTATGTAGGCGGGTCATTTAAAATGGACGAAAACCTTGTTTTCTTTGTAAAAGCGTTTTTCTCTCGGAAGTTTTAAGAAATTTCTTCTTGCGTTTTTTAAGAAAAAATCGGTTTTTATGATAAAAAAAGATGGTGAAAAGACAAGCGCGTATCCTGATCCCTTTGGAGTTCCTTTGGGGTTTTGGGCTTTGTGTTGTGCCCCAAAGACTCTCATGGTATCTTCTATCTTTATAATCGTACGTCCAATCGCGTTTCGTTTTTCCCTAAGTTCGCACGATAATGTTAGATCGGAACCTCTTTTTTTGTGAGATAAGCATGCTAGGATAACGTTTTTTGAGATTGTGTTTCCGTTAAAAATAATAAGGATATGCTTTTTTCTGAGCGCCCGTACTTTGTCTACGATCTTTTTATTATTCACTTCTCCCTTTTCATTGTGGTAAACAAAAAAAGATGGAATCATTTTTCCTCCTTGTTAAAAAACTAGTATTCATAAAATCATAAAAGAGTTTGAATAACAAGGTTTATATCTTTTTCTTGGGGAAGAGCTCCTGTTCTTTTCGAGAAAGAAGTTCGCAAAGTTCGTCAAACCATTCTTTCACTTCCGGTGAAATGGCCATTTTTTCTCCTTTTTCAAAAATCCGTTCTAGAGACAAACTCGCCTCTTGCCAGCTTCTTCCATTGTCCGCGTAAATTTGAATTGTCGGCTGAAGTTTGTCCAAAGCGTATACGAATTTACTTTCTTTATCTTTTCTTTTTTCATATCCCTCTATCATTTGATGCAATTCTTGAAATTCAGGGAATTCTTTTTTAATACGCTCAGCCGCTTCATGTTCACGCTGTTCTTTGCTATCGCGAAGTTCTTTATTATCCGTGAAAGCAAAAGTATCTCCCGCGTACACTTCCACGAGATCGTGCGCGAGAGCATATCGAAGAACTTTGGTGAGATCAAGGTTTATAGGGCTTGAGGAAACAATATACCAAGCAAGCATAGTTAGTTGATAACTATGCTCGACGTCATTTTCATATCTATTCTCGCCGTTCACCAGAACCTTTCTATTTACTAATCTAAACTGATTTAACAGCTCGCTGAATTTTATGAGGTCTGATAAGGGAAGATTGTTTTTCATGAAGATTTGTCTCGTAAGAATTTTTTAATCATCTGAACTTTTTCCATACGACCCATTTTCTCATACGTCTCTAATTCATGAACAAGCGGGATACAAGGTAATTCAATTTCCTCGAACGCGATAAATATTTTTTTCTTTAAACTTTCCTTATCTCTATAAAGATTATTCACATTTCCCAATATTTCTATCTCCCAATCGTTTAGGTTGTAGAAACTCCTGAATGATCCGCGTCCCTCACTCTCATCAAAACAGATTTCCTTTACCCGAAATTGGTCCAAGATCCGATCTATTTCTTTTATGCCTTCCGGTGTAGTCAAGATATCTATATCTCTCGGTATAATTTCAAATCCTTGAACATGCAAATTAATAGAACCTATAAAAGCATAATCAATGCCATGGAGTTTTTTGGAAATAAAACTAAGTGTTTCTTCTATTTCTTTGTTGTTTTCCATGATATTTTAAGAATTCACACGGATTTTTGGTATCGAATCAACGGTTATCCATGCCGACATGGTTCCAAATCCGGTTTTATTAATCTTAAATGATCGCACCTTCTTTGGATTCTTTAAAAATATTAGCACGCAATATTTTTTGTTTTTAAATCTATTTAAAAAATCATGGATTTTTTCTTTTTCTAATCCGTCATCATTTCCGTATTCATTCAGAATTTTTTTTATTCGACTTGGGGTCAAATCAGCAAACTGTATTACTTTGCAAACTTCTGCTTTCAGTTTTACTGGTTCACCAGAATCTTTGAAGTAGATCGTCTCTCCCCTTTTAATGCCATTCCAAGGTTTGTATTTTGCAGAATACCAGCGTGATTCGATTTTTTTCTGACCATTCAAAATTTTTTGAGTCAATCCCCATGATTTTTTCATTATTGCCAGATGTTCCATATTTTTATATGCATTTAGAGACAGACCCTTACTAAAGGGTTTTCTGGATGACCACTCCAATATTCATCTTGGGTAGTTATGAAAAATTCTCGGAATAATATTTTTACTTCTCCTCGTAGTATCCCTTTGGTGATTTCTGGGAATTTTATTCGATGTCTCTCTGGCATATGGGCCGGCTGAAAATGCGTCGCTCCACCGTATGGATCTTCAAGCGAGTATACCACTCTTTTTATCCGACTATTTAGTATCGCCCCGAAACACATTACGCATGGTTCAAGCGTTGTATAGATTGTCATCTCATTACCTAATTTATGATTTCTATCTAACGCTTCTCGCAATGCTCTCATTTCCCCATGATCCAACCTGGTGTTACCATCTCCCGTTCGATGTCCTTTTCCCCATACTTTATTTCCTCTTACGACAACAGCACCAACGGGCAGTTCGTCTTCTTTCAAAGCAAGCTTCGCTTCTTCCAATGCCAACCTCATAAATTTTATGTCCTCATTTCCCATACTCTTTTTAAGACGTCTTGCGTGGATAACAACTGCGTAAGACTCTCCTCATTATTGACTTACACCCTCTGAAGTCAAGTTATTTAATTAAGGTAGGCAAACGTATCTTTACTCAATTTAATAGTTCCGTAGTTAAGTTTATGTAGTAACCGTAGAGCGTCTCCTATATCGTTTTTAGTTAAATGTTTATCTTCAAACAAAATCATTTCGGGTTTTATTCTCTCAAACGGAACTGTTTTTATGATTTCATAATCGTATCCTTCAGTATCAATATGTAAAAAATCAATTTTCTCAACATGATATTTTTTAAGCAGCGACTCAAGTGATAGACAAGAAATTTGCTCTCTAATAAAATATTTATCAAAGTTTGGAACCCCATCGCGATGTTTTAAAATAACTTTTTTATTAAATGATCCAATTTGATCATACCATCAAGGATTATTCGGCTCATGATTTTCCTCAATTCGATAAAATATTTTATTCCCGTCTTTTTCACTAATAGCGATATTTTCAAAAATTAAACCATTTTGATTTTCGTAGGTTTTCTTTAATCTTTTGAACAGAAATGGAATTGGCTCTATTAATATTCCTTTCCAGTGATATTTCATTATGTAACTATGAATCGGATCACCGGTTTGTCCATCATTGGAACCGATTTGAATAAAAAAGAAATCATTGGTTGAAATAGCGCGATCTTTAATGATTTGATGAGTCTTTGGATCAGTCACTGATAATGGAAGATTAACTAAGGCTTTTCTACTCTTCATACTCTAATTATATTTCTTTTCGTCACGTACTATGTTTTTAAAAGTTTAAACTCTATAATTTTTACGATCGTATTCAAATTAACTTTATCTCCGTAATATTTTCCATATGTTTTAAGCATTTCTTTTTTACTTTTATATTTTTCGTGTCCTTTAAAATCTTTTTTCTCGATTTCCATTAACTTCTTTTCGCGAATATTCATGATTTCCGCGTTCGCGAATTTTTCTTTTGTTTCCCAATACAGCAATTCTACCTTATCACCAACCTTCAAATTTTTATCGTCAAATAAACGCCACGTGACGGTTTTTCTACCCGAAAGAATATCTTCCACTAAACGATATCGGAATTTGAGTGTTTTTATATTCCTATTTTCCATGACGCTTTTTTTATTTATTCATTGACTATACCATGGGGATAGGTATATACTGTATCTAACGTCGGAGTAGGCTTATGGCCGAACAACGAGGCGTTTGTGGGACGCCTACAATGAGCTTTAGCTCAAGAGACCGACTCCCCCGCTAGCAAAATCCTGCTGGCGTTTTTCTTTTTATTATCTTTTTCACCATCGGTCACGATATGTACACTTTCGACTCTGAAGTTTGTCATGGGAGCAATTTTACTTAATTCCTTGCAAATTGCATCTAACTTGTCTTGTTGATTTCTTGTATGTCCAACTGTTATATGCGGCTGGAATTGATCTAATACATATGGATTACCGTATTGCATCAATAATTCTTTCTGTCTTTTACTATATTGTCTGTGCGGCGCAAGATAATCTTCATCAATACAGCTTCCTTTCAGTTTTACAATTTCTTCAACAATTTTTTTATGCATTCCATTCAATATTACATTCATTTTTATTTCCAGAAAAAATAATCCGAAAGGGAAATAATTTACTTTCCCCATTTCAATTTCGAAGATTTTCTGACTCTCGGTTATTTCTTTGACTTTCTTAACAATCAATTCCAGATTTTCTCTCGGCACACTTAAGTCATATAGATTCAAGTGTGGGCATTCGCCTCCTGCAAAACTTTTATTTGCACCGTACTCCCCAACCAATAAGTTGTTCATCTCAACTATATCCCGTCGCAATTCTAGTTTTTCTATATCAACACTTATTCCAATCCATACGCAATTTTGGTTGTTTTTCTCGCTCATATTTTTGTCCTTACGCTCCATGGCATCTTTTATACTTCTTCCCGCTTCCACATGGACAAGGGTCGTTTCTCCCAACATTTTTGTATTCTTGAGACAGTCGATTTCCAGGGATTTTTTTCTCTTGCGGTTTTAAGTTATCTGTTTTGATTTCTAAAATCTGAAACGCCGTGTTAAAAGTTAAATGTTCAAACGCATTTTGAAGCTTTTGATACAAAAGGTGAGCTTCTCTTCTGTATTCCACGATAGGTTCATGCTGCGCGTACGCGCGTATATTTACTGTTTCTCTCAAGCTTTCCAAATCTTCCAGGTGATCAATCCATAATGTATCCAGAATACGAACTAAGTGTTGAGAAATAATAACTGATCGTTCTTTTTCTATTTCCTTCGGGAAAGACGCCAACCTTTCTTTCGCCTCTTTTAATGTTTTTTCATGTTGATCGTCCGGTTCCCCCTTCTCCGCGTTTTCAAGGTTTGTGACATAGGTTGTAAGGATATCGGAAAGCAGTGGAAGTATTTCGTTATCGGTTCCCGCTTTGAGTAATTTTTCACGGCGCGCGTAAAAAGCCGTTCGTTGTTTATTCAAAACATCATCAAATTCAAGAAGTCTTTTTCTGATGTCAAAGTTATTACCCTCAACCTTAGTCTGAGCCTGATTTACCGATCGCGATACCATACGGGATTCAATGGGAACATCTTCGGGAAATTTCATAGCCTGCATCATATTTTTGATGCGATCTCCTCCGAAAATACGCATAAGATCGTCTTCAAGCGAGAGAAAAAACTGCGTGCATCCTGGATCCCCCTGTCTTCCTGATCGCCCTCGAAGTTGGTTGTCAATCCTGCGCGCTTCATGTCGTTCGGTTCCTATAACATGAAGTCCCCCTAAATCTCGTATTTCTTGGGCACGCGTTTCATTGTACGGGGATCCACCGAGCACGATATCGACACCGCGACCCGCCATGTTGGTTGCGACCGTAACGGATCCCTTCTTTCCCGCTTGAGCGATGATCATACCTTCACGTTCATTATTTTTCGCGTTTAACACTTCGTGACGTATTCCCGCGTTTGAAAGATATGAAGAGATAACCTCATTATTATTGATGGACGTAGTTCCTAAAAGCACCGGGATTCCTTTTTCATTAAGTTCTTTTACCCTTTTCGTTATCGCGTTATATTTTGAATGTTTGTCTTTATAAATCAAATCCGGAAGATCTTTTCGTATCACCGGCTTGTTGGGGGGTATCACGGAAACGTTCAAATCGTATACCTTATGAAATTCTTCACCCGATGTTTCCGCGGTACCGGTCATACCGGATATTTTTTTATACAACCTGAAATAATTTTGAATAGTGATCTGCGCGAAGGTTCTATTTTCTTGTTTTACAAAAACCCCTTCTTTAGCTTCAATGGCCTGGTGAAGTCCTCTTGAATATCTTCTCCCTAAAAGAATACGTCCCGTGAATTCATCAACGATTAAAATTTCGTCATTTTTAACGACATAATCTTTATCCTTTTTAAACAACGCCTTGGCTTTAAGACTTTCTTGAAGATAGTGAACGAGACGAGAATGATCCGGCGCGAAGATATTTTGAATTCCCAAAACGCGCTCAACCTTGTTTATTCCCTCTTCGGTAATATTGACGGTCCTCAACTTCTCATCCACTTCATAGTCTGTTTCCTCCGAAAATACGGAAACTATTCTTGCGAATACTTTGTAATATTCACTGGACTCTTCATCGGGAGCGGCAATAATGAGCGGAGTGCGCGCTTCATCGATTAAAATACTATCGACCTCGTCAATAATGGCGTAATAGTGGTCTCTTTGAACACATTCGTTAAGAGAAAGAACGAGATTATCTCGGAGAAAGTCAAATCCAAATTCATGATTCGTTCCATAAGTAATATCAGCCTGATATGCTTCTTTACGCGATATAGGTCTTAAAAACGTTTCAACAACCTTAAACGATCCCTCCTTGTCTCGTTCTATATCGAGTTTACTAGATTCAGAGCCCGCGAACGCGGGATCATATTGATAGGCTACGTCATGAACGATACAGGAAACTGTCAGTCCTAGGGCGTAATATATCTGTCCCATCCAAACCGTATCACGTTTTGCGAGATAGTCGTTTACGGTAATGACGTGAGTTCCTTTTCCTGAAAGGGCGTTTAAATACGCGGGAAGGGTTGCCACAAGAGTCTTTCCTTCTCCGGTAAACATTTGAGCGACATTTCCTTCATGAAGAACCATGCCGCCAATAAGTTGTACGTCAAAATGCCTCTGTTTTAAAGTTCGTTTTGATGCTTCACGGACAAGAGCAAAGGCCTCCGGAAGCAGTTCGTTCAACCCTTCATCTAAATCAGCAAATTCCCGAGCCCGCTTTTTGAGACCAAGAGAAATTTGACGAATTTCATCATCGCTTAAGCTTTTTAAAGATTCTTCCCGTTTATTAATATCCAGAACTATTGACTGTAAACGCGAAATGCTTCTATCAGGAATAATTTTTGAGAAAAAAGACATATAATTTTAATGAAATAGTACCATTTCACGACTCGAGAAACAATCCGCGCAAACCCACCTTCTAAAAGCTAAGTTTGCGCGGAGGCGGATAGTGGTGACCTCCAATTTTTTGTGTTGAGTGAGTGCGCAATCTATCCGCCTCTTTAAGCATAAAGTATTGAAAAATAGCGCGCAAGGCAATAAAAACCACCCCCGAAGGGGTGGAAATTTGAGGGTTTCCTTGAATTTCATTGCTAGTTAGTTAAAACCAGCTAGTAAGACAAGGAAACTGCAACCACTCAACATGATAAGTATAGCACAAGTACAAGAAGTGTCAAGGGGAACTAGAACTTCCTCGTTATCTTGGTGGTCATTGAATCTATTCCCACGGCAGCATTAATGCATAGTTTTGTAACTATTCCAGTCTCAAAAGGTGGAAAGAAAAATCTTATAGGTTCACTATCTTTCTTACCTATAAGATATTCATCCAGAGTTTCTTGGCATATTTGCTGAAGGATGGAACTCATGCGTATAATGTTCTCCTTCTTGAATTTTTCATGAGTTGAAATAAATTTAGCGAGTTTCTCTTTATTTCTGGATATGAAAGAATCTAAGTCGTTTCCAAGACCAACGTGAACGGTAAAAGAAATTTTACTTCCGTCTATGAGTTTTCCGGAAACGACGATATCGTCCCAACGATAGCTGAATATAAAATCTCTTTTCGCATAATCACAGTCGAAAATAATTCGATAAACGTTACCAGGTATTTTTTTGTCTTTCTTCCATAAAAAATACTTGCTTGTCTCAGTGACTGCAGAATCATGAATTCTTATCAGTATCGAGTTCTTTTCATACGAAGGAACTATTTTCGTCTTAATATTTTTTTGTAGAATGCCCTGTGATACCATTAAAAGAATCACTATTGAAGGAGCAAGGTAAAAAAGATATGTTGGTAAAGGAAAAACTCCCAAAGTAGACATTAAAAGAACAAGGCTGAATATAACCACGAATCCTATGATTATTAACGAAGATAGTATCGGATCGAGAAACTAGTACATAAGCCATAGCCATTTTCTATTTTCCATTTCATTTCTCCTTAATTTAATTATGAAATTTTACTGAATAAATAATAGCATATTACACGCTATAAGTCAAATGCCATTTTTTTAGCTATATTCAACTTGCTTCTGAACAATGTTTTCAATCTTTTTGGTATTAGGATGAAGTTCTATTTCCTTGTCAGAGAGAATAATTCCGTCTTGTGAAATCACGTGTTGAGACTTGAGAAACGCGCGTATTCTCGGAATCTGCAAACGTTTTATCAACCTTTCAAACATATCTCCTAATGTTCCTTTTAGCATTTTTTCAATAAGGATGGCTATTAATCTTCTCTCCGATCCTATAAACCTCCTATCCCCATTCTTTAAAAATGTCAGTCGATTGGCTTTAATGAATTTATCCATTTCTTCCTTAGAACCATAAAAAGGAACAAGAGACGCTATAAGGGGTGGATACAATGCATAAGGCTTCTTAAGCGCGTATGAAGAAGGAGTTATATAATGGTTTAAACATATTCTGTCTTTTCCATAAAACGCTTCTCTCCGTTTCCGTATGAGAATAAAAAGAACATTACTAAAAAATCTTGCCGTAAAAACCCTACCTTCCTTACAGCCTATAAGCACATCAAAATCGGAATGTTCGTGAACGTTTCCGAGAGCAAGCGAGCCCGAGATAAAAACAAAATTTACAAAAGGAAGAAGCGAAAAGAAGGATCGCAAACGCATCAATTTCCTCCATTTTTTGTCTAGTAACGCGTCCTGCCATTTTCTCTCAAGTATTTTATAACCCGACAGAGAATAGAAACCTTCAGAACATATAATATTTTTTTCTTTCACGAGTTCATCAAGAATCTTGAGGAGATCTTCGGAAGGTAGGGTATATGAAGTAAGGCGTTGAATTTCAAGAAACGTAAGGGGACGTTCTAATGAGGCATAAAATCCTAAAAGACCTACGATATGCTTACTCATCATGGGAAATAGGAAGATCGATTGACACGGTTTCCATCTTGCCCTTTTTCCCCGTAACACGCGTTACGTCTTTATCTATTTTCGCGTATTCTTTGTACGCCGTGTTATATATATTCACCGTAGTCCCAAGATTATTACCCAATTTTTTGAGATATATCTCATAACTTGAGAGGTGTTTCTTTAGCTCTCCAACATTCTTGGCAATTTCCTTCGCGGATTTTTCAAATTGCAAGGCGTTAAGTCCTTGAAGTACGGTCTCAAGATACGCGAGAAATGATGTCGGTGAAACAATAATAACGCGCCTGTCTTTAAAGGCGTAGTCAATCATATTGCGCATATTGGATTTTATCGCCCCCACTTCGTTGATAAGCAGGTCGTAATAAATAGCTTCGTGGGGTATGAACATAAAGGCGAAGTCGGTCGTATTTTTTGAAGGTTGGACGTATTTCGATGTTTCATCGATTCTATTTTTCAAATCATTTCTTAAAACTTTTTCAAGACGATCCCGTTCAAGAGGATCCTTCTCTTCTATAAGACGGTTATAGTTTTCCAAGGAAAACTTCGAATCGATAGGGATGATTTTTTCATTCGCGAACACGACAGCGTCGACGATGAGATCTTTCCCCGTCAATTCTTCTTTCCCCAAAACGTATTGCATAGCGTAGCTTCCCGGAGGCATGACGTTTTTCAAAATAGTTTCTAGATAATATTCCCCGAGAATTCCCCGTTGTTTGGGATTCTTTAAAATATCCTGAAGTGAACGGAGCTGTTCGGTAAAATTCATGACCTGTTTGTTAGTCTCGTGGATTCTGATCAATTCTCCCTGCACATGATTTATTTTCACGTCAACGACGCGGGTAAGTTCTTGCATTTGCCCTTGGAGTAATTGCATGGATTGAGAATCCTCCGGTCCTTCAAGTTTTTTCCAGATCATATAAAGTCCGAAAGCAAGGATGAGTAGGATAATAAGTATCAGAATTTCCATATCAGCTTACAGAGATAATAGTTGAAACGACTATAAGTGTTAACATAGCTATGACGACATCAAATCCAAGGAGTAGATAAGTCAAAACCCGATTTCTATAAAAAAACTCTTCAGCGAGAACAGCGTTTATAATAGTAAATACAAATCCCATAATCCAAACAAGCCAGAGATCGGTATATCCCCCAAAAAGATCGATTCCACGAAATGAATCAAAATGGAGGATAAGCTGTTGGGGTAATCCGTTTCCATTACCCAAAATGACTAAAGCCCCTAATATCAGCATAACACCCGTTATGACAAGGAATATGAAAAGAAGCCGTTGTTTAAAAATGTTCATACGTACCTTATATATTTTACCCTACTTCGGAGGAAAATAAAAAAGCCCCCGAGGGGGCAATATTAATCGGTAATTTTATAAAAAAGAAAAAAGAAAAATGAGATTATAGAAGAAAACATTACTATTCCCATTATCTCATTAAAACTTGTTGGGGTATCCCTGAACCCACTTGCCAAAAAAGCAGAGACAGCACCAATAAGAAAGGAAATTACTAAACCCTTCTCTTTTATTTTTTTCATTATCTTCTCCTTAATTTTACTGGAAAGGAGTATAGCATACTAATATTAATTTGTCAAATTTCCAGTCTCTTCGCTGCCTTAGGCCAAAATTTTCTAATTAATTTTAATACCTTTTGTGGATTTTTAAAATCTTCAATTGGAAAATTTCCAGTAATTGCTCCAGGTCCCGGACCTCCTACGGGTGTCACTAACCGATTCTTCCAATTGTGAGGGAGTTCATTTTTAATTTCGTTATAGAAATTTATATCACTCCCCCTTTCCCCACATATTTCATGAGCATACTCCTTCTCATCCAAATCAAATCCCCATTCGGCGTTTTCTATAGTATCAACCCCTGGATGATGCGGAATTGCGCAATAAACAACTATTTTTTTCATATTTTTTCTCCTTTAAATTATTTAAATTATCTAAAAACAAAATACCCTATTTAAGGGTTTAAGGCAAGAGGGTGTATATGAGCGTTACTGAATGAATTTAATATAAGTATTCTTAAAGTAATTCGAACACATTTCGCCGCGGCAAGCGACGAAGAATTCCTCGTGAAAATCCGACGCAGCCGCGTCGATGACAATTTCAGACTTTTCTTTTGTGGTTGAATAGTTTCCCCAAAAAATGAAAGGCGAGCAAAACCGTGGTCGATGTGAAAAAAGAAACGGCGACAATATTGGGACTTATATCTTTAATAATGGCGTATACAAACAACATGAAAATCCCCGATATAAGCGAAGCGACTACGGAATATTGCTTAAGATTTTTCATAAACCACTGGAAGAAAGCGGAGGGCGCGGGCCTCTCCGTCAAGCCGGTCGCCGCCGCGGCGGCGGAGGCTGATATCATCATGGTGCTCACCCCCGACCACTCGCAGGCCGAGACGTACCGGGATGAGATCGCTGCCGGGCTGGCAGCCGGCAATGTCCTGATGTTTGCCCACGGCTTCAACATCCACTACAACCAGATCGTGCCGCCGGCCGACGTCG
>JAKALF010000015.1 GCA_021813265.1 bacterium
CGTTTTCTTAAGAAAAGATTTTAAGTTGAGCAAAGTAAACGTTTTTGCATGTCGCGCCAACATTTCAATAACTTCAAAAATTTCTCCCTTGGCTAGAATTTTTGAATTGAACATTAAGACAACATACATCGCGCAAAGGCTCTTCAACCCATAGATTTGATTTTTGCTACTCTGATCTCGATGAATCCTATATTGAGTCAGCGCCTCCGGCAAATACACAAAGTTAATTCCATCCAAGGCCGCCCGAATCCAATAATCATAATCTTCTATATTCCGATAAATTCTTTTTTCATTCTGGAATCCGATTTTCTCAAAAACAGCTCTTTTCATTAAAATCGAAGAGTTAACAAGGAAATTGGTTCTGATAAGCGATTTTAAAATCTCGCCTTGATGAAATTCAGCAATTTGAGAAAATCTTTTGCCAGCGGATTCGGTTTTGCCGAAAACCTCGACATCAGTAAAGCAAATATCGGCACTGGTCGTTTGTAGTTTTTTTATCTGTTTTTCCAATTTTTCCGGTAACCAAAGATCGTCGGCGTCTAAAAAGGCTATAATTTCCCCTCGAGATTTTTTTATACCAAAATTTCTAGCTGATGCTTGACCTTGATTCTTTTTGTAAAAATACTCTATTGCCCCACTTTTTATATAATCTTTTAAAACATCGTTAGTATTATCTTCAGATCCATCATCAATAACAATAATTTCTATATTTTTATATGTTTGATTTAAAACACTAACAATGGCTTCCCTTATATACTTGGAAGAATTATATGTTGGAATAATAACAGAAACTTTTATCATATCATCTTAGATTTCTTACTTTTTAAATTTCATTACTAACCAATACATCACTTTTTTAAAAACCAAAAACAACCACACCCATAGGTTTCTAGATTAATCTGTTCTTCTGCAGGATTTAAAATCATTGGGCCTTTTCTTTCAGGAATTAATATTAATTCTTGGAGCTTAAAATCAGAAAAATACTCTTTTATCATTCTCAATGAATAGATTCTGTGAGCATTAAACTGAATTTTAGGTTTTCCTAAGGGGGTCACAAAAAAAAGATTTCCATCCTTTGCCAAAACACGTTTTAGCTCTTTTATGGCTTTTAAATCACCACTTGGATCAATTGGATCCCCATATCTACCCAACCCAATATGTTCAACTACATGCATGCACGACAAACTTTTAATTTCGTTATCAGAAAAAGGTAGATTCATTAAATCTCCTTTATAAATCTCTAAATTTGGTAACTGTAGATCTGGAGTTCTATAGTCATAAAATTTTATAGGAACAAAAGCCGAAACCAACGCACAGAAATATAAACTTGATGCAATATCGATATGGAATGACGGGTTCGTTTCTTTGATCTTTCTTGATGCCCAAGCAGTATGATAAATATAATGTCTGTCAAAACCCGTCGCTGCTGTTTTGTCTCCAATCTGAAAGTAAAAATCCTTTCTCTGTAACGCAAATCTCTTATCAGAATCTAATTTCTTAAACTTCAAAAAATCAAAAAAAACTGCTATCTTTTTAAAAATTTTTTTAATAAGATACATATAAAAACTATCTATTTAACCAGTAAGAGTCTATTGTATTATTAATCATTTGTTCTTTCTCCCCCTCCCCCTTTGACTTGTATAACTCCCTCAACCCATACAAGAATTGAGGTCTCGTGGGACTCAGTTTTAACCCCTCTACGTAAAAACGTTCGGCCGCCGCGTAATCCTTCTCGTCTTTAAACAACTCCCAAGCCCTCTGACGCAGATTTCCCAAAATAAGAAGATTCTGAGTCCAATTTAAACCATTTCCCTTTTCCCTCTCAAAATCAAACCACGATTCATAGTAGCGAATAAGTTCCTCCCCGACTTGCTTCGGCATCTCCTTCACAAAAAGAGAAAGAAGTCTTCCCCCTAAATATCTCCTCTCTTCTTCCTGGCCTATGGGGGAATAAAAGGAGAGGGCTTTAGTGAAAGAATCCTCAAGCGATTTCACGGTAGGTTGGGAGTTAAAGGATTGATAGGCGTCGATAAAAAGCTGGGACTTTTTGAACGGTAAGATAGCTCCGTAATAGATTCCAAGGAGGGAGAGGATGATAAGAAAAGGCGAAAGAATGTTTTTTATCATAATATATGAGTCTTTTCCTCCTGAAGATTGAAATAAAACGAGGCAAACGCGAGCGTCGTAAATAAGACAAGATAAATAGGCAACACGTCAAAAAGCGCTATTCCCTGCGTAAGATACGCTATGGGAATGGCAAAGAACAAAACATTTATAATAGGAGATCGCTCCTTGGTTTTTTTGAAAAATTCCCAGAAATATACCCCAAAGATTCCGAGATAGCTCAAAAGTCCCAAGATCCCCGTTTCCGTTAGATAATCAAAATACACGCTGTGCGCCCTATCAAACCATGTCTCGGACGGTCTCCCCGGAACAAAGTGTCTCGGATCAAAATACTTGTCAAACACGACGCTGAAGTTCTCGGGACCCCATCCCAAAAGAGGCCTCTCCTCCCATCCCTTAATGGCCGACCCCCATGTCCAGAATCTCGTCTGCGCCGTTTCGTCCTTCGTTGAAATCTCAAGCAAACGGCTTGAAGAGGAACAGAAGGGAACAATGGGAATATTGTTGTGTCTCAACATGAACCCCAGCACCCCGAGTAACATGAGAACCAAAGCAACAAAACCCGAAACGGTCTTTAACTTGCTTTTCTCGAGCTTAAGGAAAAGATAGCCAAAGGCGGCGATAACACCGACTCCCAGACCCAAGAACGTCCCTCTCGTCTGGGAAAGAAGAAAGAAAAAGAAAAGAACAAAAATCAAAAAGGCGTACCCAATGTTTCTAGCCGTATTCTTTCCTTCTCTCTTAGAAAACCAAAGCCACAAGGCAAAGAATCCCGTAAACATGAGATAGGGGGCAAAATACGCGGGATTACCAAGTGAACCCGAGACCCTCCCGCAAAAACCTGAGGGGCCGATAAAGCCCTTCATTCCCAAGGAAGCCGCAACCCCATACAATATCACGAGACCCGAAACAACTAACGAAACTCCAAAAAAGTTTTTCCAGTCTTTTTGGGTCGTGAAAAGCGTTCTCAGCATTAAAAAGAATATGTAAAAATTCAAAAGCTGAAATCCCCCCTCTCCTCTTTCAAAATTGGACCAGAAAGACGCTTTGGGATCATATCCAAAAAATCCCGCCAAAAGATATAGAGCGACGAAGAAGGTTACCGCGATAACGAGCGGTTCCTTTAATATCGCTCTTAACCGTTTAGAAACGAGTCCGTGGGTTCCCGCTATCTCGGGAACCTTAAAATCCTGAAAAAGAATTCCCAAAAGAAAGAAGACGAACGAAAGTTCCACGGTCACCCGAAACCAAACATATTTCCCCACGATAAAGGGAAAAAGAGTTGAGGAGGTTACAATAACCACGGAGAAAAGCGCGGCGAAGAGAAAGAATTTGGATACGGAAAATAGAGAGATTTTCATGAATTAATAATCAAGACCCAACGCTTGAAAAACGAGTTTTAATTCAGCATAGGACGGAGATTTCGTAAAATCAACCCCCTGATTCTTCATGTCTTTGAATACCGCGCGCGCCGCGTCAAGCTGGTTATTGAAATAATAGGCGAGAGCAAGCTTTAACTCTATGCTTTCTGAAGAAAGATAGCTTTTCTCTTCCTTGGAAAGCCTTAAGGCAAGATTGTAGTACCTAACCGACTCGTTATATCGGTGTTCAAGATCCCCCAAGATAGTTCCGAGAGCGACGGCTTCGCTCACGTTCCTAGGTTCTCTCCCTAATTCTTTTGCTCGAGCAATTTCCCTGTCCCCCGTCTTGGTATCCCCCGTCTGATACGCGAGAAGACCGAGATAGAAGTGGGGATCTCCCGCTTTGGGATTCAAATCTACCGCTTTCTGAAACCAATCTTTGGCTTGATTGTATTTTTCTTCCAAAATGCTTGTTTTCGCTAAAACGTAATACACTTGCTGACGGTTAGGGCTAAGGACTAGAGCTTCGTTCGCGAGCTGTTTCGCTTCATTGAGATATTCCGAATGAAATCCGTAAAACGTATTTTTGAAATCCGCGAATTTGGCGTAGAGGAAAAAGTTTTGGGGATGATGAGATATGACGGTTCGCATCTCGGAATCAAGCTTTCCGACCAACGCCTTCAGGTTGGGATAGGCTACCCCCTGCTGGTACGCCTGGCGCACCACGTCAATCATGTTTAAAACGGCGTAATCGCGATAGGGGGAGGGTATATCAATGGATTTTTGAAACGAAGCGAGAGAATCCGGTATATCTCGATTCAGGAAATAGTTAGGTATTCCGTATTCGTAATGAACCGCCAAAGCGGTGCGGATATTAAGGAAATATATGGGAAAAAGGGCGAGGATGAGAGAGAGACCGAGAACGCCTTGAGAAAACTTCAAACTTGGAGAATGGGAACCTGTCTCCTCGTCTCTCAAACTCAAATAACGGGTGGAAATAAAAGCGGAGACGAGGAAAAACATGAGATACGTCCCTATCGTATCAAAAATCACGAGATTTTGGACGATATAGGCGACGATCATGCTCATGCCAATCGCTTTGAAATAGAAGTCTTCTTTGGACTTTATCAGTTCATAGAAGAGAAAAACGAAGACGGAGAGATACGCCAACAGTCCCAACACTCCCCCCATCACGAGATATTCAAGAAGAATGTTATGAGGCTTGTCCCAGTTTGTTTCTCCGAAATTCGTTCCCAACAGATTCGGATTGTAATGCCTGCTGAACGCCGTGTTAAAGTTCTCCCATCCGTACCCCAAGATCGGCTTTTCTCTAAATCCCTGAAGCCCGCTTCCCCAAGCCATGAAACGATAGTCCAAATCCCCTTCCGTGAGAGAGACGCTTGTAAGACGATCTAAGCCGGGAATATGGCTCCAAACTTTTAGGTGGCGCGTAAAAAAGAACGTTCCTCCGAAAAGAAAGATAAGAATCACGATCCAGAGCCAGACGTTCTTTAACATCCGTTTCTCTATTCTCATCTTCCTCACGGCAAGCAAAAAACTCAAAAACAAAAACCCGGCGAAAAGTCCGATAATATCCCCTCTCGTCTGCGTTTTAAAGATCACCAAGACTCCCGAGATCAAGGAAACCCAAAGCGCGACCTTGAGCCACGTCTTCATTCCCTTTTCTTTCAAAAGCCATAAGACCAAAAACACGTTAAACAAAACATATCCGGCAAGAAATGTCGGATTCCCGAAGGGACCTCCGGGCCTCTCCCATCCCTGATTCAAAAAGAATTTATCCAAAAACGATCCGGAAAACGCGAAAAACGTAAGAAGAGAAATCAGTCCGCTTGTTATAACGGACAGAAACCAGACGTTTTTCCATCGTATTTCCTTTCTCAATGAAACGAGTGATAAAAAGAGAAAGAAGAAGTGCCATAAGGCTACGATTCCCACTCCCCGTTCCTCGGAAGACCAGAAACTAAGTCTCGGATCGACTCCAAAAAGAGAAGAAAGAGTGAGGAGTAAAAACAAAACAAACAAGGAAAGGGCGAGAGGAGTGAATTTCGGACGATATTCTTTATAAAAAAAAGAAAGACCAATCCATAAAAAAACGATAATTTCCGCTAAAGACTGAAAAAGAGTTATCTTGGGAATGATGAACGGATTCATCATTTTTTGAATAAAAATAAAAGGCACGAGCGCCACCATTACGTACAAGCACCCATGGATAATCTTCAAGGCTAATTGCTTAGTCATAGAATGAGTATACGGTAAAACACTAAAAGGATAAAGGACGTGCTTCGGAATTATGTCTATAAAATTTTGACAATGTTAGAATCTATTTCCAAACCACTACCGATAAAGTGTTTTGCTTTGGCGGCGTTGAAATACACAATTTTCACAAAGCTTCAAAGCTATTTAAAAGAATCCCCAGGGAAACCCTGGGGAATTCTTTTCCTGCATTACGGCTAACCCTGAAAGGACTAGTTGTAATCCAAGTGAGCCAACGTGACGGGAACTGTTACGTCGCTTGAAAGGTTCAAGCCGCTTGCTGTAGCGCCTGAAACCGAACCATCTCCGTAACTCACGTCCGTTGACGCGTTCAAGGTCAAATCCAATCCTTCCGTCTGCGCGGTCGCGCTGTTATTGAAGAAGTTGGATGAATCAGCAACCTTGACTGCTACGCCCTTCGTACCCGTGATGGCCGTTCCGCTCATGCTAAATGTGACCGCGCAGGAATTTCCTGTGGGTGAACATGAAGCGTTTCCAGAACCGTCATACGCTCCGGATGTCGCGGGATCGTAGAGTGAGATCGTGAAGGGTCCAGCCGCGCTCAACGCTACGCCTGAAAGACGGAGGGTGAGTGTCTGAACCTTGACTTCCTGACCCGCTGAATCAGCTGTGAGCTTGATACAAGCGATGTAGTCGTTCGCTCCACGCGATCGGCCTGTAACTGAAGCTCCGCCAACACCGCTACAAGCGCTATCCGTTCCAAGCGCGACGCCTGAAAGGTTAAGCTTGCTTCTCAACGACGTGAGAGTCGCGAATGAAGGCGTACCCGTTACGGTAACCGACGTGTTGGATGACTTGCCGTACGCGACAACGTTCGCGGTCGCGGAAATCGCGATCGCTGAATTCGCGTTTTCAATGTTGCTTCCAACTGTAAACGGCGAGACATCGCCCTTAAGTTCCAACGCAAGCGTTCCTGCCTGCGGGACGACAACCGTTGTGGCATTGCCGAAGTTGAAGTCCGCTACGAAGGAAGGAGCGGCGCTTGTCATGGAAACAGGACCCGCGCCTGTAATGGCGGCACCGGTTGAATCATAAAGTTTCAAGTTGGTGAACGCCTGTCCGACTGAAGAACCGGTGTTGATATTGAATTTCAACTCCTGGATCCTGATCGGCTCAATACCGGCGGTATCGGTCAAAAGAACCTTGCCCAAGCTTACGCCCATCGTACCCATCACAACCTGTCGGGTCGCGAGTGAGTTGTTGTTACTGACGGTAAGGGCCGGTCCTGACGAGATCGTAACGTTCTGACCCGTCTGAGACGTGCTGTACGAGACCGAGGAATAGGTTGAAGCGCCCACTCCTGAAAGTGACGCGAATGACGTCACCGTTCCCATATTGCCCGTATTCGTGGTCAAAACGTCCGCGTAGATGTCAACAATCGTTGTTCCTCCAGCCGGAACGCTGAACGCTCCCGAGAAGGTGTAATTCGTTGAAGCGCTGATCGTCGGATAGGTTGTGCCAATCTGACTCGTTCCAACTTTAGCCTTCAAGTTCTGGAAGTTTGTTGACGAAGCGTTGGTTGAAACCGTGAAGTTATTAACCGTCACTCCTTCAGCTGACGAAGCCGTAAAGACGTATGAACCGATCTTCACGTTCGTCGCTCCCTTCGCGTAGGTCTGGTCCGAAAGCGCTCCATTCTTTGAAACCGTTATCGGGTTTGTTGAAAGAGTGAGCGATGAACCTGTTGCTGAACCGCTTGAAGAGGTCTGACTTGAAGTCAACCCCTGCAAGTTGCTCGATCCTGCTGGCAAGCTTACGACAACGCTTGTGAAATCAGCCGTTGACTGAACATCGCCCTTCACCGTAATCACGCGAGTTGTGTTCGCGGGAACGATGTAGTTGATATTCGAGCTTGAGGTTCCAAAGTGACAGGTAGCAACATTGCTTGCTACGGTACACTGTCCGCTTGAAGAACCGGAAGCGATCGTGCTGATCGTGCTGCCGATCTGGATACCAGCGTCATCAACCAACTGGATGTTCTTGACATCCGAGTTGACGTCCGCGCTTGTTCCATCACCGACATTTGCCGATGCCCAAGTCATACCCCCTGTCGCGGTAAGCGTAACATCCAAGAATTTAACCTTGATGGCTTCACCAGCCGCGTAGAGATCAAACTTCGCGAGAACCGTTCCAGAACCACCTTTCGCGATGTTTCCAGTCGGAGTCGCTGTGTCTGCCGTAAGGGTAACCTGACCTTGGTTGATCGTAATCTGGTGTCCGCTTGAAGAACCCGTTCCACCTCCGTTTACGGTAACCGTAACAGGAGTATTGTACTGAGTGTCCTGAACGTACACGTCATACGAGTTCAAGATACCAAAGTCAAAGTTGAAGCTCGGGCTGCCCATAATGTCAGCATAGACCTGGATGTTTGACGATCCGGTGTTCAACTTAACATTCTTCGACGTCATGTCGAAGTAGGCGGATCCATCGCTTGCCACCTGAGCAAGCGTTCCGGCCTCAACGCCGTTTACCTTGAGAACAAGGTTACGGATATCAGACTTGCTTGCCGAACCCACAACTTTGTAGTTGATGGATTTAAGCAAGACAGGGCTGTTATTTACCGTAGTCGTCCACTGCGAAACCAAGACGCTCTTGGTTCCCGCGTAGGTCGTGGTGCCAACCGAAGAAGACGCGATCGTTACCGACGCGATCGACGGATTGGATACCGAGGTTACGGTAAAGATACCGCCATTTACGGGGAAGCTTCCGTTTACAGAAGCCGCGGCGCCTGCGGCGTCGGTTCCTGAAACGTTGCCTGACGCGTTAATGGCAAAGCCAATGGTGTTGCCCGCTGAAAGTCCCGTTGCCGGGTCAATAGCGAGAGTCAACTTCTTTGATTGTCCCGCCGCGATATCCATGGAAACGTTCGCGAAATCAATCACGCCGTTTGAAATGGATGTGTACTGAGAGACAACCTGTCCATTGCTAAGAAGGTAGGCGGACGAAACGGATGTGTCAGAAACGACTCCCGTTTTGTTAAACTTGAGGTCTGATACATGAACTCCGCTTGCCGTACCCGCGGTGAGGTAAAAGGTGAGTACCGGTACGCGAGCTGCCGCCGAGGAAACGCTTGAGATAAGCGAACCGCCAGCGTTTTCACCAGCCGCGAGTGATACGGAAAGGCCTGACGCGGGAGCGCTTGTTCCGCCTCCCGTGCCTCCTCCCGTGCCTCCTCCCGTTCCACCACCTGTTCCTGATCCACTACCCATTGATGCGATCGCCGAGCGAGTAACAGGACCAAAATATCCGACTGCCGGGGAAATACCCTTAGCAGCCTGGAATTTCGCGAGAGCCGCTTTGGTCGCGGGACCGAAGTATTTACTTTCGTTTCCTGCCGAACCAGCTCCGCTTTTAGCAACTGTGTAGCCGTTAGCGTTCAAAAACTGTTGAAGAGCTTTAACGTCATCTCCCGTGCTACCCAATGTGAGGTTTCGGGTAAACGTGTAGGAAGACGCAGAGCCTCCGGTCTTTGCGCCCAACTGAGCCTGCAATTGCTGGATCTGCGCCAAAAGCGCAGCAATCTGAGCCTGAAGGTCAGCGGTTGATTGAGCCGCCGCTACAGGCATTAAGCTTCCTGAAAGGGTAACTATCGTTGCGATAGAAAGCCCAAAAGAAGCGATTTTTTGTGTTGTTTTACTCATTGTTTTCTAATTATTTCGACTATAAGTTTTATGTGTGCGATTTCGACCTTTAACGTTTTTCTGGATCACTGCTTTCTCCCTGTTCGACGTCTGGTCTTGTGAGGAGAGACTAGAATGAGGTAGAAAACCAGTGGGTTTGGTATCAAAATAAAAAATCCCGCCTTGTAGCTTAGCGAGACTGATATATACAAGCGGAATCCCACCATGAAGGTGGGGCTTGTACGTAAAGAGGGCTCTACACCTCCCCTCTATGTAACACAAACGAAAGGGCTGTGTATAACTCCTTTGGACGCTCAGCCTCACACTAAGCTTCCTAAATGAAGAAACGTTGTTTCTTCACCTATCCTATACTTTAATGTTCAAAAAAGCAATCGGCTGATACTAAAAATCTGTGATATATCGAGCTTTTTGCTCTTCGTATATTATAACGAATAAAACCCCTAAAAGTTACGAAATACGGGGGTTAAATGAGATGCCTAACCTTCTCTTGAATGGTTTCAATAAAGCACAAATATTCTTTACATTCTTTTTCCGTAACTTCTATATCTGCTTCGTATAAGTCGAGGTTCCTCTTCTGTCTCATATGGTTTCCCATAACTTCAATATCATGGTTACCTAAAAGCTCTGAAAGTGCTGATAAAATTTTTACGTGATGACCTGTAACGCTCTTTACTCTAAATCCCTGTTTCGCTATAAGCGTTATGCCAAGTTTAATAAGCGCGTCATACGAAAACTTAAAAATCACCTCGGGAATATTTGATTTCCTGGCAATTTCTAGATTTCGTAAAGCAGAATTAAAAACCTGAGATGGATATTCTTTATCAAAATTAATCTTCTGAAAATAGTTTTCATCAAAATGGATCATATGACTTTGATATGGGTGTTATTTAAAATATTGCTTAAAAATCGATCTTTTTTTTTGATTTTTTGATTAAATTCCTGAATTCCAATGTTTATAACATTTATTTCCCTGTTTACAGCTTTCTGTATACTATTAATTTCGCGTTGGAGTTCTATTATGGAATGTTCTCCAACAACTAACAAGTCTATATCGCTTGAGACATTCATAGTATTTTTAGCGTATGAGCCAAAAATATAAACTGACCCTACTCCTTTTATATGAGAAAGCTTCTCTTTTAATGTCCTTTCCAAACCAAAGGTTTTCAAGAATATTGTCCTATACTCCTTAAGATACGGATATGACTGATTAAGGGAAAAATATCGTTCTCTTCCCTCGAATGTGCTCTTCAAAATACCTTCTTTTTCCAATTCTTTAAGTTTTCTATATAAATTTCTCAAATCTATATCTAAAATAACCGCAAGTTTGTTAACATAGGGTTTTGCGGTCATATTTATGAAAAAATAGTTTAATATTTTCCTCGTTATTTTAGAACGTAATGATATCATTGTATAAACATACAATGTAGATTGTAAAAGTCAACCATGCCTTATTTTATTAATAATCTAAAGAATCACCCCAATTTCAAAAACTTGCTATATTTCTTGTCAGCCTTCATGGTGTGATTTTCAATCCAGACGAAGCTTCGTGATAACGTGAGTGATATTTTCCCGCGAGGGGGATTCGCGTTAAGCCAGATCAAAGACTTCATTGGCGAGCTTGAAAAAATATCGATGCTATCAATCAATTGCATTGATCACAAATTCCAAGGAGAAACGGCGAAAAAAGCCAAAACTGCTATCGCGAAGATCGTAACTTCACGCAAAACAAAGGAAATATTGAGCATTCCCTCTTCATTGGCGACCACGATATCTCTCAAAAGAAGGAGAATAATGGAGAGAAAGGCGGATCCATTAATCGCCCCGAGAGGCAAAAACTGGAATATCCATAGCGCCTCGAGTCCCAAAAACCCTACCGTACCCGCGATAACCGCCCGTTTTCTTTCAGTAAACTTTCCTGAAAACGCGAGGGACTCCCTTAAAAGCGCGTACATTCCGAAAAAGGCGAGGAGGATAAGAAACAAGGACCATGGGTTATAAGCCGAAACCGCGGAAAGACCGAAAAGAGCCAAAAAGAAGGAGAAAAGGGCAAGCATGACAATCCCTCCATGCGCCGCGGATCGATTCTTGAATCTGAAATTAATGAAGGAAAAAAGTCCGAAAAAAACAATTCCATAGAGGAAAGAAACCATTCCCCATATCCGGAAAACAGGCGGAACGTGGGCTAAAACAAAAAGAGAAGAAAGGATGAGAACTATATAGGAATGCCACACGGTCTTCCTCTCGGGAGGTTCCGAAATATACAGAAAAAACGCCAGGATGAGAAAAAGAAGAACGGGAAAGAAGGAAAAATCCCATAATGAAACCGAGAGAAGTCCTACAAAGATCAGAAACCCTCTAAGCAGAGATTTCCACTCTATCTGATTTGTTAAGCGTGATAGTAACTTTTTGACCATCTTTTACGTCTCCTTTGACGATTTTGTCCGCTAAGGCGTCGACGATGATTTTTTGGATAAGGCGCTTTACGGGACGCGCCCCGTAATCCGGATCAAATCCATGTTCCACGAGGTAGGATTTAATGCTTGCCTTTATCGCAATCTTGATTCCCCGGGCCTTCAACCTTTCGTCAAGGCGGGCAAGTTGAATATCAACAATGCGTTCAATATCGTTTTTCGAAAGAACGTTGAAGATAATGATGTCGTCTAATCGGTTCAAAAATTCCGGCCTGAACGTATCATGAAGCGCTTCCTCAATTCCCTCTTTGAACTTCTCTTCCCTGGATGTAAGCTCCTCTTTTTCCTCAATACCGAACCCAAGACGGGACATCTCTTTGAAGTACGAACTTCCCACGTTTGAGGTTAAAATAATAATCGTGTTTTTGAAATTCACCACCCTTCCCTTTGAATCCGTGAGTCTCCCGTTATCAAGCATCTGAAGCAGGATATTAAAGACCTCGGGGTGAGCTTTCTCTATCTCGTCAAAAAGAATCAAGCTATAGGGCCGGTGGCGGATGAGATCGGTAAGCTGGCCCCCTTCATCGTACCCCACGTATCCTGGAGGAGAACCGATGAGACGGGAGATGGAATGGCGTTCCATGTATTCCGACATGTCAATGCGAACCAAGGCTTTTTCATCGTTAAACATGAATTCCGCGAGAGCCCGCGCGAGTTCGGTCTTCCCGACTCCCGTGGGACCCAAAAACATAAAGGATCCGGAAGGTCTGTCTTCTTCGGCAAGACCCGCCCTTGATCTCCTTAAAGCTCGGGACACGCTTGAAATAGCGTCCTTCTGACCCACGACACGACGTTCAAGTTCGTTTTCAAGTCGGGAAAGTTTTTTCATCTCGGATTCAAGCATGCGGGACACGGGAATACCCGTCCAGCGGGAAACAACGCCCGCGATATCTTCTTCGTCTATGGTTTCTTTAATAAACTGCTTTACTCCTTCCTTCGCTCCCTTTCTTTTTCCCGAATCCCCTTTTACGTGCTTCTTTTCAAAGGTTGCCCGTTCCTTCTCGGCGTTAGGAAGTTCGCTGTAGATAATCTGGGCTACGCGTTCCAAATTTCCCTCGCGTTCGGCAAGTTCCGCTTCTCTCCTAAGATCGTCCACTCGTTTATGCAAATGGTGGAGTTTTTCAAGCGACATCTTCTCCGCGTGCCATGTCGCGGAAATAGCGTCATTTTCCATTTTGAGTTCTTTAAGTTTCGCGTCAACTTCCTTTAACCGATCGGAGGTTTTCTTCTTCGATTCCTGAGAGAGGGCGGACTTTTCAATTTCAAGACGGGTAATTTCCCTTCTTAAACGGTCAAGTTCGCTCGGAAGACTCTCGCTCTCAAGTCTTCTCGCGGCCGCGGCTTCGTCGATAAGGTCAACGGCTTTATCAGGCAAAAATCGGTCGGTAATATAGCGGGCGGAGAGATTCACGGCGGAAATAATGGCTTCATCGGAAATTTTGAGTCCGTGATGAATCTCATATTTTTCTTTGAGTCCCCTTAAGATGGAAACGGAATCTTCAAGGGAGGGTTCATCGACGTAGATAGGCTGAAATCTGCGCTCAAGCGCCGTATCTTTTTCAATATGTTTTTGATATTCCTTAAGAGTCGTCGCCCCTATCGCGTGAAGTTCACCTCGGGCGAGAGCGGGTTTTAGGAGGTTTGAGGCGTCAAGAGCCCCTTCCGCGGCTCCCGCTCCCACAATCATATGGATCTCGTCAATAAAGAGAAGGAGTCTTCCTTCGGATTGCTGGACTTCCCGTAAAAACGCCTTCAAGCGATCTTCAAACTCTCCCCTGAATTTGGTTCCGGCGATAAGGGAACCGAGGTCAAGCATGATAATTTCCTTGTTTTTCAAAGGTTCGGGAACATCGTTTGAAACAATGCGCTGGGCGAGACCTTCCACGATCGCGGTCTTTCCCACTCCGGGCTCCCCTATTAAAATAGGATTGTTTTTTGTTCGGCGGGAGAGAACCTGCATCAGACGGCGAAGTTCTTCTTCTCGTCCGATCACGGGATCAAGTTTTCCTTCGCGAGCTTTTTCGGTAACGTTAATGGAATATCGTTCCAAAACCTGAAACTTGCTCTCGGGCGTCTCGTCCGTGATGCGAACCGAACCTCTAAGCTGGGTTAGCATCTTAAGAAGCGCGTCTTTTTTCGCTCCCGCTTTTTGAAGGAGATCTTGAGCGAGAGAGGGAACGTCAAGAAGCGCGAGAATTAGATGTTCACATGAAACATATTCGTCTTTATGTTTCATGGCGATCTCCGCCGCCCGATCGAGGGCCTTCATGAGTTCTTGAGAGAGGTAGATCTGCCCTATCGCGGCTCCCGTAAAAATCTTGGGGAGCTTGGCTATCTCAATGTTTACGGATTCTTCAAGGGTCATGATGTTCACGCCTCCCCGAACGAGCATGGGACGGACGAGAGTCGTCTCGTCGCTAATAAGGGTGGCTAAAAGGTGGATGGCTTTAAGCTCCCCGTGATTGGATCGAGCAACGAGTTCTTGAGCGTTTTGCAGGCTTTCCTGCGCTTTTATGGTAAATCGGTGAAAATTAGGCATATTCTAAGTAAAAAAGTAAGGTTTTAATTCTTCTTCTCGAATATATCGTAATAAGTGTCGGTAAATTCCACGCGTGGTTCCATAAGCAAGTTCTTTGTGAAGAGGAATGACGAGAAATCTTCCTCATCTTTATATGACTTCCCCTTTGAGAGATTTTCATAAAACCAAAATGTGAAAGAATAGTTACAACATCTTTGCCCGAAAGGGTCTTAAGGCTTGGCATAATGGGGAGTCAATTCAAGATTCACCAAAGTTGAAGGACGGTCTGAAAAACCTAATTCTTCAAGATTCTCTCCTTCAAGATGAAGATACATAGCCTCTTCAATGTTTTGAATCGTTTCGTCAAGCGTTTCCCCTTGGGTAAAAACAGGGATATCAACTCCCTCGGCTACATAATAATCTTTGTCTTTGTAAACTGTAAATTGAATAATACTCCTCATAATTCAAGCATAACACAAAAAAATGAAAAAACAAAGAATGTATTAAAGATTCTTGGGTCTTTCCTCAAGGGTTGCCTTAAGAGTTAAAACATCTTTCCCTCGCTGAACCGTTAGCGTTATCGTATCCCCTATCGTGTATTTCTGAAGCACTAAAGCGAGAGGATTATCGCTCGTAATCTTTTCCCCGTTTACCTCGGTAATGATGTCTTCCGCTTTTACACCCCCTTTGTCCGCCGGAGAATCTTTCAAAACTCCCGGTCCATCGTTATTTCCCCTGACCAGGGCTCCTTCAAGAACCGAAAGATTCTGTTTTTTCGCGATATCAGAATTAATCATGATGTAACGGACGCCGAGATATGGGCTCTTTATCGTCCCCGTATCCTTTACGGACTGGATGGCCCGTTTCGCGAAGTTAATAGGTATCGCGAATCCGATATTCTGGGCTCCCGAAGCGATAGCGGTATTGATGCCGATAACTTCGCCCTTGAGATTCAAAAGAGGTCCTCCCGAATTTCCGGGATTAATGGCGGCGTCGGTCTGGATGACGCCTCGGATGTCTTCCGATCCGTACGAGGCTCCGCTTGCCGTGATATTGCGGGCGAGTCCGGAAATGACCCCAACTGATACGGTATTTTTGAATTCTCCCAAAGCGTTTCCAATCGCGATGGCGGTCTGCCCAAGTTTCACGCTATCGGAATTTCCCAAGGTAGCGGGCTTTAATCCTTGGGCGTCAATTTTGATAATCGCGAGATCCTGGACGGGATCGGTGGCGATAACTTTAGCGCCGTATTTTTTCCCGTCGTTCGTAAAAACCGTGTATTCCGCCTTTTTGTCGCTCGCGACGTGTTTGTTCGTTACGATAAGGCCGTCCTGAGAGACAATAAAGCCGCTTCCTCCCCCGACTTCCTGTTTTTTAGTTCCTTTCTCGCAGGGTTGAGAAAATTGAAAGTTCTGGTTAAAAAAGTCATTGAACCCGGGGGGGAGATTGGGAAAGGGATTGTAGGGACACTGTTCAATGATGGGAAGGTCTTTTGAAACCACGATCGAAACAACGCTCTTGTTCGCGTTTTCCACGGCGGATATGACCGCTTCCTCATAGTCAATAACGGGTTTGTAGAGGGGTATTGAAGAAGTCGCGTTCGGTGTGCTC
>JAKALF010000016.1 GCA_021813265.1 bacterium
GGTGTAAAAGTCCATGTGCAATATACTAAAAAATCCTTTTCAAACAAGGATTTTTTGTTATATTGATTGACAACAAATTTGCCATATGCTCCCTTAGGACAATACCGATCCTGATTTCCCACATTAATGACTCTCCCCTTTTCGGCAGCAAAAATCTCAGTTCCTATAGGCGCGGCGATATCAATTCCGTTATGATATTTTCCTTTATACGCGCGGAGGGCAAACGCGGTGCTTCCATATCCTTGTGATATTGTACCATCTAAAACAGGCCAGAGAAAGAGTGGGCGCGCTACCGGTAAAAGGTTTACGTCAATATTTTTTCTTAAAATGGATTCAATGGCTTCTATCTCATTTGAAATGGCGGCCTGTTCTTTTTCCAACGCGGTCATTTGTTGTTGATAGATATTTTCCTGATCCTTGGTTTTATCAAGTAAAATTTTCTTCTCTTCTTTTTGTCCTTCAACGATTGATTTTTGATTTACTAAGTTCGTGTATTCAATGCTTTTCTGATTTTTTTTATAACTCGCTTCCCGCTTCTTGTTTTGAAGCGTGTTTCTTAGATCATTGAGGCTTCGAATACCGTCTAAAAGATTAGTATCAAGACTCGTGAGGTTTTGAATCTCCGCGACGTTATCACTGAGAGTCTGATTTTTAAGAACGATACCAAGAATACTTTCTTGGTCTTTCTCTTGAATTTCTTTCAAAAGTTCAGCTATCGCTCCCCGCTTTATTTCAATATATTGTTCGATCCGAGGAATAGAATCTGAGATGGATCGTAGCTCAAGATTGATTTTTTCTATATTGATTTGATTTGTTTTCGTGGAGAGATTTAATTGATTGATATTAATATCGATTTTTCGTATCTGATTTTTAAGCGTATCCTGAGATTTATTTATTTCATCAAGACTATTCTGAAGCGCTTCCTTTTGATCTTGAATCTTTTTGAGGGCGTCTGTCTTCTCTTCAATTTGCTTTTTAAGGTCGATAAGAACTGGTTTTGATGAAGTACTGGATGAAGGGGGTAGCGTTTCCGCGTGTAGTAACGCGTAAAAACAAAAAAATAACCCGATCCCTATGATACCGTATCGTTTCATACAAGAGGTCCTTCTTTCTGTATTTTTCGCAATGCTTCCCTAAGACGCGAGAGGGACTCTTCTTTTCCAAGCACGTAAGCAAGCTCAACGGGCCCGGGAGAAGCTTTCTCTCCTGAAAGAGCAACTCGCACGGGCCAAAACGTTTCTCCTCTCCCCTCTCGTTCCGCGAGGTTGATAATTTGTCTTAAAATGTTTTCTTGGGTAAATTCTTTTTCAGAGAAATTTTGAATACATGCTATAACACTTTCCAATACACGCGCGCCGCGGCGCGTATCGGAATTTTTCCATACAAGAAGTTCCGATTCGTAATTTTTAGGTTTAAATATGAAATGCGCGAGCTCTTCTATCTGCCCAAATGTTTCAATACGTTCTTGAATGAGGGGAATGGATTTTAAAAGCACGGATTCCTTTTCAAACCACGCGGGGGGGATAAAGGGTTTTGCTTGCTCTATGAACTCTTGAGGAGAAAGATCGCGTATATAATGCGCGTTCAGCCAATTAAGTTTCTGTTCATTAAAGATTCCTCCCGATTTTTGGACTCTCTTTATGGAAAATTCTTTAAGCGCCTCTTTGCGCGTCACGATCTCCCTGTCTTGTTCCGGATGCCACCCAAGAAGGATGAGAAAATTAAACATCGCGTCGGCTACATATCCCCGTTTTTTATATTCACTCAAAGAAACCGCCATATATCGCTTTGACAGTTTTTTCTTGTCGGGTCCCAAGATTAACGGGAGATGGCCGTAATGAACCTCTTTAAAGTCCAAAGCTTTCTGTATCATAATCTGTTTAGGCGTGTTCGAAAGATGATCTTCTCCGCGAATAACATGCGTTATACGCATTTCGTAATCATCGACAACGACTGCGAAGTTATACAAAGGATCATGAAGTCCTTTGGCGATAATGATGTCTCCGAAGAGATTGGTTTTGAATTCAACATTCCCGCGGACAAGATCGGTAAACGAAACGGTCGTTTCGGGCATTCTAAACCTAATAATCCCTTTTTGGGTTTTTAACTTTTCCTTAACCTGCGCGTCCCTCAATAACTTGCATTTTCCGCTGTACCGAGGAGGAAGACCTTCGCTGAGCTGACTTTGATATTCAGCCTCTAATTCTTCAGGCGTGCAAAAACAATAATAAGCCTTTTTTTCATCTAAAAGCTTTTGAAGGTATTGTTCGTACAGCTTTGTGTGTTCGCTTTGACGTTCAACCGTTTCGTCATAATCAAATCCAAGCCAAGAAAGACCCTCTAATATATCTTCTTCATATTCTTTTTTTGAACGTTCCTTATCCGTATCCTCAATGCGAACCAAAAACACTCCTCCTTCCCGGCGAGCAAAAAGCCAATTAAACAAAGCCGTTCTCGCGTTTCCTAAACTAAAGGGCCCCGTTGGAGATGGAGCAAACCTTACTCGTACATCCATGGGTTGATTATACTCTATTTAGAGCTCTTTTCCAGTTAAAAACCGCTACGTTTGTAGCGGTTTTTTCTAATCAATTTTGAAGGGTTTGGGCGAATGCTTTATCTTTTGCAATCGCCTCTCCCCCTCTTTTGAGATCCTTTGCTTTGAGCAACTTCTTCATATGAGAAAGTGTTTTTTCAAGAATGCTCACTTCATACAAAAAAGCGTTTAAGGGGCCCTTCATTGAAAAAGGAGATTCCTCCAATCCCAGAAGATTATGCTCAAAGAGATACAATATCCTCAAGAAATATTTTGATCCCGCGTAAAACGCTTCGCTCGTTTTACGTTCTACGCTTCTCTTCCTTGAGTTTTTTATAAGTTCTTCTTTTCCTATCACATCAAAAATATCAAAAAGCGAGGTTTGAGATGATTTTTTTTCAGCTAAATATTTTGAAACGGTTTTTCTAAAATCATCTCCATTCATATTTTTGACAATGGCGTTAATACACCAACCCATGAGTTCTTCTGTCTTCATCCCATTTTGATGAAGTCGCGCGACTTCGCAAGCGATACCATACGAAATGGTTTCATCATCAACGAGCTTTCGTATCTTCTTGGGAAGTCTCGAGAATTTTATCGCGTTTCGTATAACGTCCGGACTTCTTCCCACTGATTCGGCAAATTTTGTATAACTCATCTTTTTCCCCGAGAGAACGAGAAGACTGTAAAATTTGTCATAAAAACTCGCCATTTCCTCCGGTTTTGGAGGGACGTATGTGTTTTCCGAAGCTTGGAGCATCAGAGCGTTCATTGCGGAAATATCGGAATAGAGCGTTCCCCGTATCTTTTCCATTTGAAGTTTTCTGCAAGCTCGAAGTCTTCGTTCCCCGGAAAGAAGAACGAGATATTTTTTTTGACATGAGACGAGATTGTTAACTTTTATTTTTTCTTTCCATAGTTTGTTAACAATCTTTATATATTGAGCGCAGTCTTTTTTATCAAAGACAGCTATGGAAACGGGGTGAATTAATCCCTTTTCTTTGATATCGGACGCAAGTTCATCTATTGCGTCAAATACCTTTCTTAATTGAGGGAGGATATTAATATATGAGAGGGAAACCTCCTTCATTAAAAATGAGTTCTTAGGTTTCATATCATACTCCTTTTTTAATATAACTATGATTAACCTAGCATTTTTAGAGAGCGCGGGTCAAATATAAATAAATATGAGGCCATATAGGCCTCAAGAATTTTTTCGTTCTATCTCCCATTTTTTTACAAAAACGGGAACCATCCCGGAAATCACTTCCCCGTATTGATCATAGGCGACCCTGCCTAAACGTTTGGTTTTGTATTGAATGGCAGTAAATCTCCTACGTCTCGGAAGATACAATTCCGTGAGATAAATATTTGTTAAAAATACCTCATTCTCTTCTAATTCAGGATGAAAAGTTTCTTTCGAAACTTCCGGTATCCCAAGACATACAATCATAATTCCTCCATTTCTTAAAAATTTTACAGTCAAATTTAAATAATGAATCCTGATAATATTTAGGATTCTTGAATTAATTTCTCTGGAGCGTCAACGTACCCATGGGTTTTAATCCGTCAACTGAGTAGACTGGGTCTCCGATCGTTAAAAATTTCCCAGTATCTTTTCCGCACGCTTTCGCGGCACCAAGATATAACGCGGAGACGATATAATAATCGTATCCGTCTGGCAAGTTATCAACAGTAACTACCTTGGTTGTTACAGTCGAAATTTCTCCGTTTATCTTCTCTCCGGTTCTTTTTTCAAGCCTTGCGTTCAACAAACCATCGCTCATTATGGTTTTTACGATAATCGGATTTGCACTGACATACTTCCGATTTTTTTCATCAAATACAACCGATGATGGATCGATTATATTAATAGAATGCGGCGTTCCATTGAAAATCTTTTTCATAATTTTCCTTCCTTTTAAATTGTTAATTGGTTAAATTCTATTTTTATTATGCACCAAATATTATTTTTGTCAAGCTAAACAACAAACAAAAAGAGGGCAATACTATCGCGTACATATAGTACTTTCCACTCCACACAAAAGGAAAGCCGCACATTATCGTGCGGCTGAAAATTATTCCTTATACGTCGGAAATTTTATGTTGATCTTCAAAAATGCGAAGAGTTTTTTCGCTTCGTCGACCGTCATAATCTTTTCCCACGACTGCCCGTCCCGAATGTCAGTCGAGCACCTCGTGCTATCTGCAATCAGTTTTTCGACTTCTTGCCATGTCAATTCGTGATCATATCGCCTTTCGGTTTTCCGATTAGTACTTGGATTTTCATACAACACGTATTGATTCACCATAAAAAACTTCTCGGCGGCCGTTTTGACGAACTCGAAGGATTTTTTAAGTTCCTCCTTCTGCCCGTATGACGCATCAAATATCACTCTCACATGATCACGGTTTGAATAGTAGACCATAATGAAATAACTGTCGTAATCGGTACTCACTGATTCTTCCCATAATTCGCCGTTGTATGCGCCGGGCCAGAGTGTCGCATGAAGATGTATAATCTGTTCGCCGTCTTCCTCAACCTCTTCTTCTACAAAATCTCCCGACTTGAAAAAATCGTTTTTGTACGCCCGGAATGGTTGCACGTCCCCAGTCTCTATCGTGTGATAGCTATCTCGCATAATATATTCCTTATATTATTGTTGAATTTTTAAATTGCTTTGCCCACTTCGAAATCACGAGCGGAACTCACGATCTCGAAAAGGGTGCCGATCGGATAACGATCGGCAAAATCCTTCGCGTTTGTTTCAGTTTCACGATGTGCGTTCACCGTAACCAGAGGCGCGGCTTATGCTACGCTTTGTTTGGATTTTTCCTCAGCGTGATCCAAGAGTGAGCCCCAACAGGTTACCGATATATTCACAAACATCTGTCTCGGAAGTTGGTAAATGGAGTTCTAGGATCCCATAAACCGGATCTAAACCACCATCTATTTTCTTACCAGTGAGCGCCGCTTGTACGGATGCCACTCGAGACCGACATATTGAACAATCGGGTCCATTGTTGCAATAGGGCGAAATAACCTCAAAACGGATTTTTTGTCCATCTGCATGAATCCGCCTCTCGGCATTTTTCCACTCTTTAATCACAACGTTGTATCGCTGATACATCATCCACTCAATTTTCTGATTATAGAATATCATGATTTATATGACATGTCAACCATCACAGAACTGCTCGCCGAAGAGGTGCTGTACCGCGCGGCAGCCGCCCTTGCACGTTTTATTTGCGCACGAACCGCAGGTCGGTATTTCCTTGCGGTACTCCTCCATCTTGTTGCCGTTCCATATGGCTTCCAGACTCTGCTCCCGAATATTTCCACGCACGTCCCAGAAGGTTGTAGGGCACCCCGTCACATCCCCGTTTGCGAGAATAGTCACGAGGTTCTTCCCCGCCTGACACCCCTCCCATGGCGCGTTGTGGCGCATTGGATGATCGTACCCGAAGCAGTTGTCCGGAACGATCTCCATCTCGCCCACCGTTACCGCCTGCCATCCGAGAATCGTATCGGCGAGAGTGTATATCCGCTCCTTGCCAATAAATTTTTCCTTCAGCATATATCCGGCAGGCAGGCCAATCTGGATCGACCAAACAGGAACCTTGAGCGACCGGAGCATGGCGAATATGTCGTCGAGATCGCCCCAGTTCTCAGTTGTCACGGTTGTGATCACCGTCCGATATATCGCGCTCTCCTCCTCAAGGATCTCTATGAGCTTCCCGAACGAACCGGCGCGGCGATTTAGGTCGTGGGAATGTTTCATCCCGTCCACGCTCAAGGACAGCGCTAGCCGCTCCTTATTCGGCATTTCCTCAAGTATCTCAAGTAGGCGCTTTCCGTACCATCCATTCGAAATCTGCCGCACCATCGTGAACCGAGTGAGGGCGACTCCCAGCAATTCGCGCCAATCCTTCCGCGTCGTAAATTCACCACCCGAGAGGACCAAGCGCCGGACGCCGAGATCATAAAGATCACCAAAGAGATTGAGCATCTCTTGTGTTTCAAGCTCCCTACCCCTTTCTGCGTGCGGGCCCGACTCCACACCGCAGTGTTTGCAGGTCATGTTGCACCGCAGGGTCGTTTCAATCGAAGCAAATTCAGGTTTCATCATCACACGCCTCCTTTTTTCAGGCGATCGAGGAGTTTTCTCGCCATATCCTTCAAATCGGTGAGGCCTGTAATTTTTTTGTCCAATTCCATAATTAGTTCATCAAGTAATTGAACTTCCCTCTCTTTCTTTTCGATAATCAACTCCGGATTTTTTTTGGTCGGCCGATCGCCGCCCCCTTCTTCATCCCTTTTGCCACTAAACCGAGATCCAGCACCCGTAATGCTGTTCGTAGAAAACCACAGAACTGGAGCGGGAATAAGTGGGTTTAATAGACGTACCATATCGAACCTCCTTATATTAAATTGTTAAATAACGAAAACGCCTCCAACGGGGAGGCGGGGTTGATTTCGAAGTTTATCTTTCGGCTTTACTTCAAACGCAAACCTGCCTCTCTTTGGAAGAGTACGCAAAGCCGAAAAAGTATGAATTTATACGGATCATGATTTTTAACAGTATAGCATATACTTCAAATGTGTCAAACAGCTTTAGACAATTTAAGTATTTCATCCGCGATGAGTTCCGAGGCATCGGGTTTAAAAAAGGCCCTTCCCCTCTCCCCCATCTCTTTTATTCTCTCGGGATTCTCGAGAATGGAATCTATTTCTTGCGTAAGGAGGTTTAGGGTAAGATTGGTTTCTTCAATTACGACAGTGCTCCCCGATTTTTCGTATTCATAGGCATTCACAAGCTGATGATTCCCCGCTGATCGAGGAAGGGGAACAAGAATCGAAGGTTTTCCAAATGCCGCGATTTCATATATAGCGCTTGATCCCGCGCGAGATATAACAATATCAGCGGCGGCAAGAATCTTTTTCATCATCATCTCATTTAGAAAGCCGGCGTATTGATACCGCTTTTTTGTCTGATCGCTTTCTCCTTGCAACACGGAACCAATGGCTGAGAGAGCTTCGTCTTCATTTACCTCCCCCACTTGATGAAACAGCTGATATTTCAAAAGAAGTTCTTTGAGATGGGAAAAAATAAATTCATTGATAGGCGTTGCTCCTTGAGATCCCCCCAAAATTACAAGAAGTGGATTGTTAATGTTAAACCCAAAATATTCTCGAGCGGCTTCTTTTTTCGGAATATCTCGGACGAGACTAGAACGCACGGGATTGCCTGTAAGGGCAATCTTTTTCTCCGGAAAATATTGAGCCGCGTGTTCAAAAGATATCGCGATTCGCTTTGCAAAAAATTTCGAGAGTTTCGCGTTCAAACTCGGGACCGAGTCTGATTCGTGGATAATCACGGGGATCATGTAAAACCAAGCGGCGAAAATAACCGGAAAGGATCCCGGACCTCCTTTTGAAAAAACCACGTCGGGCATAAGAAGATACATTCTCCAAAGCATTTGGACAAGGGAAAAAAAGAATTTGGGAATATCCAAAATAGTGAGCGGTGAAACATACCGTCTTAATTTGCTTGAGATAACGGGATAGGGACGAACATGGTATTTCCTGACCATGTTAAAGACTGAGTCATTTTTGGGACCTATATAATAGACAAGTATGTCGTCCGAGCTTTTTTTTATAACCTCCTCAAGCACCGCGAGAAGCGGATAGATATGCCCTCCCGTCCCCCCGCCTGTGAATACGATTCTTCGAATCATAAATTTAATGTTTTCTGTATCTTGATATATTGACCATCATACCACACATGGTTAAAAGAACAGCCAATGCCGTTCCTCCATAACTTACAAACGGAAGCGGCATGCCCGTAAGAGGGAGAATACCCGAAATAGCCGCGATATTAACAAATGCTTGAAGACATATAAGGGTGATAAACCCCACAACAACCAACCTCCCAAAACTATCAGGAGCTTCTTTGGCTATTCTCAGTCCTCTCCATATGAACATAAGAAAGATGAGGATAAAGGCCATGGTTCCAAGAAATCCGAGTTCTTCGCCAAGAACCGCGAAGATAGAATCTCCTATAGGTTCCGGCAAGTAATGAAGTTTGGTGGTTGATTGACCGTACCCTACGCCCGTAAAACCTCCCGACCCTATGGCAATAAGCGCCTGATTGATATGATATCCGCTCGAAAGTTCATTGGCCGCCGAAGGGCGGAAAAACGTCATAACGCGTTCTAAACGATAGGGGGTAAAATACACGACAAGCCCAATCGCCACTAACGCGATGAGAAGCGCTACCGCGAGAAACTTTATTTTCGCCCCAGCGGTAAAATATGTAAAAAGAGCGGCCGCGAGAATCAGAATCGCTATAGACGTGGAAGGCTGGAGAATAATAAGAGTCATAATAAATCCCGTAATAAGGAGAAAGGGTAGAAATCCTTCAGAAAGACTTTTATTCCTCTCTTTTTTCCTGCTAATCCACGCGGCAAGATACGCGAAAAACGAAAACTTCAAGAGCTCAGCGGGCTGAAAGGTAAAGGATCCCAATTGTATCCATCGGTCGCTTCCCTTCGCGCTAAATCCTAAGGGCGTGAAGATTAAAAGCAAAAAGAGGATGCTTATCGCTAAAATGGGCATAGACCATTTTTCAAATCTTCTGTAGTAAATGAGAAAGGTCGCGAAGAACCCTATGATTCCTGGAACAAGACCATAAAGAATTTGATGAACTAAATAGTAATAACTATCTCCAAAACGCGCCTTTCCAAGATCGGAAGAAGCGCTCGTGAGCATAACAAGTCCAAAGGCGATTAAAACGAGAACGAACGCTATAAAAACATAATCTGGAGAAGATGTTTTTTTGGGAGCGCGTATGTTTACCATTATCTCTGAGGCGTAAGCGCCATACCAGGAAAGACCTTTCGTATTTCTCCTTCCTCAATAATATGGACGCCGTTAATAAACAGGTGTTCAAGATTAAAATCTTTCAACACAACGACATCGGCATAATTTCCCTCTATAAGAGCTCCTCGTTTCGCGATACCAAATTTCTTCGCGGGAAGAGAGGTCATCTTCTCAATTTTTCTCTCAAGAGTTAGCGAATCGTTTTCCTTACATGATTTAAGAAACGAAAATGGCGTTTCTTTTCCGGAATCCCGCGCCCTTCCCCATGTATAGAGCGTCCGAGGGAACCCAAGAAGTCTTCCATGCAAGGTTGAATTTGGTGAAAGCGCGAGAAAATACGCGCGTAAAGTTGAAATATTCATAACATGAAGAAGAGCCTCTCCGTATGAAGATCCCCTATTCTCCGCGATGGATGAAATACTCTTCCCTTCAAAAAATTGGAACGCGGGATCGGCGATTCCTTCGACGGAAAGTTTGAATTTCTGAAAGGCATTGAACGTCCTCATGAGCCGACCTTTACGACTCGGAGACGTAAGAGTTTTTAGAGTTTCACGATCGTTTTCTCCAAACGCCCATGGAGGAAGGAGTTCGCGCGCGTGCACGGGAACGCGGGAGAATGGAACTATATCCATATGAACATTGTTTTTTTGAGAAAGCGTTTCGATAAAGGATGTTATCTTTTTTTGCGTAAAGGAAGAATCGAGTAGGGTCAAAACATGACTTATTTCCATGTTCACGCCCTTTTTAGGAGAAAAACGAAGTATTTCTTCAAATGCTTTAGCGATAGCGTTAGCAGGAGGATGAATCACGCAAACTCGTTTCATGGATTCCGCTATGGGCGCGAAATCCGCTATTTCATAATATGGAGCGTGTTCATGGGTTGTGTGCCCGTATCCGATCGAAATACCAAAAGCTCCTTCAAAAAGAGCGGTTTTCGTAAGATGTTCAAAATAGTTTTTTTCTTTTGAATTTAATTCTTTTGATTCGTCTTCAGACACAAGCGTTTTTATCGTTCTTGCTCCCACAAGCGTCCCGATATTGGTTGATACGGTTCCATGAAGAGTCTTGAGAAAACACTTCACGCTGTTCCCGTTGTGGACCATGGAGGAACGGGCGCTGTGAGGAAGAGTAAATTCAAGTGATTTTTTAGAAAATGGAGCAAAGGATACTCCATCATTCCCTACAATCTGAGTTGTTATACCTTGACGTATAACGGATTCTTGTAAAGGATCCCAAAAGAGAGAAAATGATTTATCAGCATACGATCCCACGTCAACGATTCCGGGCATGATGATAGCTCCCGTCGCGTCAATGGATTCGTCCGCTTTATGAGAAAACACGGAATCGATCTTCGCGATATGTCCGTTTTTTATCAAAATGTTTTTCTGTACGGGTTTTCCTCCCGTTCCGTCATATATGAGCCCGTTTTTTATGAGCGTGGTCATATGTTATACAAATCGCGCGAGAAAAAAAAGCACCAAACCGACACTAGTCGCTATGCCTTGAATGATCCAGAATCGCATCGTTACCCTACTCTCGGGCCAACCTATGGCTTCAAAATGATGGTGTATCGGCGTGGAAAGAAATATTTTTTTCTTCCTGATTTTTTTACTCGTAAGCTGAACGATAACGGAAAGGGATTCAAAGATAAGAATGAATCCAAAGAATGGGAGAAAGAAAGCGGTGTTGGTAAGCATAACCATAACCCCTAAGGTGATTCCGAGCGACATGGAACCCGTGTCTCCCATGAAAAAACGGGCAGGATGAATATTATACCAAAGAAAGGCGATAAGCGATCCCAAGATCGTGGCGTTCATGGCGGCAAGGTCATACTTTCCCGTCACAAAAGCGACTACAGAAAGAGCCATGAAAGCAAAAAACATAATTCCCCCCGCGAGTCCGTCAAGCCCATCGGTTTCATTCGCCGAAAACGCGCTCGCGACAAGGATAAAAATAAAAAAGGGTATGTACCACCATCCTATTGTCACGTAGCCGATAAAGGGGATAAAAAGGGTCGTCCACGCGAGTTTTACGTAAAACCACCAGGCCCCGATCGTGGAAACAAGGGTATAAATAAGAAGTTTCTGTTTCACGCTTAATCCCCCCTTATGAGGTCCCTTGCCTAGAATTCCAAACACATCGTCTATAAGACCCACGATGGCCGCGAAAAGAAGCGCCGCGAGGGGGAGATAGGTTTCCGATCTGCTCACAAAATTAAAATACGATCCGAACCCTCCAAAAAAAACGTTGAATAGAAAAAAAACCAGCGCGACAAGGATGACCGTGAGCCAGATAATAATTCCACCCATCGTGGGAGTATTACCCTTGTCCTTGTGAAGACTGTAAAACACGGGGGCGCTTGTAGCGTCGCGTATATTGGTTTTTTTAATATTAAACTTTTCCAAAAATCGAACCACGAAGGGCGTGATTATAAGCGCAACCACGAAAGCAAGCGCGAAAAGAAGGAGAATACGAACAGCTTCAAATATAATCATAGATTTATTGTACCTTATATGCTTGTTTTACCCAACGGAGCATATCATGAACTTCCCGTATCCTATCCTTGCTTCCTAAAATAATGACCCCTACCCGTCTTGTTCCAAAAGAAAAGACCGCCGCGAGATTTTCTCCCGCCTTCGGAGACGTTCCTGTTTTTCCTCCCAAGAAATCGGGGTCGACAACCAGAGAATCAATATTGGTGATAATCCTGCTGTTTACATCATTGATTGCTTGCACCGGAAAGGTTTGAAGGCGCGTCCACGAAATAATATCGGGATCTTTTTCGATGACATACTTCAAAAGTTTCAGCATATCGTCTGCCGTTGTTGTATTATTATCATCAAGTCCTGAGGCGTCGTTTACGATCGTTTCTTGGAGACCAATTTCCCGAGCTTTTTTTCTCATCATATTTACAAACGCTTCTTTTCCCCCTCCAAATTCTTCAAACGCCGCCGCGGCGTCATTACTTGAGACCATAAGCATGATTTTTAAAAGATCGCGAGCGGTATATACCTCTCCGCTTTTCAAATCCCCCGCGATTCCTTCCGTTTCCACCGCTCTTTGGGTTATGGGAATTTTAGTATTTAATCCTATTTGTTCCGTAACGACAACGGCCGTGAGAAGTTTTGTAAGAGAAGCCATGGGCCACGCTTCATGTATTTTGTAACGAAAAAATGGAAAACCGTCATTGAGAGATTCGATAAGGAGAGCTTGAGAAGGGACGGCTGGATCTAAGACGCTCCAATCTCGAATGGGGTCTTGGGGAAAGGGCGCTTCGGAAGGAGTTGAAGTCGCTTTGGTGCTTTTTAAATTTCCGTTAGACGACGATGTATAGAAAAAAATAAGGATTAAAAGCGCGCAGATTAAAACTGCGCCAGATATCGCGGCCATTTTTATTCGTATACTCATAGCTCTTCAGTAGGTTTTTGCTCTTTTGGGTTTTGTCCCTCTTCAAATTGTCTCAATATTTCTCTATAAGACTCATATTCGGGGAGACTATTTACATCCACTATCCCTATATGCGAGAGAAAAGGTATACTTGCTCTATACCTATACATATTTCCTTTCCCCATATCACGATCAATGAGTCCCCTAAGAAGAAGATTCCTTAGGGTATAACTTGAATTCACCCCTCGTATGAAATCAATCATAGGGCGAGAAACGGGACCGAGATATGCCACGAGGGAAAGTGTTTCAAGGGACGCGGGGGTCAGTTCTTCTTTGAATTCATCTTTCATAAGATGCCGGATAACCTCCCCTGTGTCGGGTTTGGTAAGAAGTTGAACCCTTCCTTCGTGTATTACGCAATAGAGTCCTCTCTCGTTATCTTGAGAAAGATTTTTTTGAAGACGCAAAACAAGCTCTTCCGCTTCAGGTTCTTTTATATGAAGAGTTGATGCTATCTTTTGAAACCCTACGGGTTCTCCGTAATAGAAAAGAAGGGCTTCAAGGTGTGCTAGGTTTGACATAGATTGTATTTTACGTTCATCTTGAGTGACGCGCAACCGTTATTTCGTCAAAATGATTCTTTTGGGTAACATCAATAATCTGTTGACGCACCAAATGAAGAATAGCGAGAAAAAGAACTATGATTTCTTCCCGAGTTCCACTCGATGAAAGGTTTTTAAACGATATAGGCGCGCTTGTTATACGATTCATGATTTCTTCTATCTTCTGTTTCAAATTGATCATTTCGCTTTTGATGGTTTTCTCGGGTCGTATGACTTTCTTAAACTGATCTATGAGCGTCTTTAGTGATTCGTGTATGATATTAACCGAAATATGGGACGGGGGGTAAAAGACGATTTCCTGGGTCATAAAAAGTTCTCTTCCGAACATTACGGGAAAAACGTTCCACTTCTCTTTTATGTTCCCTTGGGTTTTTTTGAGTTCTTGATAGAGTTTCAACCGAGCTTCAAAATCCTTGATATCTTTTTCTTCCTCTTCACTCAATTCAAGCGAGGGAAGAAGCGCTTTGGATTTAATAAGGAGAAGTTTTGACGCGACTAGCAAAAAATCAGCAAGAATACTTGGATATTCTTCTTCTCTTGACTCGCGTTTCAATTCTTCTAGGTATGCTAAAAAATCAGCCGTGACGTTTGCGAGGCTGACTTCCGTAATTTCAAGCTTCTTGGTTTCGATAAGTTCCAGAAGTTTATCAAGAGGACCGTTGAAGTTTCCGAGGACAAGGTTATGTTCCATGAGATTATGATACAATATGAAAATTCTATTTCCAAGACTGATGGCAATAAAAAGCCACCCAAATGTATTGAGTGGCAATTAAGATACCTATCCAGCCAACATTTTTTTAGAAAAGAAGATTTTCTTTTTCTGCGCTGGTAGAATACGACCTAGTATGGAAAGACTAGCGGAAAGTTCATCCATAATAAAGGTATGAACTATCTCTTTCCACGCATCTGGGTAAGTTTCGAAAATGAGAGCCCTGATAACAACCATCTCCTGAAATCTCATAAGGAGAAGGTCGCTTTTTTCAGCTTCCGCCCATAACGGGTGATGGATATTTATCGATATCAGTCCCAAGTCTCTATGAAACTTCCATAGATCGGTACTGTCGCCCATTTCCTCAAAAGAAAGTTGCAAGCCAGTGCTGTGTCCCTTTACAACCATTCTTCTTCTTCCAATGGGTCCCGTAACCGTAAAAGGCTTGTGATTTTCTTTTTGGTTTTCAGGTTCCATATTTGGATTTGTGATTGTCGCCTTACGGGTTTTCTCTTTTTCTCTTCCAATATCAGTTGTTATAGAGAGAGATCTTTTTTCCTGTTCATCTTTTTCGGTCCCCTTAATTTTT
>JAKALF010000017.1 GCA_021813265.1 bacterium
GATATTTTCACGGTTTCCGCGAATCTCGCGGGGCTTCCCGCCATTTCTATTCCCGTGAAGAAATATATAAAAGGAAACGGTGAACTTCCCGTGGGATTTCAGCTCATTGGAAAACATTTTCACGAACCCGATATCCTTTCCCTCGGTATGCTCTATGAAAAAGAAACCTCTTAACGATTCAGAGGTTCTTTTTGAACGCAAACAGTCGTATCCAGGGGAATTTCTTTAAGTAGGGCGAGTAGATTATCAAGAGAAAGAGCTATACATCCGGCGGTAGGGGAATACGATTCTCTCGCGACATGCATGAAAATGGCGCTTCCTTTCCCGGGTTCCGGAGGATTATCGTTATATCCCAGTATAACGATACAATCATATACATCGTCTTCTCTCCACAGGTTTTCATGACTCGATGGAAAGGGAAGTTTTATTTTTTTGTTGTATTCGGGGGAGTTTATGTCATCGCACCATCCATCATCGGGTGTAATCTCGGAAACGGGAAATAGAGTCTTGGGTTTTTGAATTTTATCTTTTCTATATAAAATTTCACGGATAGGAAAACATCCAAGAGGGGTCGCCATGTCTCCCTCTCTCTTGTTTTCAGTTACGCTGTTTTTTCCTATAGCGCATCTGAATCGTTTGTCATTCCAGACGAGTATCCCATTGGGATAGATGAGAATGTTTTTTGTAGGTTTAGGTTCGGTCATGGAAAAAATTTTTCGACTACTAGAAAATAATTCGTAGGTTTAAGATTCCTGGCTGGTATGTTTTTTTGTGGAAAGAAACGACAACAATACCCAATGCTCCGGTACCATTCAAAATTTGATACCAGATATTTGAAGGTTCAATTATGGAAAAACTAACGAGCGCATACGCAGCCACTATGGCAACCGTCCCATACCAACCAAAAAATTCTATAAAAGTTTTCATATTCATATTTTATCACTATTCGATAAAAGTAGATAGATAAAAGTTCGAATCCCTTTGGCCATCCTAAAACCCGTTTATCTAAGCCCTAAAAACACTGGCGGACCGGACGGGACTCGAACCCGCGATCTTCTCCGTGACAGGGAGACGAGCACTCCAGCTGCTCCACCGGTCCATTTTCCAACAAAGTGAATTCTAATGTATTTCAAAGGATTTTTCAAAGCGCTGTATTTTAGAAAATAGAAATTCAGCACCTAACTCAAATTTTCATGCCAATATATGGCGACTATTTTTCTCTTGGGTTCTCCGTTTTCTTCTCCATACGTGAAGTGATGTTCTATGGGAACGCATTCCTTTGAACTCGTACTTATCGCCATATGATCTCCTATATAGAATCCTATATGATCGTTATCTTCCCCATTTCCAAATTTTTTTTCCCAGCGGAGAATACAGCCGATTCTAGGTTCTTGAATTTCAAACCATCCGGAGCGCTCCATATCTTTTATCGTTCCCGATACGGTCGCGTGTCGTTCTTTGATAAATCCAAACATGAGAAGAATGCTTGAAGTGAATACCCCGCATGATTTTCTTCCGGCATCGAGAATGTCTTGTTTTTCTCCATCCACGACTGCCCAGAGCGTTTTAAAAACAGAAGAGTTGATACTGTTTTTGATAGTCTCAATATATGATTCTTTGATAAGTAATTGTATACGCATTTATCTTGGTGCCGGCAGCAGGAGTTGAACCTGCGACCTAGGGCTTATGAGTCCCTCGCTCTAACCAACTGAGCTATGCCGGCAAGAATATATTTGATTGTAAATGCTAATTCAAAAAAAAGAAACACCTATACAGGAGCCCTTTTTTTGTTGCGGGGGTGGGAATTGAACCCACTACCTCAAGGTTATGAGCCTTGCGAGCAACCGTTACTCTTCCCCGCGAAAGTAACAGTAGCAAAGAACGCATAGCGTTTCAAGCGCTTCTTTTTATTTGATTATTTTTAGTTAACCAACATACCATTAAGTCAGTACAAAAATATTTGACTTTTTTGGTATATTGTGCTAGGGTTAAAATAGTAAAATTAAAAAAAGGAGAAGTTATGTTTTTTATGAATTATTTTGCTTTCAAAAATATTTCTTCGAAATTGGATAGTGAAAGCAAAAAGAGGATTAATAAAAAACTTTTGATAGCTATAGCGATTGGCATTCTTATCGCCACGGCATCAATGTTTTTTTGAAACTAAATTATTACCCCCACATGGGGGTTTTATTTTGAAAATTTGTCCTCACTTTATTATTTCCCCTAACCCTGATATTATGTTCACGATATATGAAAGAAATTCTCATTACATCCCCTGAAGAAAAAAAAATAAAAGAAGGGTTGAAAAAGAGAACGGATTCGGAAGGATTACGCCTTCAGCGATTCTTGGACATGCCCGATCTCTCAAGAACTGAAGGAAGTCCCATAAAGGAACTCGCGAAAAGGATTATCGAACTTTCTGATTTCAAAGAATTTGACGTGGTGAATGTTCCCGAGATTGTTCCCGCGAGAGAAAGCTTTGATCTTTTTAACTTTCCCCTTGATCATCCCGCGCGAAGCAAGTCGGATACGTATTACGCGACTGAAACCGATATTCTGCGCACCCATACCACTATTATGTGGTACTACTACCTTAACCTTCCAGAGGTAAGGGAAAAAATACGAAAGGGATCGCCTGTAGGAGTACTTTCATATGGAAAAGTGTATCGCAGAGATGAAATCGATCGCAGTCATATGAATGTTTTCCATCAGATGGATGGACTCTATATTTGTAAACAAGAGGAAAAAAAGATTGGTTTAGACGAACTGAAAGAAGTTTTGATAAGCATCGCGAAGGCTATTTATGGGAATGATATTAGATATCGTTTCAATCAAGATACCTTTCCATACACGGATCCGAGTATAGAGATGGAGGTTGAGCTTGATGGCCGCTGGGTGGAGGTTTTGGGAAGTGGTGTCGTTCAATCGAAAGTTTTGGATAACTTAGATATCGATTCATCTATATGGAACGGATGGGCGTTCGGTTTCGGACTTGAGCGGCTCGCTATCTTGAGCATGAATCTTCCGGATATTCGTCTCTTATGGTCAAACGACGAACGGGTAAAACGGCAGCTCAAACTTGGAAGTCGTTATAAAGAGGTAAGTAAATACCCTCCGATAACACGGGATATTTCTTTTGTTGTTGATAAAGACTTCGTTCCCAACGATTATTTTGATCTCATTCGGGATATCGGAGGAGATCTCGCGGAGGAAGTCGCGTTGCTTGATAACTATGAGAATGAAGAAAAATTTGGAAAGGGGAAAATAAGCTATACATATCGCACGGTGTATAGAAGCAATGAACGCACTCTCACCATAGAAGAAGTAAATCCCATACAAGACAAGATTACGGAGGAAACTAAGAAACGTTTTGGAGCGGAAGTGAGATAGGTTATTCCAAATGTATTCGTTTCTCGAAAAGATTCAGTTCTTTTTTAAGATGTATATGGTTGGTTAAATCAGGATCACGGTTGAAAAGATCTCTCGCGCTTTTTCTTGCTTCTAGAAGAAGATTGGGATTTTTGAGCGCTTGCATGGCATAATCGGGCGTGCCTGTTTGTACGTCTCCCAAGAATTCTCCGGGTCCTCGAAGGTGAAGATCTTGTTCAGCAAGCTCAAGTCCGTTTTTTGCCTGCGCGATCGCGTTGAGGCGTTTCTTTGTTTCGAGTGAAGATGAATCGGTAAAGAGAAAGCAATACGATTGATGTTCCCCGCGTCCCACGCGTCCTCTGAATTGATAGAGTTGAGCGAGACCAAAACGTTCGGAGCCTTCAATCATCATGATGGACGCGTTCGGAACATCGACGCCGACCTCGATAACCGACGTGGAGACCAGAATATCAATATCGCCGTCGGCGAATCGTTTCATAATATGAGTTTTTGAATTCTCTCCTTTTGTCGGTATTTTTCCATGGAGCATGGAGATCTCAAGATCGGGAAAAATAATTTTGCTGAGTTTCTCATATTCTTCTTTTACCGATCGTATTTCAAGTTTCAACGTGTCTGAATATCCTTGATCTTCTATGCGAGGCTCAATTCTGGGACATACGACAAAGGCCTGTCTTCCCTCGCGTATGTGTTTTCGTATGAATTGATAAGCGTCTTTTCTTTTGTCGGGAGGAATAATTTTTGTGATAACGGTTTTCCTGTTTTTAGGAAGTTCATCAATAATAGAAATATCTAAATCGCCAAAAAACGCGAGAGAAAGAGTACGGGGGATAGGGGTTGCCGACATACTTAAGAGATGAGACGCACGGTTTTCATGGGTTTTCTTCAAAAGTTCCGCTCGTTGTTTGACTCCAAAACGATGTTGCTCATCAATAATGACAAGGCCGAGATTTTTGAAGGAAACCGATTGTTGTATAAGGGTATGGGTTCCTATAACCATAGAGACCTTTCCTTGTTCGATCTCCCGAAGGAGCGCGCTCTTTTTTATCCCCGTTTCAAGATGTTTTCCGTATGAAAGAGCGCATTCGGATGAGGTTAGAAGAGCCATGCCGTTCTCGAAGGATGGAAAAAGTTTTTGAAGCGTCATGTAATGTTGTTTCGCGAGTATTTCCGTGGGTGCCATAAAAGCGGTTTGTAAGTTATAGTTTGAAACGGGGAGCGCGGCAAGGGCGACGACTACGGTTTTTCCGGATCCGACGTCTCCTTGAAGAAGACGGTTCATAGGATACGCCCGTTCCATGTCTTTTAAGATTTCAAAGAGCGCCTTTTTTTGAGAAAGAGTGAGTTCGAAAGGAAGATCTGTTAGTGTTTTCTTTATTAAATCAGGGTTGAATGGAATAGAAAAAGCGGTTTTCTTTTTAAGGTTTTCTTTTTCTTGAATATAGTTGAGTTGAAGAAGGAAAAGATCTTCGAATATAAATCGTCGTTTTGCTCGTTCCGCTTCTTCTAAGATTTCTGGAAAATGAACGTTCCTTATAGCCTCCTGGACGCGGGGAAGACGATGGTTTTTGAGGATACTTTCAGGAATCGTTTCCTCAAGAGAAAACGATTTTTTGAGAAGAAGGGAGATGAGATAACGGATGCCTTTTGAGGTAAGTCCTTTTGTTTCTGGATATATGGGAACAATACGTCCCGTATGTTTGGTTTCTTTCTCTTCATAGACGATTTCATAGGTTGGATTCGAAAGATACAGTTCTCCGGTTTTTGAAACGATAGGTTTCCCGGAAAAATTAGCCTCTTGTCCCGAGGGGAGAACATTCTGGATATAAGATTGATTAAACCATGTCGCGCGTATCGTTCCGGAATCATCTTGTATATATGCTTCCACAAGATGCATTTTCCTGTGCCAAGTTCTTCGGGAGTTAATCTTTATGACCGTTCCATGAATAGTCGCTTCTTGTTTTTCTTCTAGATTACTGACAGGGACGATACGCGAGAAATCAATATACCTTGTGGGGATGTAAAAAAGCAGGTCACGGACGGTAATAATTCCAAGCTTCTTGAGTTTGGGAACGAAACGCGGTGGAATACCGCGTATTTCAGAAAGGGGAGTATGTATATGCTCCATTACCTTTATGGTAGCAAGTTTGTAAAAAAGTTGATAATAATTGAGATTGCAAAATCATGAGAGAATAATTACTATAGTTGTATTACGCCCCTATAGCTCAATCGGTAGAGCTGCTCCCTCTTAAGGAGAAGGTTCCAGGTTCGAGTCCTGGTGGGGGCACTTAGGAAAGTCAAAACTCTTCGTACCTTCCTTGATAATTTGATAAAAATAGATATGGATGTTATAAATTCAATTCTTCCAACAGTTCAGCACCTCGGCGTATTTGGCTATTGGCTCATATTGCTCATAGCTCTTTCCGAATCTCTCGCGTTTATTGGGTCGGTAATACCGGGGGCGGTACTGGTTACGTTGGCGGGTTTTCTTTCGGCACACGGTTATCTTGATATCGGAGATTTGATTTGGTTTGCGGCCATAGGAGCAATACTGGGTGATAGTTTGAGTTACTGGTTTGGGACGAAAGGAACGAGATTTTTTAAAGAGGAAAATCGCTTACTAAAACGAGCCCATTTGGAAAGAGGAGAGGGGTTTTTTAAAAAACACGGAGGTAAGAGTGTGTTATTGGGCCGATTTGTGGGCCCGCTTCGACCGATTATTCCCTTTATCGCCGGTCTTTCCCAAATGAATAAGTGGCAGTTTTTGTTCTGGAATATTTTGAGCGGTTTTTTATGGGCAACGGCGCATCTCTTGCTCGGTTATTTCTTTGGGGGAACGTTGAATGTTATTGAAGCCTGGTCAACGAGAGCCGGTATTTTTATTATAGCCATTATCGTTCTGGTTATTTTCATAAAAATCGTCATGAAATATTCTCGGCCGTTCTTTTCTTTTCTAAAGTCTCTAGCCCTCTCCGTGCGAGACGCGATAGTTAGAAATCCCGATATTCAAAAGATTGTTCAAAGGTATCCAAGGTCTTTTGCGTTTGTAAAAAGACGATTAGACGTAGACGCCTTTTTTGGCTTGCCGTTTACGCTTTTACTCATCGCTTTCATATATGTTCTCTCGCTTTTCGTCGGTACGGTTCAAGATATCATTACAGCCGAGTCCTTGGTCTTGGCTGACACGAGAGTCGCGAATCTACTCTATGCTTTTCGTGACGCGGAACTTATCAAAGTCTTTCTATGGATCACCTTACTCGCGAAGTGGCAGGTAATTATAAGTTTCGGACTCATTACCTCCATTCTTTTATGGCTATGGGGAAAACGGAAGTATATAGTGCCGTTCTGGATCACGATTAGCGGGTCATATCTATTTTATACGTTAAGCAAGATCATCATTCATCGTCCGAGACCCTATATCGCTTACTATCTTGAAACGGGATACTCCTTTCCAAGCGGGCACTCGACTATAGCTCTCGCTTTCTACGGGTTTCTTGCCTATATCTTGTTTAATGAGTGTAAAAAACAAGGGAAAACCAAAGCGAATATTTTGTTTGGAAGTTTAATAATCATACTCGGAGTCGGATTAAGCCGTATCTATCTCGGCGTCCATTATTTGAGCGATGTATGGGGCGGATATCTATTGGGCGCTTTATGGCTCATTATTGGTATCAGTATGGTTGAATGGTTGAAACGGAAAAAACCAGAGAAAACGGTTTCCATATCACGGAACGTTAAATCCGTTTTCGTGATTTTGCCTATAATAGGGCTTATCTTCTACTCCGTATTTGCTTTAGAGTATCATCCGCCGCTCAATAGAACTATTTCCGCGTCGGCTACTTTCATCACGCGTAATATCCAAGATATTTTCAAGGAGGAAAACCTGCCAACGTTCACGGAAACGCTAACGGGCGACAATCAGGAACCGATCAGTTTGGTGATTGTCGCGAAGGATGACGAGACCTTCGTGCGGAACATAGAAAGCGCGGGATGGATTCTTGCCGACCGTCCAAACGTAAGTTCAATGCTGAGCCTTATAAAGGCGGCTTTGCTAAACCAGACGTATAAAAGAGCTCCCATGACCCCGTCGTTTTGGAACGCGAACGTACATGACTTCGGTTTTGAAAAACCCACCCGCGCGCAGAGCGTCCGGGAACGCCACCACGCTCGATTTTGGAAAACGAACGTGAAGACGCCCGAGGGCGAGAGCGTGTATCTAGGGACGGTAAGTCTCGATACGGGTATTAAATGGCTTGTCACGCACAAGATAGCTCCGGATATCGATACGGAGAGGGAACTGTTATTTTCCGATTTGGAAAAAGCCGGATTAATAAGCGCTTCGCGAAAGATTCAATCTGTCGAGCCCGTTCTCGGAGAGAATTTTACCGGAGACCCATTTTTTACCGACGGCAAGGTCTATATACTATTTTTGAAGTAATTTGTATGATGAATTTATTCTTCATGAGAACTTCATCTTATTGTTCTATACATAATATGGATTATGGAGAATCACAGGAATTATGAGGAACATAAAACGTGATGACTCGGAAAAAATTTTCACTGAGTTGGGAAATAAAGTGACGGCGTTTTGGCTGGATGATGAGATGTTCTCTAAAAAGAATTTTTACGATACCTACGATTACGCGGCGTTTTGGAAAGGGCGTGAATTTGAAGATGAGGCCGATCGTATGGCGGTAAGACGACTGGTTTACAAGATACCGCAACCCCATAGGACCATCATAGATGTGGGCGGTGGAATTGGAAGGCTGGTGCCACTTTATGAAAACCAATGGGATCGAATTATCATCCTTGATCCTTCCTTAGATCAGCTCGCCGTCGCGAAGAAAAATCTTTCCAAGATCGGAAAGGTTGATTGTGTTGAAGGGTCAGCGGAATCTATTCCCTTACCCGCGAGGTCATGCGACGCGGCGATTTGTGTGCGGGTTTTTCATCACATAACGAATCCTCGCGCGGTCATTCGGGAAATTGCCCGTATTCTTACGCCCGAGGGTCACCTCATTCTTGAAATACCCAATAAGATGCACATGAAAGCGCGATTTTACTCTCTTTCTTTCAAAAAGGATACTTCACCCTACGTCCCCATATCGCGTTCCCAAAAAGATTTAGCCGTACCCTTCCTGAACCATCATCCCGCGGCGATACGAGCTACCCTTGAAGCTGAAGGATTCGTGATTCTAGAGACTCTCTCTGTGTCAAATTTTCGGCACGCGTTCTTTAAAAACACGATTCCGTCTCCCATTCTTTATTTACTCGAGAGAAAATTTCAGCGGATTCTGGCGGGTTTATGGTTCGGACCGAGCATATATTTTCTCGCGAAGAAAGAAATAAAGAAATCAAGCCTAAAAAATTAAGGTGAAACAATCTTCATGAAGATTTCATGGTATGGGGTTACGCTAAACGTATGAAAATATTAATCGTAGAAGATAATGAAGCGTTAGCTTCGGGAATAAAGAGAGGATTAGAGCAGGAAGGATATGCCGCTGATTACGTTTTGGACGGTGAAAGCGGCGCGAGGCGAGTTGAACTTTCCCCTCGGGATTATGATCTCGTGATTTTAGACGTCATGCTTCCCAAAAAAGACGGGATATCCGTCTTGAGGGATTGGCGCGAAGTCGAGATTACTATCCCCGTGTTGATGCTTACGGCGAAAGATATGACGGAAGATAAAATTAAAGGACTTGATTCTGGCGCCGATGATTATTTAATAAAACCCTTTTCGTTTGAAGAACTTACGGCGCGCATCCGCGCGTTACTACGCCGCCCGAAAGAGACCCTGCCTAAAGAATTAAAAGTCGGAGATATTACATTGAATACAACGACGAGGAAAGTAGACCGCTCGGGAAAAGAAATTCCGCTTACGCTTAAGGAATTTATGGTTCTCGAATATTTAATACGCCACCCTAATAAGGTTATTACCCGTGACGAGTTATATGACCACGCTTGGGATTTCGCGGCGAACGCTTTTAGCAACACGGTTGACGTGCATATAAAAAATTTGCGGAAGAAAATAGAATACGAAAACCATGAAAAAATATTGGAAACCATTCGCGGAGTGGGGTACCGGCTCAAAACATAGTTTGTTTTGGCGCGCCCGTTTAAACCTTACCGCCCTATATATCGGCATTATTGCCGCTATTGTCATCATTTTCAGCTTTACCCTCTACTATTCTTTGGTAAAAAATATCCGAGACAACGTCGAGGGAAATTTTTCAAACGATCAAGTCCAAGAACTGGTTATGGGAAAAACAACCGATCAGCTTCAAATGACTATAGTGTTTGTGGATCTCGCGGTGTTAGGCATCTCAAGCGTTCTCAGTTATGTTTTGGCGGGGAGAACGTTAAAACCCATTCAGGAAACGATGGAAAAACAGAAGCAATTCACCGCTGACGCGTCGCATGAACTCCGAACGCCCCTCACGGTGGCGCGAACCAATTTGGAGGTGGCGTTAAGGGAAAAGGAGTGGGACAAGGAAAAGGGACGCTCTTTTATTACAAACGCCATAGATGAAATAACCTTAATGACAAAACTGACTGAAGATTTATTGACCCTCTCAAAATTAGAGGGAAGAGAAAAAAATCTTTCTTTTGGAAAAATCAACATAACGGAGATAGCGGAACGTGTTGTAAAGAAAATGCGGCATATGGCAACGGAGCGGAATATCAAGCTTTCTATGGAAGGCTCCCATGCCGTTTTTCTCTATGGAGAATCCGGAGCTTTAGAGCGGCTTGTAACCAATATCGTAAGCAATGCCCTTGCTTTCACTAAGTCTCGGGGATCGATTCACGTAACGGTTTACGAACGCCACGCGAAAGCAATCGTTACGATTCAAGACACGGGGATAGGAATAGCAAAAGAAGATTTGCCTCATGTGTTCGAACGTTTGTATCGGGCTGATAAAGCGCGGAGCGAGACGAGAGGAGCCGGTCTAGGGCTCGCTATCGCGGAAGAAATAACGCGAAACCATCATGGCACGATACGTATTGAGAGCGAACTCGGGAAGGGAACCCTCGTTATCATTACCTTTCCAGTCCCGTCTTAATTTCATAGAGATTTCATCCGTACGGTATATGCTCAACATTGTTCAAGAATAAAGGTCGACTTGGACTCGGAGCAGAAAAATTTATACAAAATCCTATGAAATGGAATAAAAAAACAGCGTCTTTGCTCGCGGTTCTGTCTCTTTTGCTCGGCGGAGCGGGAGCGATAGGGCTTCAAGCTCACGCGCAGAACGCCACCGGAAGCCAGCCCGCGCAGATTCAAACTCAATCCGAATCGGTAAAAGAACAGAAAAACTCATCGATAGACAAAGACAATATTCAGGATGAAAAAAACAACGGAGCGGTTGAATCCTCCCTTGAAAAGGAAAGTGGAACGGAAACAAAGGACAGCGTTGAGGCGAATGAAAATCTTCCTGGTGGGGGACACCAAGATCAAGCGGGAGCGAACGTTGATCATCAGGTTGAGGGAGTGGAATAATCTATTTTCTTTCCTCATTGAGAAAACATCCCCAGTTATGGGGATGTTTTCTTTGATATCCTAAACATGATTGACAACAGTATAGAAATATGCTATCTTACATTCAGTATTTAAAAGGAGTTATATGGAGGCTAAAGATTATAAAATCGGAAGACCGTACATCATTAGATCAAATGATGTAAGGGATAATTTAATGGTAGGAACTTTTATCGGATTTGAAGCAAAACATAATATCCCGATATTCCTTGTTAATGGAGAAGAATTATCTGTGTTTTCTCCGGTTGCTGAATTTAACAACGACCTTTGGAGTGAGTTGCAAAATCTGTCTTACTCGGATCAATTCAAGGTTGTTTTGACTCTTTCTCAGAATATTTCAGTTTTAGGATAATAGACGTGACCCCCTCGGGTCACTTTTATTTTTCTATAGTTTTTCCACGTCTCAATTAATGTACAGTATTCTTGAATTAGCCCGAACGCATTTCGGATTCTAAAACGGCTATGATTTACTTAATTTATTCTCTAAATCATCTAAATAATAATACGGCGCTGATTTCAATTCAATCGCGCGTTTTACTTCTTTAAGAACTAAACTTTTATTCTTCTTCGCGATTTTTAACAAGAGGGCAAAGGAAGTACAATTTTCATGTTTTCCAGTTTCTTGCACATTTAACATTTGTAGTAAAATTGGCACTAAAATTTTTGACGGAAATTTTAATAACTCTGAAACAAAATTTACATCGTCAAAAATTTTATCCCCAGTATGTTCAATTTTATGCAAAGCAGCTCGCAATTTACTCGCTTTCGTTTGGGGTAGTTTTTCAAGATAGGGTTTTATATTTATTTTTTTTTGATCAGTCAGCTCTTTTTGTAAAAGTGCAACTACCCACTCATTAGAAATATTTATCAAACTATGAAAATTACCCCAGCCAGTTTCCTTAACGACATAAAACCAGTTTTTCCAAGACTTAACTTGAGTCTTGCAATATTTTTTAGAAAACTTAGCGTAAGCAGATGTTTCTTTTGTGGGAATGCTTCGAGTAAGAGAAAAATCAAATTTTATCTCTTCTACAAGCGGCCTAAATCCTTTCTTTGTGGGATTGATTTTACCAAGGATCTTTATCCTCTCCTTCCTCGCTTCGGGGTGAGGATTTAACAAACCAATCTTATCTCCAGTAAAGCCATGCGGTGGAAACACAATGACTCTCTTTATAAAACCCGCGTCCTCGCTTTTCAAACGAATAAAAAAGCAAGCTGGTCTTACAACAACTTCATAGTCTTTTTCGCCAAAGAATTTTTTAAGAGTTTTTTGAAAAAGCGAGGATTGTTTGATTTCATAAAAATTGAATTGCATAGTATGATTAAAATTTTTTCTTTTCTTCTTTCTCTCAAAACATGGCCTGAGCCGATTGTCCTTCCACGTCTCAATTAATGTACCCCCGCCAGGATTTGAACCCGGAACCTCTTGGTTCGAAGCCAAGCGCTCTATCCAATTGAGCTACGGGGGCATTTTTCATTTCCGAGCTTCAGTGTACAATGAGAATTAATGAAATTCAAACTTCCTCGGGAGGTAAAACGCATAGGGGAGATGCTCATAGAAAAAGGTTTTCAAGCGTATCTGGTTGGCGGATGCGTGCGCGATATGGCTATGGATATGGATCCAAAAGATTGGGATATAGCGACAGACGCGAAACCGGAGAAGATACAGGAGATATTTGAAGATTCGGTGTATGAAAATACCTTTGGAACGGTTGGGATAAAGACAGAGTCGGATGATCCGACTCTTAAGGTAATCGAAGTCACCACCTTTCGAGTTGAAGGTTCGTATTCGGATAAGAGAAGGCCCGATGAGGTAAGATTTGTAAAGACGATAGAAGAAGATCTTTCACGCAGAGATTTTACGATAAACGCTCTCGCCCTCGATTTGAACGGAGGAAAAGAATATATAGACCCTTTTGGAGGAGAAAAGGATTTGGGAAAAGGGATTGTTCGCGCGGTTCGAAACCCCGAAGATCGATTTGAAGAAGACGCTCTCCGTCTCCTACGAGCCGTGCGTCTTTCGGCTCAGTTGGGGTTTTTGATGGAAGAGGATACGGAAAAAGCGATACGAAAGAAGGCAAAACTCATACAACACGTGGCCCATGAACGCGTGCGGGATGAACTTACAAAACTCATCATGACCCCTCATGCCGCGGATGGAATCATAAAGCTTCAATCATTAGGTCTCCTCCCGTACATCATTCCCGAATTGGAAGAAGGGGTGGGTTGCAAACAGAACAAACATCATGTCTATGAGGTTTTTGAGCATAACGTGAAGGCGCTCGAATACGCCGCGAAAAAAAACTATCCCTTTGAAGTTCGTCTTGCCTCACTCTTGCATGATGTGGGGAAACCGAGGACGAAGAGAGGGAGGGGGAAAGACGTTACGTTTCACGGACATGAAATTGTGGGGGCCCGAATGGCAAAACATATTCTCACGAAACTCAAGTTTTCTAAAGAAGTCATAGAAAACGTAACTCATCTCGTTCGTTATCATATGTTTTATTACAACGTGGGAGATGTAAGTGAAGCGGGAGTGAGAAGATTCCTTGCCCGCGTGGGTCCCGAAAATATTGACAACATATTGAAAGTACGAGAAGCGGATAGGATAGGGTCGCGTGTTCCTAAAGCCTTTCCGTATAAATTGCGCCACCTTCTTTTCATGATTGAAAAAGTAAAACGCGATCCCTTGCACCCCAAAATGCTCAAAATAAAAGGAGACGACGTAATGAATATATTAGGCATTTCTCCTGGTCCTAAGGTTGGAATGATTTTATCCATCCTTTTAGAAGACGTTCTCGCCGATCCCTTAAAAAACACGAAAGAGTACCTTACGGGTAAGACTAAAGAACTCGGAGACTTTTCGGAAAAAGAACTGAAGATTCTTTCTAAAAAGGCTCAAGAAAAAAAAGAACGCGCGGAGTTGGGTATTGAAGGAGAAATGAAAAAGAAATATCATGTAACATAACCTATGAAAGATTTTTCTTTGCAAGGAGAAAAAATGTGGAGGGGATTGACTAATTTTTGGACGTTCGTCTTTCTTGTCTTTCTCATCGCTGATTTTTTTCTTCATAATCAGTTGGATTTTCTCATAGCTCCCTTTAGCGTCATCTATATCGGTATTTTGGGTCTATACGTTGGCACCAAAGAATTCGATAGATGGTACGAAATGCATGAAAGCAGACATCCGGGAGAGTTGTTTGTTTTGGTTTGGACCATAGTTATTTTTAGTCTTCTCACACTTTCCGTGTTTCTTTCTGACGGATATTCCGTTTCTTCGGAAGCCGTGGCGGACTATATCATGGTTCTCTCCGTTTTCGCTCTGACTCAAAAATCCAAGAGCTTGTATATGAAGAAGCGGGAACGGAAGAGAAAAATAAAAAAATAACTTTACTTTTCATATCAGTGGCATACGATACAATACGCGGGCTGTAGTATACCGGTAGTACACACGCTTCGGGTGCGTGTAGACTGGGTTCGATTCCCAGCAGCCCGACC
>JAKALF010000018.1 GCA_021813265.1 bacterium
TTCTTGTTAAAACATTTAAGAAAAAAAACATTGTTGTTGTATGGCTTAAGATACAAAAAAAGACGAGTGCGAAACGAAATACCAAACGTCTTATCTGCTCGATATGCGGATTGCCCATCATGGCCACTCATCATGGGGTAAAGGCATGCGCCTTTTGTGGGGGAAGTTTCAGAACACGCACGCTTGATGATCCTCGCGTCATCAACACCCGTCTCAAAGAATACCAAGAAAGAACCTACCCCATTATTGGACGCATAAAAGATCGGGGTTTTTCCATTATTGAAATAAATGGAGAACAACCCCCGTTTCAAGTTTTTCGGGACATCGTTAAGAAACTGAATCTTTCATGATACGTCTTAAAAACACGAAAGATATTTCTGAACTGAGAATTTCAGGAAAAATTCTCTCGTCTCTTTTAAAAATACTTAGAAAAAAAGCTCAGGTCGGCGTTTCTTTGAAGGAACTTGATTCCATGGCCTATGATTTCATATACGAAGCTGGAGGAGAGCCGGCATTTTTGGGATATCATCCTGAGGGAAGTATTGGAAAATTTCCGGGGTCAATTTGCGTTTCGGTAAACGATGTAATTGTGCACGGGATTCCGACAAGGTACAGATTGAAAGAAGGGGATATCGTGAGTCTTGATGCCGGGGTGAGGTATAACGGATATTATACCGATTCCGCCATTACGGTGGGTATAGGGAAAATATCAAAAGAAGGAGAAAGGCTTATAAAAATAACAAAAATTGCCCTGGAAAGAGGTATTCGTGAATGTATGCCGGGAAATACACTGGGGGATATAGGATATGCCATACATCATACAGTCAAGAAAGCGGGGTTTCACGTGGTTAGAGGTCTTACGGGACACGGTGTTGGATTTGAAATTCATGAGGATCCCGTGGTTAATAACTATGGAAAAAGGGGGGAGGGAATGAAACTGGAACCTGGGTTAGTAATTGCCATTGAACCTATGGTGAGCACGAAAAGTCCTCATATCGTTCAACGTGATGACGATAGTTTTAGAACGCATGATGGAAGCATCGCGGCTCATTTCGAACACACCGTTCTTATTACGGAAACAGGGGTTGAAATTTTAACTCTATAGTTATTTCTTTTTATGAGGATTGTGGTTGAGACACGCTTTATTGCTACAGCGCTCGGGTATGGTTTTAGTTCCTTCCATCATAATGGAACCGCATTCGGGACAGACATTTCCCGTTGGACGAGATTTCATAATAAACGCGCATTTCGGATAGTTGGAGCAACTGTAAAAAGGTCCAAACCTTCCTCGGCGTTCCATTAATTCGCCTTGGTTGCATTTAGGACACGCGACTCCGGTTTTTTTCTTCGCCTCCTCTTCTTCGCTTGTTTTTATATATTTGCATTTGGGATAATTAGTGCAAGAGATGAATTTACCAAAACGTCCTTCGCGTTCAACTAATTTTCCATCAGAACATTCAGGACAGTTTTCTCCCGTTTCTTTAGGACCTTCAAGTTCTGATCCGTCAAGCTTACGAGCGCCCACGCACTCAGGAAATTTTTTACAACTTAGAAACTTTCCCCTGCGAGCGAGTTTGATAACCATGGGACCTTTGCAAAGAGGGCAGATATGTTTTTGATCGGCATCTCCTAGATTCGTAATTTTTTGAATGCCGTCTTTTGATTTTACTTCTTTTAGAAAAGGCTTATAGAAATCTGAAAGCGTTTTTTCATAGTCTCGTTTTCCCTCGGCAATATCGTCCAAATCTTGCTCCATTTCCGCCGTGAATGAATCGCTGATGTATTGAGCAAAATTATCTTCAAGAAACGTGCTTACAACTTCTCCCGTGTCCGTGGGGATAAGAGCGCGTTTATCCTTTTCAACGTATTCCCGAGCAAGAAGGGTTTTAATAATAGTCGCGTACGTGCTGGGACGACCAATGTCGCGCTTTTCAAGCTCTTTAATAAGTCCGGCTTCCGTGTATCGTGGAGGGGGATCGGTTTGTTTTTTTTCAGAATCAAGAGTGATGAGTTTAAGGTTTTCTCCTTCGTGAATTTCGGGGATTTCTACGTCATCACCTCGAGATCTAGGGTCCGCTTTGAGCCATCCGTCAAAAACAACCATAGAACCGTGCAGAGAAAAATCAGATATGGAATCTTTTTGGACCGCGAGGTTCGCGGAAATTTTGGTTCGTAGTATGTTCGCGTCGCTCATTTGTGAACTTATAGTTCGTTCCCAGATGAGACGGTAGAGTTTTCTTTGGTCTTCGGCAGATCCCGCGTGGTTTATTGAAACATTAGAGGGGCGTATAGCTTCATGAGCTTCCTGGGCATTTTTACTGCGAGTCTTATATGTTCTAGGAGAGAGATATTTTTTTCCGTAGAGGGATTCAATTTCTTTATATAATTGTTGTAGCGCTATTTCACTTATTACCGCGCTATCCGTTCTCATATACGTGATGAGGCCTTGTTCATAGAGTTTCTGGGCAATACTCATGGTTTTGGATGGAGAAAAGCCTAGTCTCGAGCTTGCCGTTTGTTGAAGGGTTGAGGTAATGAAAGGAGCGCGAGGAGAACGTTTCGCTTCCGTTTGCTTTATGGAAGATACTTTCCACGCGCCTTCTTTTCCTATGCGGATAATACGTTCCGCTTCCCCCTCTTCTTTAGGTTCTATATCGCAGACGAGAGTTATTTCGCCTCCTTTTTCTGTTTTGAATCGTCCCGTGAGGATCCAATAGTTTTCTGGTATAAAAGCGCGGATTTCTCGCTCACGTTCCATAATGATACGGAGAGCGGGAGATTGCACGCGTCCCGCGGAGAGTCCGTAACGGACTTTTTTCCAAATGAGTCCCGAAAGATCATATCCCACAAGACGATCAAGGACGCGCCGAGCTTCCTGGGCTTTTAGAAGATTCATATCAATATCACGAGGATGTTTTATAGCCTCCCTTACGGCCGGTTCGGTTATTTCGTTGAAAACAACACGTCCCACTTTTTGTTTGGGGGAGTTTTTGAGGTTTAACACTTCCGCGATATGCCAGGCTATGGCTTCTCCTTCGCGATCAGGATCCGTGGTGAGTAGAACCTCTTGAGCCTTTTCCACGAGGTTTTTAAGTTCATGAACAACTTTTTCTTTGCCTTTTGCGATTTCATAATGGGGTTTAAACCCATGCTCTATATCTATGGCTTTCGCGTTGCTTTTAGGAAGATCACGGATATGTCCGACACTTGCGCGGACCTCATAGTCTCCCTTCAGGTATTTTTCGATTGTCTTCGCTTTTGTGGGGCTTTCTACGATAACAAGCTTCATGGATAGGGAAATGGTTTTTTGTTTCAAGTGTAGTCAATATGGATATCATGTCAACTTGATGTCGGTTTTATATCAAGATCTTCCAAAATATCTCGCGCTGAAGTCACAAGCCTCGCTCCTTGTCGTATGAGGTGATGAGATCCTTTATAATTAGGATGAGAAGTGTTTCCTGGAACCACAAAAACATCACGCCCTTCTTCGAGAGCTAGACGAGCCGTAGCAAGAGATCCTGATCGTTCCGGGGCCTCAATAACAACGGTAGCGATTGAAATTCCGCTCACGATTCTATTTCGTTCAAGAAATTGTTTTGGATGAGGAGGCGTTCGTTCCGAATATTCTGAAATAATTCCTCCTCCGGAACGTATGATAGTTTCCGCGAGAAATTTATGTTCAGAGGGGTAAATGGCATGGAGACCGTTTCCCAGAACCGCGAACGTCTTTCCTTTAGCCTCAAGCGCCCCCTTGTGGGCCGCTCCGTCAATACCAAGGGCAAGACCGCTTATGATAGCAATTCCTAAACGGGCAAGTTCATACGCGATACTATGAGCCGTACTGATTCCCTGGGACGTCGCCTTTCGGGTTCCGACGATAGCGATACAGGTATTAGAAGCGGGGAGGGAGCCTTTATAGAAGAGAGAAGACGGGCATGTCGATATTTCCCTAAGTAATGAGGGAAATCGTTCATCATCTTTTTTTACTAAAAAAATAGATTGTTTTGTGATAAAATAATTATATCAGGTATTATGACAACTTTTCAAAAAAGACTTATCTTGCATAGCTCCATTTCCGCGGCTATTATTACCATCCTCGTTATTGGACTCGTTCTTTTTGGAAAGAATATTACGTCATATGGAAAGGAGCTTTCAGACGCGAGACAAACCTTGGCGCTTCAGGCGGTGTCTCTTGAGCGACTGGCGGGCCTTCAGACGCAATATAAAGTGGCGGAGCCGTATGTTAAGGTTTTAAATAATGTGATACCCAAAGAAGAGGATTTAATAGATCTTTCGCGTGACTTTCAAATCCTCGCGACCAAGGCTAATATAACGCATTCGTTTTCGTTTGTAGGGGAGAATCCCGCCTCGGCGGGTTCTTTGGGATCGATCAATTTCAGGCTTGACGCGGCGGGAAAGCTGGACAACCTGTTTTCTTTCGTGAAAAGTCTTGAACATTTTCGTTATCTTACCCGCCTCGACAGTTTTACCATCGGACGGGATCAGGAAAAAAATAGTATGATGACCGTGAGAGGACAAGTATTCTTTAGGGGAACGCAATAATCATTATGAAGAGTTTTAAACAATTAAAAGAGCAATTTAGCAATCAGATGGTTTTTTTTATCATGGCCATTGTTATGGTTATTTTGACCGTTTCTTTAAGCATTTATCTTCTCACGTTTCTCATTTCAAATTTGGGACAGGTTTTTGCCGTCAATATACAGCCGACTCCTTCACAACAATTTGACACGCGAGGTTTTGAAACGTTACATTTAGTCCAGTAATATCGGGCCCGTAGCTTAGTCTGGTAGAGCGCCTCATTTGCAATGAGGAGGTCAGGAGTTCAAATCTCCTCGGGTCCACCGGCTTAAAGCGTTAAAAAACGATAAAACATATGGATAAATATAAACCCACAACTAAAGATAATAAATGTGTTTTTTGTGAAATAGCTCTTGGGAATATTCAAACACCCGGAAAATTTTGGGAAGACAATGAATTTATAGCTTGGCTTGCTATTGATCCGAATATGAGGGGATTTACTTGCGTCGTTCCCAAGAAACATTTTGGAAGTGATGTTTTAAAAATGTCAGACGACGTTTTACAAAGATTTATTATTGCAACTAAAAAAGTCGCGAGCATACTTGAAAGTTATTTTGATGATGTCGGACGAGTTGGACTAATCATGGAAGGAACGGGTATAGATCACGCGCATATAAAGCTTGTTCCTCTCCATGGAACTCAAAATCTGAAAAAGGGAATTTGGAAGCAGGTTTTAAGTGGAAAAAATTTTTGGTTTGATAAATATGAAGGTTGGATTTCTTCAGGAAGTGGTCCCATGGCAGACTCAGAAGAATTGAAAAAACTCGCTTCCGATCTAATAAAAAGTCAAAGATAATTTCATGAAAATCACAAAATTTGGACATTGTTGTTTGTTGATAGAGGAGAACGGGGTGAAAATTCTGACCGATCCCGGAACTTACTCAACGCAACAAAATGAAGTAAAAAATATTAACTTTGTACTCATTACACACGAGCATTCCGACCATTTTCATATTGATTCACTGAAAGCACTTTTGAAGAATAATCCGCAAGCAAAAGTAATTACGAACAAAAGCGTTGGCGCGCTTTTAGAAAAAGACGGTATTGCTTTTAGTATAGCGGAGAATGATCAAAATTTTGACGCAAACGGAGTTTTGATTGAAGGGTTTGGAAATAACCACGCCCTCATGCACACTTCTATTCCATCCATTCAAAATACCGGCTACTTTATCGCCAACAAGCTTTTCTACCCTGGCGATGCTTTCACTAACCCAGGAAAACAAGTTGAGGTTTTAGCTCTGCCTGTGGCGGGGCCTTGGATGAGATTGTTAGAAGCGATTGATTATGCGCTCGAAATCAAACCAAAAACTTGCTTTCCTGTGCATGAGGGGATTTTGAAACAGCCTGGTTCTACGCATACAATACCCCAAAAAGTTTTGGAGCCAAAAGGGATAAAATTCGTGGTTCTAGAGATTGATAAGGAATACGAACTATAAGGGTTAGGAGATTTTTTTTGAGTAAGATAGGCAGATGAAATTTGAGAAAAGACGCTAAGTCATCTAAGTAAACTATTCTATCATAACAGAAAAGACCGCGAAATCTGGTTATGGTGGGCACACCAGGGATCGAACCTGGGACCTCTGTCTTATCAGGACAGCGTTCTACCACTGAACTATGTGCCCGAAACATTTAAACAATAAAATGATTATATCTTAAAATACAGCGATTTCAATAGTTTTACATTAGATATTGAATGTAAAATAATTTGACTTTTTTCATTAGATATTTTATATTGAACCCAGAATATAAATAAGGAGGTTTTCATGACCGCATATCTAAAACTATGCCCAGCCTGCAAAATGCATGGGAAAATAGTGTTTCCCGATGGGAGCGAGAGTGGAACATTCGTTACCTACGAGGATTCCATAGAAGTCCTAAGAATAGCTCACCTTGAGGGAAAATTAACCCATGAAGAATGTTGCATGCTTCGTGATCAAATTAAATCTTCGAGTATCATAAAGCTTGTAGATTTAAGAGAAGAATTTTTGAAGACACTAAGAAGAGAAACCGAATTTTTCAAGTTTATTCAAGAAAAATTTCAAGAGTGCGATGAGGAAGAAATAGATTTTAGATTAAATTAACGCCGGGGGCTCTCCCGGCCTTTTATTTGCATTATTGCTTTTTAGAGTTATAATATCCTTATGAAAGGATATATAAAAAACATAGAAGAAGAAACAAAAAACAATTCTTATTTTAGAAAGGTTTTATATACCGCGAAAAATAGCCAACTTGTGGTTATGTCCTTAAAACCCGGAGAAGAGATTGGAGAAGAGGTACACGAACTCGATCAGTTTATTCGCATTGAGGAAGGAAAGGGTGTCGCGATCTTGGATGGAATAGAAACGCCCGTAGAAGATGACGTGGCGATTGTTATACCAGCCAGAACAAAACATAACGTCATTAATACATCGGAAGAAGATATGAAACTCTATACCATCTATTCTCCTCCGGAACATAAAGATGGAACCGCGCATATTACCAAAGGAGACGCAATGAAAGATGAAGAAGATCATTTTGACGGGAAAACTACCGAATCATATGGAAACCTTTAACTTTGAGAACGAGAATATAAGGGAAGAATCTATACGAAATGCGTATATTGAATTTCAAGAAGCGCAAGATGAGGAAGATAAAATCATGGAAGCCATTACCGCTATTCTTGAAAAAACGGAGGATAGGGAAGAAGCAAGGAAGATGATTGAGGAAAAGTATAAAGATTCTTTAGATAAGGCTATGGAACGATCTCATGAAGCCCAAAAACACTGGAGAGAGGCTATACAGAGAAAGATGCTTGATATCGCGGAATCTCAAGAAGAGTAGGAAATACGGGTTGTTTGACTCGTATTTGTTTTTGTGCTATTTTGAAAATAGTAAAAATCTGGGGATAATTAAATAACAACATCACTAACAACGAAGAGGGATGAGAAATGAACAGGACCTTGCCGAAAGTTCAAGAAATTATTTCTCCTATAAACGGAGAAATAGCTTTAAAATCGGCCCTTAAGGGCGGGTATATTGCTAAACTCGTGATACCTCAAAGATCACAAACCTTTAGGGCCCTTTCTGAAATAAAGAAAAAAGAGAAAGGACTTATCTGTTTTCTTCCGGGTTTTCAAAGGACGTCTCCTAAAAATGATGGAAATGTCTTGAAGATTAAGGGGAAGATTCTCATAACACGAGTATTTCCAAACAAGGTGTTTGGGGAAATAATTTTCAAATAACACTGATTTTGCCGCTGTATATAGAAACCAGCGGCTTTTATTTTCACGAAATATGAAAGAGATATGCTATGTATACGTCTATAAAAGAAGAGAGTATAGTAGATATTGTAAGTGGTGGGGGTGAAAATACCAGCTCACGTTATGATAAAGAACCCTTTATACCCAGTATTTCTTGCCAAACATAGTGTGTTCTAGAAAATCAATGTTTAAACTTTTATATGAAGAAAGGTAATATTATAAAAGAAGTCATATTTGCGGTAGCAATTATTATCTTACTCGTTCTCGATTTAAATCCATTCAATTTTTATATACCCGACGAAACTATCATGTCTATCATCGCCGGTCTCTTTGTTGCCTATATAGCATTCGGTATTTTTGTCTGGAAAGAGCGCGCAAAAGATGAATATGAAATATTTCATCAGGCGCACGCGGATCGCGTGGCGTTTCTTTCGGGATCAACCGTGCTTGTTTTGGGGATTATTTTTCAATCCTTTACCGGACTCGATCATTGGCTTGTTTATGCCTTAGGCGTCATGGTTCTCGCTAAACTTTTCGGTCTTATTTACATGAGGAGAAAGCGTTAGGGTTTACATTCTTTTTTAGAAGAGTACAATAAGAGCATAAAACGAGGGTCGAACAAGGAGGAGATTATTAAAAAATGGCAAACGTTACGATATATAGCACGCCGACGTGCGTGTATTGCAAAATGGCGAAGGAATTTTTGAAATCAAAGAATATTCCTTTTACCGACCATGATGTCGCTTCAGATGAAAAAGCCCGAGAAGAAATGATTCAAAAAACAGGGCAGCTCGGAGTTCCCGTGATTGATGTTGACGGATCGATAATGGTAGGGTTTGACAAAGGACATTTGCAAAAACTCTTAGGATTGTAAGAGATGAGAAAAAAGAGGCAATTGCCTCTTTTTTCATTATCTGTGAAACTTAATATACATGAAGAAAACAACATCTTGGGGAAACGTAGCGACTTGGTATGATTCTCTGCTTGAGAGCCGAACCGATACGTATCAGCATGCCGTTATCCTCCCAAATCTTGCGAGAAACCTTGAAATACAAAAGGGAGAGAGGATTTTGGATCTTGCTTGCGGACAAGGTTTTTTTGCTCGTGTATTGGAAAAAAGGGGAGCGCGAGTGAACGGCGTTGATATATCCTTAGACCTCATTACTCTTGCGAAGAAACACTCTTCTCGAAACATAGATTTTTTCAAATCTAAAGCCGAGAGCATGCCCATGTTTGAGGACGGTCGTTTCCAGAAAGTCGTTTGTATTCTCGCTCTTCAAAATATTGAGGATATTGATAAGACATTCCGTGAAGTTTCTCGTGTTTTAAAACCCAAAGGATCGCTATACATAGTATTAAATCATCCGGCATTTAGGATATGGAAGGCAAGTTCATGGGAGCGGGATAAAGAAAATAACTATTATAGAAGAATTGATAAATATTTATCGGGATCAAAGGAAGTTATAACCATGCATCCGGGAAAAGATCCGCGCATAAAAACCATTTCATTTAACAGACCCTTGCAAGCGTATATTAAAGCTCTTAGAAAAAATGGTTTTTTAATCAGATCTCTTGAAGAATGGATTTCTCATAAAAAAAGCGAGGGTAAACACGCGCGAGAGGAAAACAGAATAAGAAAAGAAATTCCCCTCTTTTTGTTCCTAGAGGCAATAAAACATTAAATATAAGAAAACATAGATTTTTTTATTTCTTTTCCATTAAAACAAGGAGAATAAGTCAGAATACGCGACGAAAAGCCTGTTTGCTATCTTAATATTGCAACATTAGCCCTTATTATTTATCATAAGATGTAAGAAGTCGGAAATATTTTTATAACCTAACCTATGTACGAACTTCCACGCCTTCCATATGGATATGATGCTCTAGAACCCTATATTGATGCTCGAACTATGGAAATTCACCATACTAAACATCATGCCGGATATGTCGCGAAACTCAATGACGCGATTTCAAAACACCAAGAACTCAAATCCGTTGAGTTATCAGTCTTACTAAAAGATCTCACCCGTGTTCCTGAAGACATAAGAAACACGATCAGAAACAACGGAGGAGGACACATGAATCATTCATTATTCTGGAATATCCTTTCTCCCCAAGGGGGGAATCTTGAAGAAGGAGAGCTTCGGAGAGCCATTGAGCGTTCTTTCCATGATTTTGAGTCGTTTAAGAAAGCATTTTCAGATACGGCATTAAGTCTTTTCGGAAGTGGATGGGTGTGGCTTGTGATAACTCAGGAAAAAAAACTCGAAATCGTATCAACCCCTAATCAGGATAATCCTATTATGACGACAAACCACAATCCTATCTTAGGTCTTGATATTTGGGAACATGCCTATTATCTCAAATACCAGAATAAACGCTCCGATTATATAGCCGCGTGGTGGAATGTTGTTAATTGGAAACACGTTTTAGAACTATACAATCAACTATAATGCCGCTTCTAAAGAAAAAATGTATTCCTTGCGAGGGAGGGGCAAAACCCCTTAATCGGGAAGAGATATCAGAATTTCAGAAAGAGTTAAAAAGCCACTGGAGTGTTATAGAGGAAAGAAAAATACAAAAGGAATTTGTTTTTGATGATTTTAAAAAGGCCATCGCGTTTGTAAACGATATCGCGGATTGCGCGGAACGCGAAGGACACCATCCCGATATATATATTATGTATAACAAAGTTGTGATAGATCTATGGACACACGCCATAGAAGGTCTTTCTGAAAACGACTTCATCCTTGCCGCGAAAATAGAATCTCTCCACATGACGCGGGGGAAATAAAAAACTCCATAACGCATGAAGTTTTTTAGTTGACGATAAATATTTCGGTTCGATTGATTCCAAAATCCACGGCGTCCGTTTTGTCGGCCATCCAAACATCTATAAAGTTCGTTTTCCGTTTATGCATACGGTCTTCAACGGTAAATATCTTGTTACCAAAGAGCGCTGGAATTTTAACTTGCGTTCCAAAGGGAAGGAAATTCGCCGCTATGATGCCGTCTCGGACCTCGGTGTTTGAAGCGGTTATAAACGGCGTGTCATCCGTTTCATTAGGATCGCTGGTATATGCCGTAACCCATACCCGGTATGTTTTAGGCGATATCGGAAGCATAGATTTTTCAGTGTTTTCGCTCATATTGAGGGCCGCGCTCGCTGTGTGTATAACCATACCTCGCGTGGCGTCAATAACACTGGGTGTTTCCGATACTCTCGGGAGCATAATTACAGCAAGTCCCAAAAGAAACGAAATAATGTATTTTTTCATAAAAAAGCACCCGTCTTAGGGTGTGAGGGTAATATAGCACATAAATCATGAGGAAGCAAGCATATTAGGGGTAGAAGACAATAAAAACCCTTTGTTTATCTTGCTTTTTTTGGTTTTTAGGGTATACTTTTTTCATGGAAATCCCTATTATCTATGAAGACAGAGATATTGTGGCGGTAAATAAGCCTGCAGGGGTTTTGGTCCATAAAACAGGAGTCGCTTTCGGAAAAAATGGGAAAAAAGAGGATGATACCATCGTTGATTTCCTTCTAAAACACTTCCCAGAGATACGACTAGTTGGAGATAGGCATACTTCGGGGGGAAGTTCTATAGAACGTTCGGGGATCGTGCATAGACTTGATAGGGAGACATCCGGAGTGATTATCGCCGCTCGCAATCAAGAGTCCTTTTCTGATTTGAAAACCCAGTTTCAAGAACGAAAAGTTCGGAAGTCATATTTGGCTCTTGTATATGGAATCATTGAAAAACAGGGGGTTATCAACAAACCCATAGGATTGAAGCCCGGGACCATTAAAAGGAGCGTTACAGCAAAGAACATGAAAATGATAAAAGAAGCCGTAACGGAATATATTCCCCAAAAACACTTTAAAGCCGCGACTCTTCTCATGGTTACTCCCAAGACGGGGAGAACTCATCAGATACGCGTTCATCTTGCTTCCATCGGGCACCCTATCGTAGGCGATACGCTTTATGGTTTTAAAAAACAAACTCTATGCTCTCCCAGACAGTTTTTACACGCTGAATCGATTGAATTCACCACTCTTAGCGGAAAACGAATGAAGATAGAGGCTGAGTTACCCGATGACTTAAAAGAAGTGTTACGGAAAATTGACAGTAAGGAAAAATAACGTTACACTTACCCTTGATATGGAAAAAGATATTTTGAATAAAATCAAATCAGGAGCCAAAGTTCGGGTTTGGGAACGTATTATTGAAGGAGATAAAGAAAGGAAAAGCGCCTTTGAGGGCACGGTAATTGCTCGTAAACATGGAAATGAAACGGGAGGAACCTTTACGGTACGGAAGATTATCTCGGAAGTAGGGGTTGAAAAAGTATATCCTATAAACTCACCGATAATTTCCAAAATAGAAATTCTTTCTTCTCCAAGAAAAGTGCACCGTTCCAAGATCTATTATATGAGAACCTTCTCAGCCAAGAAGACGCGAGAGAGAATCAAGACGGAATAAACGTCCGCCAGAAAGTGGCGGATTTTTATTTTTCCTTGCATACTTAAAGGTATGGGAACTCTGTATATTATATCCACCCCTATCGGCAACCTTAGCGATATTACCCTTCGAGCCCTCGAAACTTTAAAGAAGGTAGATAGGGTTCTCGCGGAAGACACAAGGGTAACGAAATGTCTTCTTTCCTCGTACGGTATTAAGAAACCTATTTTCCGATACGATGAAAAAACCAGTGACTTGGATTGTAAGAATATAGCCGAGAAGTTGAAGAAGGGGGAGACCATGGCCCTCGTTACGGACGCCGGGACCCCCGGTATTTCCGATCCGGGGTGGCGTTTGGTGTCGGTTGTGAGAAAAGAGGATTCAGACATAAGGATAGAGCCCATTCCGGGGGCTTCCTCCGTGACCGCCATACTCTCTGTTTCCGGAATTCCCGCGGGACGATTTACGTTTCTCGGATATGTTCCTCATAAAAAGGGGAGAGTTTCTTTTTTTAAACACATTAATAAGGTTGAAACAAGGCCAGTTGTTTTTTTGGAATCACCTCACAGAATTCAAAAGACATTCGCTTTTTTGAATGATAGCATGAAAGACAAAGAGATTATCGTTGGTCGAGAACTTACCAAAATACATGAAGAGATTTGGAAGGGCACGGTATCTGAAGCGTCAAGGCATTTTATTAAAGAACGAGAGAGAGGCGAATTTATCATTGTTATTCCCTAATCATGAAACGCGTCTTCGATCTTGTCTTGGGATTTTTAGCCTTTTTAATAACCCTTCCTCTCTATCTTTTTGTTATCGCCTTGATTTTTTTTGATGACGGATTTCCCGTGTTTATCTCTCTCCCTCGTGTAAGCGAGGGAAAGGTTGTTTATGTGTACAAATTCAGGTCTATGATACGAGGAGCCGAACAAATGAAAAAGGATTTGGAGAAATACAATGAACGTAATGACGGGCCTCTTTTCAAAATGAAGAACGATCCCCGTCTTACCCGTTCGGGTAGGATATTGAGGAAAATGAGATTTGATGAATTACCTCAACTTATCAACGTTCTCCAGGGAAGGTTGTCGCTTGTGAGACCTCGTCCTCATGAACCCTAAGAGACGAAGCGCTACCCCGAACAATTCAAACATATTCAATT
>JAKALF010000019.1 GCA_021813265.1 bacterium
CGAAGAATTCAAACATATTCAATTCGTGAAAGGAGGACTAACGGGACTTTCGCAAGTAAGCGGAGCATCGGGTCTTCCTTTCACAAAAGAACTCGAGCTTGATAGGAAATACTTAGAAAATCAATCATTATGGCTCGACATAACCATTCTCGTAAAGACCGTAAAGCTTTTCTTTTTTGATCATACGGGGGTATAATAAAAGCCTTGTTCTTTTCAATAAATTAAACAAAAAAGGAGAGGAAAAAATGAATATAGAAAGAAAAAAACTTCCCACTCCTGTTATTATCCTCCTCTGTGTTATTTCGTTTATTTTTATTATCATTTTCTTTGAAGGAAGTATGGAGGGTTTTTTAAGCGCCACGGGTGTTAGCGGATCTCTGCCCCTCTTCCTTAAGATGTTTTCAGCGTGAGAAGAGTGTAACCCGAGATATCTCGGGTTTTTTATTGTCTCAGAGGTTACATTAGTTGTACAATAAAGTAATCATGAATCCCGCCAAGCCGTTAAAAGTCGCTATTCTCCACGATTATTTAAACCAATTTGGCGGAGCGGAAAGAGTATTGCAAGCCCTTCTTGAGATTTTTCCTAAGGCTCACATCTATACCCTTATCTATGACAAGAAAAAAACATTTGGCATATTTAACGACAATGTCAAAAAGACAAGTTTTTTGAATAATCGTCTTGTACAGAAAAGACACAGGATATTTATCCCTTTTATGCCTCTCGCGGCATATTTTCTGAGGTCGGATGAAACGTATGATCTTGTTATTTCTTCAAGCGCCGGATATGGGAAAGGCATTCATGTTTCCGCTCCGTATCATATAAGTTATTGCCACACTCCGCTCCGGTACGCTTGGGAAATCGATTATCTTAAAGACCTTCCATTTTCTCCATGGCCCTTGAAGGAGGTTATTGTTCGTCCCATAGCGAAGGCTTTGCGCGCGTGGGATAAAAGAAGCTCTCGGAACGTGAACGTTTTTTTCGCGAATTCGCGCTATATTAAAAACAAGATACGATCATATTACGGAAGAGATTCCGAAGTGATATATCCCCCCGTCGATCATGACGTTTTCTATCCCGAAAGAAACAGAGAGAAAAAAGAATCTTACTATATCATGGCGGGCCGTCTTCTCTACTACAAACGTTTTGATTTGGGCATTCACGCCTTTAACAAGATGAAGAAGAAATTGAAGATTGTGGGAAGAGGACCCGAGCTTCAAAAACTCAAACGAATCGCGAATTCTCCACATATTGAATTTATCGAAGTCGCCGATGACGATACGTTACGATCGTTATACAGCGACGCGGAAGCGTTTATTTTCCCTCAAATAGAAGACTTCGGTCTTGTTGCCGCCGAGGCGGAGAGTTGCGGGACTCCCGTACTCGCGTTCAATCTTGGAGGAGGATCAGAGATTGTGACACATAAGAAAACGGGACTGCTTTTTAATGAGCAAACTCCGGAGGCGATCATAGATGTTGTAAAAGAGGCGGAACGGATACATTGGGACCGAGGGTATATCGCGAAGCGGGCCCGCGCGTTCTCTAAAGAGGAATTTAAAAGACGCATGAGAATGAACATTCAAAAACTCGGATTTTTGATATGAAAATATTTTTTGATGCTCGCGCTTTGACCAATAAAAGAACATCGGGGATTGATGAATATATTCGCCTTCTTGCGGAAGAACTTCTTATTATCGATACGGAAAACGAATATATCTTTTTCACTAATGGATTTAAGAGATCCGCTTTCCCGGAGCATTTTAAACAAAGAGAGAATGTCAGGCATGTTTCTTGGAGGATACCTAATAAATGTTTTGATTTTTTCTCCATGCTTTTTCATGAACCTAAAACGAAAAGAATATGCCCTTCTTGTATTGTTTTTAGCCCCCATTTCAATCTTCTTAATGTTTCTAAAGGAACAAAACGCATCATGGTTTTTCATGATCTTTCACCCATACATTTTCCCGAATTGTATCCCTTAAGAAAACAATTCTGGCATTGGCAGCAAAGGATACGGAAACAGGCAAAAGAAGCCGGTCAATGCATAGCGGTATCTACCTTTACCGCCCAAGATATTAAAAGAACATTTCTATTGCCGGATCACGCGGTCAAAACCATATATTCAGGTATAAATCCCTATTATATCAAACTTCCCAAGGAAGATGTTTCTATCTTTAGGAAAGATCATAATCTTCAGAATCCCTTCCTTTTATTTGTCGGAGTATTGGAACCCAGGAAGAATATAGGGAGCGTCATAGCCTCATTTAACGCGTTAAAAGAACGCGCTATGTTTTCTGACTTAAAACTTGTTATCGCGGGGAAAAATGGCTGGCTCTGTGATACAATTTTTAAGGAGGCAAACCATTCAAGATGGAAGGATGATATTATTTTTTGGGGAGAAACATCATTTGAAACATTGCGTTTTCTCTATAACGCGTGCGAGGTTTTTGTATACCCCTCCTTTTTTGAAGGATTTGGCTTTCCTCCGCTTGAGGCCCAGCGTTCTGGAGCGCCCGTCATTGTTTCAAACCGGTCTTCCTTTCCCGAGATTGTTGGGGAATCAGGAATACTCGTGGATCCATGGAGTATTGATGAACAGGTTTCAGCTCTTGATCTTCTTCTTTCCCATCAATCTATTCGTGAAGAATATATTAAACGGGGATATGAAAACGCGAAACGTTTTTCTTGGACAAAAACAGCAAAAGAAGTGTTAGATACTTTCAAATCATTAGACGCATGAAAAAAGTTCCGAATAAAAATATCGATCCGGTGCTTGTTGATATCAAACGCCCTGATTTCAATTATGAAAAATCCATGCATGGAGATCGTCTGGATCTTTCCCGTGTTCCCCAAGTTCCGAAAGAGCGCGTTCAAAGAACAACTAAAAAGATCGTATTAGGTTTTTCTTTAACCCTTATAGTCATCTTGATTATTTTCGCGGGAAATAGTTTTATCCAAGCAAAAGAGGCGATACGAGACACGGGATCCGCCATTACGGGGAATTTTAAGGAATCTATAAACGCCCTTAGAAATTTTGAACCCGAAAGAGCGGCCTCGTATCTTAAAAAAAATACGGATGAGATAGGAACGCTTAATACGTTTCTTAATCGCGGTTCAAGTCAGACCATACTTGGAATCTTGGGAGGCATCATCCCAGCCTTTAAAGGAGTGGGAAATCTTTTGGGGGGAGTAGCCAATTTAAATATGTATTTTATAAAACTTTCCGAAAGATTGGATGATCTTGAAAGAAACGGGTTTTCCTATTTTCAGCATGATGGAAAAGCATTTATATCCAGCCTTCAGAATACTCGCGACCTCATACAAGACATTTTAAAGGAAAGTCGGTCCGTTAAAAACGCGACGGCCGATTTAAAAAATCTTTCATCGGTTTTTAGCAATCTCGATAAGAACCTGGGGAATCAATATTTGCAACACAGCGCTGATTTGTATCAATTGCAAGGATTTTTAGATAACATCCTTACTCTTCTTAATTCCGATGAAAAGCGTCATATCGCCATTATATTTCAGAATCCGGCCGAGATCCGTCCTGGAGGCGGATTTATCGGTAGCTACGCGGATTTAACCCTTGATCATGGGAAAATGGATTCTCTTGACGTACGGGATATTTATGATCCCGATGGGTGGGTTTCGGAAAAAGTTATTCCCCCTCTTCCTCTTCAGAGAACCACGCGTGATTGGGCCGCGCGTGACGCGAATTGGTTTTTTGATTTTCCTACCTCGGCGAAAACCGTCGCGCATTTTTTGGAGTCATCCCAATTTTATAAAGACAGACGAACCGTTTTTGACGGAGTAATCGCCGTGAATATCAATGTTTTAAAAACCTTTCTTGAAGTGACGGGACCAGTCAATCTTCCCGAATACAACAAAACCATTACCGCGCAGAATTTCTTGGAAGAAATTCAACGAGAAGTAGAAGCGGGAAAAGACAAAAAAGCGGGGGAGCCTAAACGTATATTGAAAGTTTTAACCCCTATTATACTTGATCGTTTGGGAGTTTTAGATAATACAAATAGGAAAAATCTTATGACAACGCTCCAGGAGCATTTGGTGAAAAAAGATATCATGTTCTACGCGAAAGACAGCAAGATAGAGAGTTTTTTGCAGTACGCGAATGTCGGAGGAAATATATACAACCTTCCCAATAATTTCTGGGGTTCGTATGTTGCCGTGGTGAATGCTAATATTGCCGGAGGAAAAAGTGACGCCTACATGCAAGAAGACGTAAACGTGAAAATAGACATAGGAACCAATGGGAGTTCTCTTACGGATCTCACTATCGTAAGGACGCATACGGGAAATGAAGAAAAGGATCCGTGGTGGAGGGCTACTAATCAAGACTATATTCAAGTGTATGCAAATCCCGCGAGCGCCCTCATTAGCATTAAAGGAAATCATTGGCGGAATTCATCGAGCGGATTTGATTACAAGGGAAATCATTATGAAGAAAATCCTGATCTAAAAAAACAGGAAGATTCAGCCATATTTTTGAATGGATATAATACGTGGGTGTTGGGAGATAAGGATAAAAAGGTTTTCGCGACATGGTTTACCGTAAAGGCGGGGGAATCTAAAACTCTTGCGTTACGATATGAGACGTCCTATGCTAACCCCGATATCGTGGCTCCCGGGAGTATTTACACCTTTGTGTTTGAAAAACAATCCGGAGTCGAGAATTCCCTTACGGCAACGATTTCCGCTCCTTTGGGATATAAGTGGGTTGAAAATGGGAGCGCGGTCTATGTATATAGGAATAATAGTCCCGACGGACGCGCGCAGATTAATCTTACTCTCGCGAAATAGCTCGTACTCGGATTACCTATGAATAAAGAAAAGGCTATACGAAATTTTTGCATTATCGCTCATATTGATCATGGAAAGTCTACCCTAGCCGATAGACTTCTTGAAATTACGGGAACGGTTGACAAGAGGAAAATGAAGGAGCAGTTTCTTGATCAGCTTGAACTTGAACGCGAAAGGGGAATCACGATTAAAATGGCTCCCGTACGAATGCGATATCAGTCATATATATTAAACCTTATCGACACTCCTGGCCATTCCGATTTTTCATATGAAGTTTCTCGGGCTCTTGAAGCTGTTGAGGGGGCCATTCTTCTGGTTGACGTAACGCAAGGCATACAAGCTCAAACACTCGCGAATTTTCATCTCGCGAAGAATGCCGGCCTTACCATCATCGGGGCGTTGAATAAAGTGGATCTTTTTAGAGACGAAAAGGGAGAGATCAATAGACACGACGAAAGGATAGTGTCGTCTTTAAGAGAACTTTCGCGGTTATTAGAAGTCAATGAAGGAGAGATACATTTTGTTTCAGGGAAAACCGGATATGGATCTCTTGAGCTTTTAGACGCCGTGATAAAAAAGATTCCCGGTCCGAAGAAGAAATTATCTCAGGAAAAGGATATTTCACGGGCTCTCATCTTTGATTCTTTCTACGATGATCATAAAGGAGTTATAGCTTCGGTACGGGTATTTGAAGGGGAGATAACCTCAAAAGATTCTATCAGTCTTCTCGCGACCCACATGAAATCAAAGGTCAAGGAAATAGGGTTTTTTACTCCTAATTTAACGCCCCTTTCTCAGGGAAATCTCGAAGAGGGGAGTATCGGATATGTCGCAACGGGGATACGGGATCCAGAAAGAGTAACGATAGGGGATACTCTCGCGCAGAGCGGATCTTTATCTCAAAAATACGCGATAGAGCCTCTTCCCGGATATAAAGAACCGAATCCTGTTGTTTTTGTTTCCTTTTATCCTGAAAATAACGATGACTTCGAGCTTTTAGAGAAAGGTCTCCAGAAACTCCGTCTCAATGATTCTTCGCTTTTCATAGAGCCGGATCAGAATGAAGTTTTAGGAAGAGGATTTAAGGTCGGATTTCTAGGAAGGCTTCATTTTGAGATTACTTCGGAACGTTTAAAGCGTGAGTTTAAATCTGAAACCGTAAATACCTTTCCCTCCGTGTTGTATAAGGTAAGAGTCGGGAAAGAATGGGTAATGATCGTGAAACCCGAAGAGCTTCCCGAACACTATGATGAGATTTGGGAGCCTATAATATCTATAGATATTCTTTTACCCCAAGAAAATCTTTCCCAAATGTTAGCGTTACAGCAAAAATTCAGACTTTCCCATATCCTTACCGAAACTCTGGAGGGTCGTATAAAACTTTCGGGAGTAATGCCGCTTTCCGAACTTATCAGTGATTTTGATGATCAATTGAAATCAGAAACGCGAGGGCTCGCGTCATTCAGCTATGAAATGAAAGGATATGAACGCGCGGACGTCGTTCGTGTCGATATTATGGTCGCTCATAGCGTCATTCCGGGTCTTTCCCGTTTTATACCTAACCGTACGCTTGAACGCGAGGCGCGCATCATGGTTGGACGTCTCAAAGAACTTCTTCCACGTCAGCAATTCGCTCAGGCCATACAAGCAAGTGTTGGAACGAAGATTATAGCCCGAGAAGACGTGCCCGCTCTTAAAAAAGACGTTACCGGGTACCTTTATGGAGGTGACAGGACAAGAAAGATGAAATTATGGAAAAAGCAAAAAGCGGGAAAAAAACGTCTCGGGGAACGCGCGGACGTGCAGCTTTCCGCCGAGACCTTTAAAGAACTTCTCAAGCGATAGTGGAGCGTGATATACTGATACTCATGACGCCCGAGACAAAAAAACACTTAGCCGTTTTTTTAGTGGCAATATCCTTTATTCTTTTACAGGTTATTGTCGAAGTCGCTTTTTTTTATGTCCTAGCCGTATCTTCTCAAGAAATTACGACCTTTGTTGTGGAAAACAAAGCCCTGTTTGTTTTTATCCATCTCCTTATCACTCTTATTCTTATTGTTATTTCGAGACCCTTCGCTCGCAGGTTTTATAGGCCTAACACGTTATGAAAATATGGAGACTGGTTATTATTCTCGTCGTGGTTGGATTCCTCTCGTTTGGCATCTATTCTCTTTATAACGATACAAAAATCTATATGTCCGAGGAGTCTGAGTTGCAAAAAAAAACGGATGAACTGAAGAAAGAACAAGAGACATTAAAAGAGAAAATAGATTACTATGCCCATCAGGAAAATCTTCTCAAAGAGGCTCGTACGCAGTTCAATTTGAAAAAACCGGAAGAAAATCTCATAATTATTGTCCCATCTTTACATGAAACTTCTACAGCGAGTTCAACGGGGGAATAAAGGCGGAATTAGTTTAGTGGTAGGACGCGACCTTCCCAAGGTTGAGGCACGGGTTCGATTCCCGTATTCCGCACCAAAAGGTGAGTGTTGATGAATTAATCGGGTGAAACTATGGAGAAACCACTAAAATTTATCAGAGGTCCAAAATTGACGCTTGTTGCTTCTTGGGATGAGAAAGATGTTTGGGTGGAAAAATGTCTATTTTGGGGTATGTAAAATATTGGGATGACGAAAGCGAAGAATTTATTTTCAAATGGCATATGAATCTAAAAGACAAGAAAATTCTAATAACAGGAGCTTCAAAAGGTATTGGGCGGGCTACCGCTATTGCTTTCGCAAAGGAGGGCTGTTCGGTAGCCATCAATTTCAAATCAGACGCTAAAGCCGCAAAAGAAGTGTTAGACGAGTGTAATCAGTACTCAAAAGGGAACGTTCTTTTGCGCGCTAACGTATCTGATGAAAAAGAAGTATCGGAAATGTGTAAAAAGGTAAAACGAGAATTTTCTCATCTGGATATACTCATCAATAACGCGGGAATTTTTGACGAAAACGACAATCCGACAAATGTTCAGGCATTTGAAAATGTTTTCCGAAATAATTTTTTGAGCGCTGTAATGGTAACTAAACACTCCCTGCCTTTAATGCAGGAAGGGAAAATAGTAAATATATCCTCAATTCACGGGCGGCTTGGACATGGAAGACCAACAGCAGCCGCATATTCCGCTTTCAAGGCCGCTCTTGAAAATTGGACTAAAAATTTAGCCAAAGACCTCGCTCCAAAAATACTCGTCAACGCCATTGCTCCCGGGCGTGTCGCGACTTCTATGTGGGGCAACCCTAACACAAAAGAACAAAAGGAATTGGGACAAGTTCATCTCATCAAACGGATGATACAATCTGAAGAAATTGCTAACGCGATTGTTTTCCTAGCAAAGAACGACGCTGTGTGCGGCGAAGTGCTAACCATTGATGGAGGAATGAGTTTAGTAACTCTCGGATAATTATGACCAAACGAGCATTCATCATTCATGGCTGGGACGGTTACCCCGATGAGGGTTGGTTTCCATGGATCAAAACAGAACTAGAGAAAAAGGGCTTTCAGGTCCAAATCCCAGCCATGCCGGAACCGGCAGAACCAAAAATTGAAGCGTGGGTTTCGCGTCTTTCCAAGGTTGTCAGCGATGTTGATGAAAACACCTATTTTGTCGGGCATAGTATTGGTTGCCAAACCATTCTCCGCTATCTGGAGAGGTTGCCCGCCGACAACAAAGTCGGGGGCGCGTATTTTGTCGCCCCCTGGTTCACCTTAATGAACTTGAAAACCAATGAGGAAAAGGAGATCGCCCGGCCATGGTTAGAAACCTCTATTGATTTTGAGAAAGTAAAACAGCACACCAAAACGTTTTTTGCGGTGTTTTCTGACGATGACGAAGTTGTACCGCAAGAAAATAAAAAACTTTTTGAGGAATGGCTTAACGCGAAAACCGTGATAGAACACGCCAAAGGGCACTTTAGCGGAAGTGATGGGGTGAAAGAATTGCCAATTATTTTGGAAGCAATTTTTTCACAATAATTGGCGACGAAAAAGTTTTGGTTAGTTCCATTTAAAATGTGTTCGAGTAGAATTGTATAGTTCCATCAATAGAACCTTCTCGACATGCGTGAGGCTATATATCTAACCATATATCGCAAGTTTAAGTTGACGAGTAGAGATTGGATATTTTAAAATAATTTTATGGAATTTGACTACACCGTTACAACTGAAAAAGATTTTGATTCTGTAGTATTAGCCCTACAGGAAGAAATTGCGACAGTTGGTTTTCGGGTGCTCCATATTCATGATGTACGGAAAACCCTGGCCGAGAAAGGATTTGAGATTGAATCAATGAAAATTATTGAATTTTGCAATGCAAAATCCGCTTACGCTGTATTAGAGACAGATCCAAAAATCGGCTTATGTTTGCCTTGTAAAATCAACGTGTATGTCAAAAATGGTCAAACAATTATTTCCGGTATGCGTCCAATTGTTTTACCGCAATTTTTCCCGGAAGCAAAACTAGGTACTTTACCGGAAGAAATTGATAGCCTTATAAAGGCTGTCATCAATAACTCAAAATGATTTCTACAAAGAAATTTCTTGATACACCTAACTCACCGTTATTGGGAATCGGACGTAATGAAAAAAACTTGTTTTCATAATTTTTGCCCGGGTATCATTGGAAGTGTTAAATAAAATACTGAAGTAAAGTTATGGATATAAAAATAATTTCAACCATAATCGCAACAATTATAGGAGTTATCGCTTTCTTTCCGTACTTAAAAGACATTTTTTCGTTAAAAACAAAGCCCCATGTCTATACTTGGCTCATTTGGGTAATTACTCAAGGAACCGCGGTTTTAGGAATTTAGTATGGCGGTGGAGGTTTGGGCGTCTTGAATTTATTAACAGTCGGGATTCTTTTTATAATCGCCGTTTTTCTTTTTTCATTAAAATATGGAACAAAAAATATCACCAAAAGTGACACGACTATTTTGATCGCGGTTTTAGCGGCAATTGTGGTTTGGTGGTAATTAAATCAGCCCCTTATTTCTGTACTGGTGGTTTCAGTGATTGATGTAATCGGGTATGTTCCAAGTTTTAGAAAATCATATAAAGATCCATGGAGCGAAACTTTAGTTTCCTGAATTTTGTTTTCAGCGTCAGATGTTTTTGCGATATTAGCTCTAAAAGAATATAATTTACTGACAGTTACTTATTTGGTCGCAATTACATCGGCCAATATCGCGCTTTTCTTGACTTGTTATTTTAGAAGGCGTTTTGTACCAAAACCTCAATCACGATAAGATTTTGCCTGAGAAAACATTTTTGGTTTCCCGTTATAGCACGGCGGACGATAATTATCCAATAGAAAATTGATTATGGATGTTAAACAGAAAACAACTAAAACTTATGACAAAATCGCTTCCGGCTACAGCGCAGATCACTTTGCCCATTTTTGGATTGAAGAATTTGATTTTTACAAAAGTATCATTGACGGTAAAAAAGTCGTTGATCTCGGTTGTGGAGCTGGGCGAGACGCCGCCGTTTTTGTGGAACATGGCTTTGATTACACCGGCGTAGACGCTTCTGAAGGAATGTTAAAAGTGGCAAGTGAACGAGTACCAAAAGGAAAATTTCAAAAAATGGATTTTAGCAAAACTACTTTTCAAGACGAAGAATTTGACGGATTTTGGGCGGCCGCCAGTTTTTTGCACATTCCTAAAAAAGATATTGCGGGAGTTTTGCGGGAAGCAAAACGAATTACCAAAAACGGCGGTATTGGTTTTATCTCAGTCAAAGAGGAAAATGGAATGGATGAAGGAATGATAGAGGAAAATACATATGGAGGCATAGGCCGTTATTTTTCGTTCTATACTCAAGGTGAGTTCAAAAACCTGCTTGAGCAAAACGGCTTTTCTGTGGTAAAAATGAACACACATACCGAAGACGACGAACGAAAAACAAACTGGCTTTGCTATTTTGTGAAAGTTTAGAAGTGATGATTGACAAAAAAGAATTTGGCCTCTTGTAAGGGCGCGGCAGAAGAGGAAATTCCACCAATACAGAAATATTGAAATCTCAACTTAATCAAGATACAAAAATTAGTTAATCCAATCAATTTTAGTTACAGAAGCATTTGGATAAGCGGGTAAATCATAAAATAGTTTCGCTTCCATATTCTCCCTGACTGTCTCCAAAATCCTGCCAACTCCCGCATGGCTAACGATTAAGATATTTTTTGGATTTTTGGAAAGGTCTTTTATGCACTCAAAAACTCTACCGCGGAAATCATCTACATTTTCGGCATTTTCAGCAGATATCAAAGCGAGAGATGAAATTTTATGTATTGGTGTTCCCGTAAGACTTCCCATGTCATACTCAATAACTCGTTTATCAAAAGAGATATTTTGAATATCAAAGCCGATTTCACTCGCGATGATTTCCGCGGTTTCTTTAGCCCTTTTTAATGGCGAAGAAATGATTTTATCAATTTTAAGATTTTCTTTTTTTATTTCCTGAGCCGTTGCGCGAGCTTGTTCTTTTCCCTTTTCTGTCAAAATAGAATCTTCTTTTTGTCCCGCAAAAACACCTCTTTGGTTCGCTTCGCTTTCTCCATGTCGCACAAAATAGATCATAGGCAACTTTTCTTTTGAATTCGAACGATCCAGTACAATAAGGGTATAAAATAACTTTTATTCTCCCTTCTCCAAATCTTTCTTTATTTCATTAAATTCGTTTTGAACTTCTTTTAGTCGGGATTTTAAATCTTTGATAAGGGCGGCTCCTTCTTTTACCTTTTTTAACCCCTCCTCAACATCAATTTCTTTTTGTTTTTCAAACCATTCAGCGACTTCCTCAAGTTTTCCCAATGATTCTGATATGTTGGTTTTTCTGGTAGGCATATGATTTTAAGGTAGTATAACATCACGGACGGTTGAAGTAAATTCACCGGAACCCGTTTTTGTTTTAAGGGTTTCTCCCGGAGTTATATCATTTACGCTTCGTATTATCTTTCCGTTATTGTTTCGAACGATGCTATATCCAAGATGTAGGTTTCGCTCGGGATTCATGGCTGAAATGAACGATTCCGCTTTTTTAATTTTAAATCCCATTTCATTCAAAAAACGCTCAAATGTCTCGGAAAGAAAGTGGGAACGCTTTAAAACAACTTGATTTATCTGTTCCAATATGATCTCGATATGACGAAAACCTCTTTTGACGCGGGCTTCGGCGTATTCAAGAGATGAAAAAATCCGTTTGAACGCCCCCACTATAATGTTATGAGATCGTGCAATATGTTCATAGGTTGATTGTAACAGAGAAGAAAAAGCGTTAAGGAAGGAAACTTCAAGTATAGGTATGCGTTTTGTAAGGCGGTTCCAGGAAGCGTTTACCGTAACCGCCGCGATGGAAGGAGTTGAAGTCATTATATCTCCGACAAGGCTCGCGATGGGTACGTCTCGATCATGTCCTATGGCGCATAGAGTTGGGATAGAGGAAGAAAAAACCGCGCGCGCCACAAATTCATTATTGAATGCTTGCAAATCTTCCAAACTTCCCCCTCCGCGCATGATAACAATTACATCAAGCGCGGGCATATGGGTATTGAACCATGTTATGCCTTTTATAATCGAGGGAACGGCTTTAAATCCTTCAACTCGGGAATCATATAGATGCAGTTTCATACCGAGCGGAGAAAGGTTTTTTCTAAAATCATCAATAACCGCGCCCGTTTTAGACGTGATGATTCCTATGGAAGAAATAAATTCGGGAAGAGGGCGTTTTCGTTTAAAGAGACCTTCTTCTTCCAACTTTTTCTTTAGAAGTTCGTAGGCTTTTTTTAACGATCCTTCTCCGGCAAGTTCGACGGATTCAACCCTAAAGCTGAATCTACCTTTCGCTTTGTAAACACTGGGAATTCCTGAAACTTTTACTTCCATTCCGTCTTCAATGGAAAATCCGAGACCTCGATACATAAAGGGATTTATGTAACAGTCCATAACACTTCCGTCGTCTTTGTCTTTCATGGAAAAATAAAATCCCGTTTGGTGGATATTGGCTCCCGTAACTTCTCCTTGAACGGAAACTTTTCGGGAGTTAAGAAACGTATTAACATAATCTAAAAACTCACTGACGGAAAATACAGCTTCTTTGAGAAATTCATCAA
>JAKALF010000046.1 GCA_021813265.1 bacterium
AAACTTATCATCACGACCATCTGCAAAATAAAGATAAGCATGTCTTAAATCTCGTAGCGCGTAAAACGCTCAATCTTCATATTTTCCCCAATAGTCGCGATAGATTTCTTGAGAAGCTCCCCAATCGTCATGGAAGGATCTTTTACATACGGCTGAGCAAGCAAGCTTTCCACATTTTCAGGATTCATCCCCGCGATATGAAGCGCGATGTTATGAACCAGTTCGCGAAATGGGTCTGACTTTACCACAAAATCGGTTTCACATCGTACGTCAACAAGAACTCCGACTCTATCATTATGAACATATCCATGAAGCATGCCGGAACTCGTTTGCCGTTCCTGTTTCTTTTCCGCTTTCGCGAGTCCCTGTTTAAAAATGATCTTTTCCGCCGCGCTAATATCGCCCTTAGCTTCATCAAGAGCCCGCTTGCATTCCATGACGCCGGCCCCTGTTTTTTCACGAAGTTTCACAATATCATCTTTCATGTTGTTCTTTTGGTTCTTCTTTTTTTTGTACCGTTTTTCCTAGTTTCACTTCTTCCAAGATTTTTTCACATACCCATTCAATACTTTTCTTGTTATGATCGTTCGCGAAGATGGGATAGTCAACAAGGGTTGGATCATCATTAGTATCAACAATCGCGACAATGGGAATTTTCAATTTTCGAGCTTCGCGGACAGCGGTATCGTGCGTCGTGATATCAACAACAAAAAGAGCGTCGGGAAGACGAGAGAGATTCGCAAGTCCTCCAAACGATATCGTCATTTTTCCAATTTCTTCATCAAACTCCGAGCGTTCTTTCTTGGTATATTTCGCGAGTTCCCCCTTTTCCTTTTTAGCTTTCAAATCCTCAAAATATTTCAAACGATCGTGAATAACCTTGAAGTTCGTGAGAGTTCCCCCAAGCCACCGGTTTGTAACGTAAGGGAAAGAAAAAAGTGAAGCAAAATGCTTTAAGGTTTCTTTCGCGGGAGCTTCCGTTCCCACAAGAAGCGCGAGACCTCCTTTTGATACGGTTTCTTTAAGAAACGCTATCGCCGCCTTAAGACCCGAAAATGTCGCCTCAGGATCAATAAGCTCGATTTCATTCTTGTTTCCGCCGATGTACGGCTTCATACGAGGATGAGTTTTAGATTTCTTATGCCCAAACATGACGCCTCTCTCTGCCATTTCGGCGATCATGTTATTGTGCATGGTTGTTTCTGTTTCCATATATAACGGGTTCAAGTATATATAAAGATATCTATATTGTAAAGCCAGAATCTACAAATCCCTCCCCCTCCATATAGAAATCTTCTTATGATTCCCTGAAAGGAGCGTTTTAGGAACCTTAAGAACTCTCTTTTTTTGATTCTTGGTTATGGTAACAGATTCTGGTTTTGTATATACGCGGTATGATCCCTTGATCTCTTCAAGAGATTCTTTTTTCCCCAAAACTCCCGGAATCTTTCTTGAGATCGCATCTATCAAAACCATAGCGGGAAGCTCTCCTCCCGAAAGGATGTATGATCCTATAGAAATCTCTTCATCCGCAATATGCTCCGCAACGCGCTCATCAATACCCTCGTACCGTCCGCAGATAAAGACAATATCCGTGTATACTGAGAGACGACGAGTATTTTTTTCATCAAATACCCTTCCTCGCGTCGAAAAAAGAATGATACGAGTCTTTCGTTTTGTACTCTTCCCAATCTTCCTTTTCACATATTGAATAGCTTTAGAGATAGGTTCAAACTTCAAAACCATACCGGGACCTCCTCCATATGGACTATCATCAATGGAGCGATGCCTCCCCAGAGCAAAATCTTTAAGGTTAATAGGTATGATACGTATGAGTTTTTTTTCTTGAGCTTTTTTCAAGATAGATTCATTAACATACGAATCTATTATATGAGGAAAAGCGGAAATAACATAAAATCGTTTCATATAGATTCATCATATACTAAAAAATCCGCTCCCGGAAAGGAGCGGATTTCTTTTAAAAACTAAAATCCCGAGGTTTCTCCCATGGGCCTCCTCTCATGAGTGGATCCTTCCGGTTCCTCGATTCTAAGGTTAATGTGAGCGTTGTTTTTAACGCCAATGATACGAAGTAAAGTACGAATCGCCTTGGCGGTTGAGCCCTGACGTCCGACAACCTGTCCCATGTCTTGCGCATTTACCTTCAAGGAAAGGAGAACTCCCCTCTCGTCCACCTTGCGATCAATCCTTACTTCATCTGGATGATCGACAATGGATTTCACGAGAGATTCAAGGAATGTCTGATCTGGATTTGACATAATTCCGTAATCCTGAAGTTCATTCTTTTATAAAACGACCTTTCATTCTGAATATCTGATTTTATAATATTGATTATCCCTCTCCTTCTTCGGTCTTAGGCTCTTCTGTTGTTTTAGCCTGTGCTTCGGGAATAATTGTTTCTATCTCTTCTTGTTTTTTCTTTGAAATACTGTGCACGGGGATTTTTTTGCCCTTAATAGCTCCAACGCGGATAAGAATATTATGAACAGTATCGGTGGGTTGAGCTCCCGATTTCATCCAATATAAAGCCCGCTCATTATTCATCTGAACCTCGTCATTCCTTGGATTAAACCATCCCAAATCTTCAACAAAGCGTCCTTTTACCTTTGAACGTTTCTCCGAAACCACGATACGAAATGATGCCTGGTGTTTTTTGCCTGTTCTTCTAAGTTTAATAGCTAACATAACGTGATTTTCAGTATATAGGGGAAAGAGGTCGCAAGTCAATAGAAAATAAAAACGCCCGAAGT